>JBBRDX010000101.1:0-10790 GCA_038203515.1 Actinomycetales bacterium | reverse complement strand
ACCGTGCCGTGACCGCCGAGGAATTTGGTGGCGGAGTGGACGATGATATCGGCTCCGTGCTCGAACGGCCGGATCAGGTACGGTGTCGCGATCGTGTTGTCGACGATGAGTGGAACGGTGTTCTCGTGCGCGATATCCGCGACCTTGCGGATGTCGAGGATGTTGATCTTCGGGTTTCCGATGGTCTCGGCGAAGAAGAGCTTGGTGTTGGGACGAACTGCGGCAGCCCACTCGGCGGCGTCATCCTGGTCCTCGACGAAGGTGGTGTCGATGCCGAGCTTCTTCAGCGTGTACTTGAAGAGGTTGTAGGTGCCTCCGTAGATCGACGAGGAGGAGACGATGTGGTCACCGGCCTCGGCGATGTTGAGCACGGCGATGGTCGCGGCGGCCTGGCCTGAAGACAGGAGGAGGGCTGCGGTGCCGCCCTCCAGGGCGGCGACACGTTCCTCGACCACGGTCTGGGTCGGGTTCTGGATGCGGGTGTAGATGTTGCCGAATTCGGCGAGGGCGAAGAGGTTCTTGGCGTGCTCTGCGCTGTTGAAGACGTAGGAGGTGGTCTGGTAGATCGGAGTCGCGCGCGCATTGGTCACGGGGTCGGGTGCTGCGCCCGAGTGGATCTGCTTGGTCTCGAACTTCCAGTCGGCCGCGTTGTCGCTCATGGGTATCTCCTCAAAGTAGTGCGGGCAGGGTGATCGCTCGCTGCAGAGAGCCTATGGAGCGCGCCCCCGGCGAGCAACGCGATGCGACGTTCGGCGTAATGATTGGTTGTCCATGCGACTAGTCATGTGAGACTAGTCGCGTGTCATCAATCCGCCTCTTCATCCTCGGCTCGTTCGATGAGCGCGGCCCGATGCACGGTCATGGGCTGTTGCTTCTGGCCGAGGAAGAGCACACCGACGAGTGGACCGACTTTGCGCCGAGCGCCGTTTACGCGGCAATGAAGCGCCTGGCGGCCGAGGAACTGCTCGTAAAAGACCGAGTCGAGAAGCCGGGAAATTATCCGAAGCGACAGTTCTACCGGATTAGCGAACGCGGAGAGCGCGCTCTGAGTGAACTTCGCACTGAGGGTTTGACTGCCTTCGCTATCAAACCCGATCCCTTCGACCTTGCCCTGGCGAGGCTGGACCCCGCCGCACTGGACAGCCTCCCGATCATCATCGAATCACGGCTTGCGCGGCTTCGAGAGGGCGCGGCGCAGAAGCAGGCGCACCTCGAGGAGATCATCCAACACCTCACC
Source organism: Actinomycetales bacterium (assembly GCA_038203515.1). Lineage (GTDB taxonomy): Bacteria > Actinomycetota > Actinomycetes > Actinomycetales > Microbacteriaceae > Lacisediminihabitans. The sequence continues at coordinate 9,553 of JBBRDX010000101.1, read as the reverse complement.
CTGGCCGAGACCTGGGCGATGCGCCACCAAATCTCGCGCTGGCGTAGCGAAGCCGACTGGCACGAAGAGCTCCTCGCGGTACTGCCCGAGATCATTGCTGACGAAAAGTCCCGAAGGGAAACCACATGATGTCCAACACCACGACCACCGCACCGAACGCGCTCGGAGTGTCTCCGAAACGTGCTTGGCGGGCCCTCGCCGTGCTGCTCATCGGCATGTCCATGTCCCTGCTCGACGCGACCGTTGTCAACGTCGCTCTCCCCACCATCCGCACCAGCCTCAACGCCAATGAGGCAACACTGTCCTGGATCATCTCCGGTTATGCCCTGGCCTTCGGTCTCGTGTTGATCCCGGCCGGTCGCCTCGGTGACCGGTTCGGCCACAAGTGGATCTTCGTATCTGGCCTTGCTCTCTTCACCGTGGCAAGCCTCGCCTGCGGGCTCGCGCAGGACAGCACCCAGCTTGTCACCGCGCGAGTAATCCAGGGCCTCGCCGGGGGTATTTACCTCCCGGCAGTGACCGCATTCATCCAGTTGCTCTTCAAAGGCAGGACCCGCGGCACCGCATTTGCCATCATGGGTGCCGTCATCGGTGTCTCGTCCGCACTGGGTCCGATCATCGGCGGCCTGCTCATCCAGGCCTTCGGAGAAAAGGAAGGCTGGCGGTACGTGTTCGACGTCAACGTGCCGATCGGCATCGTTGGGCTGGTGGCGGCGGTACTCCTTCTGCCGAAGGGGGCAGCGAGCACGAAGGCGTCCGGTGGAGTCGACTGGATCGGTCTCGTGCTGCTCGCGGGTGGCCTCGTCGCGATCCTCGTTCCGCTGATCGAGGGGCAGACCCTCGGCTGGCCACTCTGGACCTACCTTCTCATCGCGGGCGGAGTTGTGCTCATCGTCCTGTTCACCCTCTGGGAGATCTCGTACACCAAACGGGGCAAGAGTCCGCTCGTGCCTCCCCATCTCTACTCCCACGCGGCCTTCACCGGCGGAACGATCCTGGCGCTCGTCTACTTCGCCGCCTTCACCAGTATCTTCTTCTCGATATCCATCCTCTGGCAGTCGGGTCTGGGACACACCGCCCTGGAATCGGGCCTCGTATCGATCCCGTTCGCGATCGGAAACATCATCGGAGCATCGCAAAGCAGCAGGCTGGCACCGATCCTCGGCCGCAGAGTGCTCGTAATCGGTGTCGGGATGCTTACTGTCGGGCTCACGGCGGTCTGGTTGGTGCTCCTCCTGGTGCCTGCCGCCGACCTCACCAACTGGGCTCTGCTCGGTCCGTTGCTCATCGCCGGCATCGGAAGCGGGCTGTTCATCGCCCCCAACGCCCAGTTCATCGTTGCGACGGTGGATCCGCAGGAGGCCGGGGCCGCGAGCGGTGTTGTTGGCACCATGCAGCGAATCGGCAGCGCGGTCGGGATTGCGGTAATCGGCAGCGTACTCTTCGGCGCACTCACAATCGCGAAGCCGACAGCGGCCCAGATCGCGGATGCTGTCAAGAAGCATGGAGCGGAGGGTGCACAGGCTGTGAAGACGGCCATCACCGAAATTGCGCAACAGAACGTCGCGGTCGGATTTGCCCACAGCGCCGCCACCGCGATCGCGGTGAGCGCAGCCTTCGCTCTTGTGGCATTCTTCCTGGTTTTCACCCTGCCAAAGCGCATCAGCTCCGACTGGGAGGCCAAGCCGGGCGGGCCCGCCGGGCCTGCCGGGCCTGCCGGGCCTGCCGAGGAGCAGCCAACCACTCCCTCTGCGGGCAAACCGGCCGCGCATTAAAGGCAGATCCCTTGCGGACTTAGTCGTCTAGCGAGGAGGTGCAGCTGGCTCGCTGAAAGAGTCGAGCGCGGTTCTGTTCCTGCCCGTCAGGTGTGTGCCTGCTCGAGTGGGCTCACACCTGACGGGCAGGAACACTCACGGCTGTCGGGGCGAGTCGTCCAGAAAGCAGAACGTAGGTTCCAACGAAAGTGCGGCGGGGCAAGGCCCATCACCTTGCGTGGTCGACTGCACCAAGATGGCCTCCGTTGGATGTGACGGCGACGCCGACCCGGAAGCGCACTCGCCCATCACCACCGTCCGATCGCCACCGCCGCGTTACGGTTGGAGAACCACACACGAGGGAGAGAAGTGACGTCACGACGCGTTGTAGTAACCGGGGCGAGTTCGGGGATCGGAGCGGCCACGGTGCGCCTGTTCCGCTCCCACGGTTGGGATGTGGTGGGCGTCGCCCGGCGCACCGACCGACTCGAAGCGCTTGCCGCGGAGACCGGTGCCGAGGTCTTCACCGCAGATCTCACCGACCAGGCGCAGGTGGACGCGCTTCGCGACTATCTCGCCGATCTTGGTCCGATCCACGCCCTGGTCAACAACGCGGGCGGCGCGTACGGCATGGCCTCGGTGGAAGAGAGCGTGGCCGAGGACTGGGCACGCATGTTCGACGTGAACGTCGTCGCCGTCAAGCGGGTCACGAGTGCCCTGCTGCCGCTGTTGCGAGCTGCTGCGGCGCTGCCGGATGCCGCGGGCGTCGCCCATGCGGACATCCTCACGGTCACCTCCATCGCCGGTCACATCGCCTATGAGGGCGGTGGTGGCTACAACGCGTCCAAATTCGCGGCGCATGCTCTCGTGGGCGTGCTGCGGCTCGAACTCGCCGGTGAACCGATCCGGGTGCTGGAGGTCGCACCGGGCATGGTGAAGACCGATGAGTTCTCGCTCGTCCGCTTCGGGGGAGACCGGGCCCGGGCAGACGCCGTCTACGACAGGGTGGCGAATCCCTTGCATGCCGAAGACGTCGCCGAGGCGATCGTGCACTCGATCGAACTACCGGGATTCGTGAACCTCGACCTCGTGACCATCAAGCCCGTGGCACAGGCGGCCCCGCACAAGGTGATCCGGGGAGCGCTCGCACCGAAGCTGTAGCGCTCGCCGGTCACTCGATGGGGGCGGTCTCCACCACTGCCGGCAACTCGTCCGCGACATCCGCGAACGCGACCTTCGGCACGAAGAAGAGCAGCACGGCAGCCACCAGGGCACCGATCCCGCACATGATCCACACGGTGAGATAGCCGCCGAGGCTCGAGGCCGTGCTCGTGGCTGCGGCGAGCACACCCATTGCCAAGACGATGCCGAATATGGCCGAGGCGAACGACCCGCAGATCGTCTTGGTCGTGTTGGTGAGTGCGGCGGCGATGCCGGTCCGGCCACGCGCTGCCGGCGATGAACATGTTGAGGAACACCTGCCAGGTCTCCAGGTGGAAGGGCACGAACAGCAGGTAGCCGATAGCGACCAGGAACGCGGCGATGATCAGCGCCACACGCGGTGAGAACCAGCGCGACACCAGAGGGAACAGCAGCGCGCCCCCGATCATCGAGATGAGATAGACCCCGATGAGCGTCGACCGGTCGCCCGAGTCCAGCCCGAGGCCGTATCCGTTGGCCGGGTCCGTGCCCGCATAGGCGCTGGGCGGGGCCTGAGCGGCGAGCAGGCCGAGCACGATGAGGATGTACACCCACGACGCGTCGAGTCCGTTGAGTCGCAGGAAGGTGAAGCCGGAGGTGATGAGCAGCAGCCCGACAGTCAGCATGCTGAAGCCGACAACATCCAGTCGCCGTCCCGGAAGCGGCGTCGACTCGGGAACGCCGAACAACACCGCGAAGAAGACGAGAGTGACGGCGATCGCCGGGATGGCGAGGGTGAGGGCACGCTGTTTCCGAACCATCCGAAGACCCGTCCGCCGAGGAGTGCGCCGATGATCGCGCCCGCCTCCAGCGCTACGACGAGGAACCCCGCCGCGCGCCGGGTCTGCGAGGCACCGCGGCCCATGCTGCGTCCGTGGTCGAAGATGAGCGCGACCTCCAGCGGCAGCCAGACCACGTAGAAGCCCTGCAGCGCCCAGGCGATGAGGAAGGTGGTGAAGCTGTCGGCCAGCACGAGAGCCCAGCTCGCGCCGGCCGTGAGCACCGTGGAGACGAGCAGAATGCGCTTGTGTCCGAACATGTCGCCGAGTTTCGCGAGTACGGGCACGACGAGCGCGGAGAGCAGGAGCTGCGCCGCCTCGAATCAGTTGAAGTCCGCGTCGCGGATATGGAGGTATTTGACCAGGTCGCTGATCAGCGGCATGTAGCAACCCTGCAGAATGCCGCTGACGATCTCCACCAGGAACAGGTATCCGATCAGGCCGAACGCGATCGCGCCCGCCCTGGATCGCACGGTTGTCATGCTCGGATGTTACTGGCCGAGTGCGCGTCCGGCAGCCGCTAGCGTGAAGCCATGACAATCGATGATGGGTGCACCCCGGATCGCGAGATCCTGGGCTGGCACGAGTTCGGCGAGGCGAGCCGCGAGCTCGCCACCCGGGTTCAGGGGAGCGGCTTCGTGCCCGACATGGTCGTTGCCATCGCGCGTGGTGGGCTCCTCCTCGCCGGATCGGTCGCGTACGCGCTCGACGTGAAGAGCTGTGGCGCCATCAACGTGGAGTTCTACAGCGGGATCGAAGTGCGTCTCGACGAGCCGGTCCTGCTGTCACCCATGCTCGACACACCCTCCGTCTCCGGACAGAGGGTGCTGCTTGTCGACGACGTCTCGGACTCCGGCCGCACCCTCGCAATGGTGCTGGCGCTCCTCGTGACAGCGGGAGCGGATGTGCGGAGCGTCTGTCTGTACTCCAAGCCGCAGACGGTTCTCGAGCCCGACTTCGTGTGGCGACGCACCTCGAAGTGGATCGCGTTTCCGTGGTCGTCGCTGCCGCCTGTCATCGCGTGACCGACTCCGAGAGCGCTGGGGTCGACCCGACCACCCCTTCCACCCTTACCGGATCCATCGACTCGGGGTGGGCGACCGCCCTCGCACCGGTCGCCGGAGTCATCGCGAAGCTCGGTGATTTCCTCGATGGCGAGGTCGCCGCCGGGCGCGGCTACCTCCCCTCCGAGGAAAACGTGTTCCGGGCGTTCACCTACCCTTTTGCGGATGTTCGAGTGCTGATCGTCGGGCAGGATCCGTATCCGAGCCTCGGGCATCCCATCGGACTCTCCTTTGCTGTCGACCGGGCAGTTCGACCGATCCCGCGGAGCCTCTGGAATATCTACAAAGAGCTGCGGAGCGACGTCGGTGTCACGCCGCCCCCGCACGGGGACCTGGGCGCGTGGTCGGACCAGGGGGTCATGCTGCTCAACCGCGTGCTCACCGTTCAGCCCGGCAGGTCCGGTTCGCATCGCCGCACGGGGTGGGAAGCGGTGACAGCCACGGCGATCCACGCGCTCGCGGATCGCGGGGGTCCGCTCGTCGCGATCCTGTGGGGGAAGGATGCCATCGCCCTCGAGCCCATGCTCGGCTCCGTGCCCGTGATCAAGTCCGTGCATCCGAGTCCCCTTTCGGCCGGGGGTGGTTTCTTCGGATCGCACCCGTTCAGCCGGGCGAACGCGTTCCTCATCGCGCAGGGGGCTCAACCGATCGACTGGACGATCCCGGCGTAAGCTCATTTCATGCTCGAGGAGGAATACCAGGCCACGCACCGCCCCGTGGGGGCGCAGCGCAACCTGCCGCCGCTCGAGGTGCCCTTCGAATATTCGATCCGGGACGCGCGCCTCGAAGACATGCCGGATATCCGTGAGATCTACAACCACTACGTGGCCAATTCGACGGTGACATTCGACGAAGTGGCGCAGTCCCTCCGGGAGACGCGGTCGAAGTTCCAGCACTTGAAGAAGCTCGGCATGCCCTACCTCGTGGCCGAGAGTGCGAGCCAGCAGATCCTCGGATACGCCTACGTGTATCCGTGGAAGGAGAAAGCCGCCTACCGCTTCACCGTCGAGAACTCGATCTATCTCCGTGCTGCGTCCACCGGAAAAGGGCTCGGCAAAGTGCTGATGGGAGAGCTGATCACCCGGTCGAAGCAAGCTGGACTCAAGGAGATCATCGCGGTCATCGCCGACAGGGGCGCCGAAGCATCCATCAAGATGCACCAGGACTTCGGCTTCAAGGAGATCGGTCGCATGGGCAAGGTCGGTTTCAAGTTCGAGCGCTGGCTCGGCACGGTGCTGATGCAAAAATCGCTCAAGTAGATTTCATTCGCTGAGAGATCGCGCACGTGGGATCCGTCACGGAGAGCCCAGCGACGACTGCAGGATGTCCCGAAGTGCAGCTTCCACCTCGGGCACCGTACCGGGTTCGCCGCGCCACAGCATCCGCAGGATCAGGCCGTCCACCGCGAGGGCGACGACGCGGGCGTGACGAGGGTTCGGGACGATCGGGACGATCGCATCCTCGAGGGCGCGGTACCAGAGATCGGCTGCCGCGCGCAGGCCGTCTCGCCGCATCGCGAGGAACAGAAGTTCATACTGCGCGATGGCGGATGCCCGGGAGAGGTAGACCCAGTCATGCAGCACGACCGCGATGTCGGTGAGCGACCGGCCATCGAGGTGCGTGAAGAGGGTGACCTGCTGTTCGGTCACTCGCAGCAGTGCGCTGACGAGCAGGTCGTCGATGCTCGCGAAGTAGTAGGTCGCCGCGGCGAGTGGCACGCCCGCTTCGCCGGCAACGGCACGGTGGGTGACAGCTCCCGGCCCGCCGTTCTCAAGAACCCGGATCACCGCATCCTGCAACGCGATGCGGCGGGCCTCTCCCTTGGCGGTAATGGTGACCACGTCAGTGCTTCCCACCGAGTTCGAGCATCGTGACGCCGCCGATCACGAGCACCATTCCGGCGATCTGCACGGGCGTGAGTGCTTCCTTGAAGAAGAGCCAGCTGATCACGACCACCAGCACGACTCCCACGCCAGCCCAGATCGCATAGGCGATGCCGAGGGGAACTCCCTTGGTGAGCGACTGCGACAGCATGGCGAAAGCGGCGACATAGCCCAGGATGACTATGGCGTACGGCACGAGCTTGTTCGCCCCGTCACCGGTGGCGAACTTGAGCGCGCTGGTCGCGATGACTTCGGCCATGATAGCGCCGGCGAGGAAGAGGTAGCCCATGGTGTTCTCCTAAAATAGGTACAAATGTACCAGAAAACGAGGATGAGCACGCTGCGGGAGCCGGCCCGGCACCACGCGGGCGCTACAGTCGGGGGATGCCCGAAGCGCCTCGCAGCCGCCCTGCGAGCTTCGTCGTGCTCCATACGCTCCGCGGCCATGTGCGCGCCCGTCCGGCCGCCGTATTTGCCGCCCTCGATTCCCGGTTCCGGCCGAGCGCCAGCTCGGACAGTCTCTACCTCGCCGATCCCTCGGCATTCCTCATCGTGTCCCAGGGAGGCTGGTGGTACCGCGGGGAGTATCGGGTCGTTCCGGATGAGCGTGGTTCGCACGTGGAGCACCAGATGCTGAATGTCGCCAAGACCACTCGATCGCCCGGGCGCTTCACCGGCCGCAAAGTGGTGGAGGGTGCGCCAGTCGCGTTCGAGACGCTGCTGCGGCAACTGCGACTCGAGCTCGAATAGCGGTCCCGTCGTGCCGGGCGTGTCAGCCCTTCGCGCGCTGCCCTTTGGTGCAGGTCCACTGCGCCGCCGTCTGGCCGGTCGTGTTGCCCGGAAGCTTCGCCGCCGGAGCATTGGATGCCGTACCGCTCGGCGTAGTCGATCCGCTCGGCGTAGTCGATCCGCTCGGAGCCGGAGCGATCTTCACCGTGGGATCGGTGGTCGTGCCATCCCCGGTCTTGCCGGTGAGGGAGACCGGCTGGTCGTTCTTGAGTGCCGTGAAGAGGATGTCGGCGCTGGTCCTCGCTGGAAGCACCCCATTCTGCCCTGCCGCGGAGCCGTAGCTGGCGGGGTACTGCACGAAGACGATGTCATCGAAACTGATGTCCTTCACCGCGAGTGCCATGCTCACGAGCGTCGTCGGGTTGGTCAGTGAATTGGTGAGTGTCATGTTGCTGACGACTGCCTTGGCCAGCTCGTAGTCCTTGATCGGGTTACCGAGAGTCTCCGGCGTTTTGATCTTGCGAACCATTGCGGAGAGGAAAAGCTGCTGGTTGCTGATGCGGGCGAGGTCGCTGCCGTCACCCACGCCGTAGCGCACACGGAGAAACTGGACCGCCTGCTGTCCGACGAGCGTCTGCTGGCCGGCATCGAGGTCGAAATTGATCTGCTCGTCGTGGATTGCCTTGGCGATGCAGACGGTGACGCCACCGACGGCGGTGGAGAGTCCAACCACCCCCTGGAACTCGGTGAGCGCGGCGAAGGGGATCGTGAGACCGGTGAGGTCCTCCACCGTCTTCACGATGCACGCCAGGCCGCCATAGGTGAGGGCCACATTGATCTTGTTGGTCTGGGCGGGGAAGTTGCCGCCCTTGGGGTTCGGGCACGAGGCGATCGGCACGATCAGGTCGCGGGGGAAGCTCACGACCGTTGCGTTGGAGTGGTCAGCGGAGACGTGGAGCAGCATCGTCACATCGTTGAGGTGCTCTCCACGTTTGCCGTACGTGCCCACATCGCCTCCGCCGCTGTCACTCGCGGCGACGAGCACATTGATGCCTCCCTCGAATGAGCCGATATCCGGCGGCGGACCCTGGGTCTCGCCGATGAGCTCCACTCCCGGTTTCACGCTTTTTGCGACGTCGTAGACAGCGAAGCCAGCGATGGTCCCGGCGCTCGCGATCACGACCGCGATAGTTGCAGCGACGAAGCCCAGCACTGTTGCCCAGGGACGGGTACGAGGCAGTCGACCATGTCGGGCGAGGGGAGAGATGTGGGAGCTCGGCATAGCACCAGACCCTAGCCGACGACCTAGGCTCGCATGGTGTTCGAACTTCATCACCTCAGCGCCCAGGAGCAGTGGGACTGGTTGCAACGCGGAGAGATCACTCCCGTCGAGCTCACCCGGCACTACCTCGACCGCATCGAACGTCTCGATGGGGGGCTCGGTGCGTTTGTGACGGTTACCGCGGAGGCTGCCCTCACGCGGGCGGCATCCCTGGCCGAAGACGTGCCGAAGACCGCGCCACTGTGGGGATTGCCCCTCGGAGACAAGGATCTCGTGAACCGCGCCGGTGTGCGCACCGGTTACGGTTCGAGACTCATGCACGGCTTCGTACCCGACCGGTCGGACGCTCTCGTCGAGGTGCTGGATGCTGCGGGCGCGGTGAGTCTCGGCAAGACGAGCGCCCCGGAGTTCGGGCTCCCCTCCTACACGGAGAGCCTCGTCGCCCCGCCCGCGCGCACCCCGTGGAACACAGCGCTCGGGGCGGGCGGATCCAGCGGAGGAGCGGCGGTCGCCGTCGCGGCCGGGCTTCTGCCCTTCGCCCCGGGCTCGGACGGTGGTGGCTCGGTTCGCATCCCCGCCGCCGCCTGCGGCCTGGTCGGCCTCAAACCCTCGCGGGGCCTCGTGCCGAGCGGCACCGGACTCGGCTCCCTGGGTGGCCTCGTGGTGCCTGGCCCGCTTGCTCGCACGGTGGCGGATGCCGCGATGCTGCTCGATGCCCTGGTCGACGGCGGCGAGTACCCCTTCACCGTGCGTGCGCCGCGCTGGGACGGCGGAGCCCTGCTCAATGCCGCGGTGCGCGGGGAGGGTCGGTTCCAGCTCGGCGTCATGACGACCTCGCCGTGGGATGACGCGTACGAGATCG
>JBBRDX010000100.1:0-11118 GCA_038203515.1 Actinomycetales bacterium | reverse complement strand
CAAGGAGCAGCCGGCGGCGTATCACCGACTCGCGTTCCACGGCCCGGACGCCGACGTGTTCATCGAAACGACCCGCCCGGAGCTGCTTGCGGCGTGCGTGGCGCTCGTCGCCCATCCGGATGACGAGCGTTACCAGCACCTGTTCGGCACCACCGTCACGACTCCCCTGTTCGGCGTCGAGGTGCCCGTGCGCGCACATCACCTCGCCCAGAAGGACAAGGGATCCGGCATCGCGATGGTCTGTACGTTCGGCGACGTGACCGACGTGGTCTGGTGGCGTGAGCTCGACCTTCCGAACCGCACGATCATCGGCCGCGACGGACGCATCGTGGCGGATGCGCCCGAGGCGATCACCGGCGACGGCGCGCACGCGGCCTACGCCGAGCTGGCGGGCAAGACGGTCTTCGCCTTCGCGCTGAAGACCGTGGAGCTGCTGAAAGCGAGCGGCGAGATGATCGGCGAACCGAAGCCGATGATGCACGCGGTCAAGTTTTTCGAAAAAGGCGACAAGCCGCTCGAGATCGTGTCGACCCGGCAGTGGTACATCCGCAACGGAGCGCGGGACGAGACCCTCCGCGACACCCTGCTCGAACGCGGACGCGAGGTCAACTTCGCCCCCGACTTCATGCGCGTGCGCTACGACAACTGGGTCAACGGCCTCACCGGCGACTGGCTCATCTCCCGCCAGCGGTTCTTCGGCGTGCCGATCCCGGTCTGGTATGCGCTGGATGCCGATGGCGAGAAGGGCACCGTGATCGTGCCAGGCGAAGACGCGCTTCCGGTGGACCCGGCATCCGCTCCCGCGCCCGGATTCGACGAGAGCCAGCGGGGTGTGCCCGGCGGTTTCATCGGCGAAGTCGACATCATGGACACGTGGGCCACCTCCTCGCTCACCCCGCAGATCGCGGGCGGCTGGGAGCGGGATCCGGAGCTCTTCAACCTCGTGTTCCCTTACTCGCTGCGCAGCCAGGGGCAGGACATCATCCGCACCTGGCTGTTCTCCACGATGCTGCGTGCCGAACTCGAAAATCACAGTGTGCCGTGGAAGAACGCGGGAATCTCTGGGTTCATCGTGGACCCCGACCGCAAGAAGATGTCCAAGTCCAAGGGCAACGTGGTCACCCCCGCGGGAATGCTGGACGAACATGGATCGGATGCGGTGCGCTACTGGGCCGCATCGAGCCGCCTGGGCACCGACGCCGCGTTCGACCCGCAGAACCCGAAGCAGATCAAGATCGGTCGACGCCTCGCGATCAAGGTGTTGAACGCCGCCAAGTTCGTCTACGGATTTCCCGCGCCGGCAGAGGGTGTGACCGACTCCATCACGAATCCTCTCGACATCGACATGCTCGCCGAGCTCTCGACGGTCGTGGCTACCGCGACCGTAGCCTTCGACGCCTTCGATCACGCCAAGGCACTCGAGGTCACTGAGAAGTTCTTCTGGACCTTCTGCGACGACTACCTCGAGCTTGTGAAAGAACGGGTCTACTCGACCGATTCGCCGCAGAGCCAAGCCTCGGCCGTCACCGCGCTGCGCACGGCACTCGAGGTGATGCTGCGCCTGCTGGCGCCGTTCATCCCGTTCGCAACCGAGGAGGTCTGGTCGTGGACCCACACCGGTTCGGTGCACATCACAGAGTGGCCGACCGCGCCGACCGATACGCAGCCCACTGGACTCCTGGCTCTCGTCGGCGAGGCGCTCATCGGCATCCGACGAGCGAAGACCGACGCGAAAGCATCGCAGAAGGCGGATGTCACGTCGGCAACCATCAGCGGACCGGCCCAGCTGCGGCTCGCCCTGGATGATCTGCGGGACGTGGGACGTATCGCCACCATCGATTTCGTCGAGGCACCCGTGATCACGATTGCTAACGTGGTGCTCACCCCCACAGCAGAGGAGAACTGACAATGCAAATGGGAACACGCTGGGCGGTGGGCGCCGAGGTGCCCACGCGCCTCCCGCAACTCGTCATCGACGCGGTGAAGTCTGTGGAAGCCGAGCTCGAAGGCATCGACACGAGCCTGCTGCGGTGGACGCTCACGTGGCTCGAGGGCAACCCGGTCGTCGAGCTCGATGACGGCACGGTCATCCGCTATGCCGGTGGCGAAGTGTTCATAGTGGCGCCGACCGACTGAACCTCTACAGGATGCGGAGCTCGCCGATGGGCGCCGCAGTCTCTCGCGCTTCGCGAGCGAGCGCGTTTCGGTTGGTCTGCGCGAGTTCGTCCCAGGTGCGGAACGAGCGATCTGAATGATTGCGCGCCCAACGGAGCATTGCGACGCTCAGCCGCACGATTGCACGGTCGAGAACGCCAGGACGCGACGGGCGGGTCTCGCCGTCCTGCATGCTCGACAGGAGGAAATCGCAGTCGGTTGCGGTGGAAGTGGTCATCGTGTTCACCTCTTTCTTAGTGGCAAATTCACGGTCGACCACCGACGCTTCGGCGGTCCGATTCGGGGCGAGAAGTGTCATGATTCCGGAACCGTCTTCGGGGGTTCGGCAGGGTGCGAATCCGCGGGAGTGACGTCCCCGTCGATGACGGGAAAGGCGTTGAAGTGAATCTGCACGGGGCGAGACCCGGGCGGGTTCTGGCCGCGAAACTTGTCGATATGTTCCGCGGCGAAGCGGGCGAATGCAGCACTGACCTCGGCGAGTTGGTCCGCTGTCAGGCGCACGTTGATCGTGCTCAGTTCGGAGACATCGGTCCAGGAATCCGCAAGCTCGTCCCCGCCGTGCTCGACGAAGTCGCTGAGTTGCTGCGAACGGGTGCGCTCCCACTGCTTCAAAACGAGGCTGGAGGATGCTCGCACCGCCGGGGAGTCGGCGATATTGCGATCGGAGAGGCTGATGCCTCCCGGCACGCTCTCCCACCACCGCTCACGGCCGGTGCCCTTGCCCTCGACCTCGCGCACGAAACCGTGGCGCTCGAGTTGGCGCAGGTGGTAGCTCGTGGCACCGCTCGATTCGCCGAGACGATCGGCGAGGCCGCTCGCCGTAAAGTTGCCGTAGGTCGAGAGCACGTCGAGAATCCGCACCCGCAGCGGGTGCGCGAGCCCCTTGAGCGAGTCCAGATCGACCACTCTCACGTCGACCGATCGCTGCTCCGGCAGGGGTGCCGGGGGAACGGTCGGATCTTCGGGTTCGGTCATGATGCAAAGATAACGTTGCAAAATAATCTTTGCAACGGGTTGTTTGCAACTATTTCTTTGCACCGGGCGCCTTAGGCTGGAGACATGGTTGAACAGAATCCCTTCTACACGCCCAGCACTCTCCCCTACGGTCTTCCGCCCTTCGCGGAAATCACGGACGACCACTATCGCCCGGCGTTCGACCGCGGTTTCGAAGAGCAGCTCGCCGAGATCTCGAACATCACCCGGCATGGCGAGGCGCCCACCTTCGAGAACACCATGATCCCGCTCGAGAAATCTGGACAGACCCTCGAACGCGTCGCAACGGTGTTCTTCAACAAGAGTTCGGCCGACAGCACCGACTTCACCAATGACCTCGAGGAGGAGATCGCTCCCCTCCTTGCCGCCCACTCCGATGCGATCAAGCTCGATGGCCAGCTCTACTGGCGCATCAAGACCCTCCACGAGCAACGTGCCGAGCTCGACCTCGACGCCGAGTCACGCTACCTGGTGGAGCGGTACTACGCGGAGTTCACCCTTGCCGGTGCCGGACTCGATGAGGGCGAGAAGGCGAAACTCCGCGAGTTCAACCAGAAGCTCTCCACCCTCACCACCCGCTTCGAGAAGAACCTCCTTGCCGACACCAATGAGCTGGCGGTCGTGATCGACGATGTAGACGACCTCGACGGTCTCGAAGCGGGCGAGATCTCCGCGGCCGCGGAAGCCGCGAAGGACCGCGGTCTCGAGGGCAAATTCCTCGTGACGCTGGTGCTGCCGACCGGTCATCCCTACCTCGACGCCCTCACGAATCCTGCCGTTCGGGCCCGGATCATGGATGCCTCGCGAGCCCGGGGCAGCCACGGCGGAGCCAACGACAATCGCGAACTGGTGCTCGAGATCACCCGCCTGCGTGCACAGCGTGCGCGCCTCCTCGGCTTCAGCAACCACGCCGCGTACGTGACCGCGGACGAGACGGCGAAGACCCCCGAAGCGGTGGCTGCGATGCTCGGTCGGCTCGCCCCGGTGGCAGCCCGCAATGCGCGCAGCGAGCAGGATGACCTGCAACTGCAGGTCCTGGACGGCGCGCCGATCGCCACGGCCGACTGGGCCTTCTACACCGAGAAGGTGCGTATCGCCAAGTACGACGTGGATACCGCGCAGATGCGTCCGTACTTCGAGGCGGAACGAGTTTTGCGGGACGGCGTCTTCTTTGCCGCGAACCAGGTCTACGGGGTCACTTTTGCTGAGCGTGGGGATCTTCAGGCGTACCATCCGGATGCCCGCGTCTTCGAGGTGCGCAACGATGACGACTCCCCGGTGGGGCTGTACGTGCTCGACCTCTACACACGAGACTCCAAGCGCGGCGGAGCGTGGATGAACCCACTCATCTCCCAAAACTCGCTGCTCGGCCACCCCGTGACCGTCGTGAACAACCTCAACGTGCCCAAACCTGCCGCGGGTGAGCCGACACTGCTCACCTACGACGAGGTGAACACCTTCTTCCACGAGTTCGGACATGCCCTCCACGGACTGTTCGCGCGGGTCACCTACCCCAAGTTCGCCGGAACCAACGTCTTCCGTGACTTCGTGGAGTTTCCGAGCCAGGTGAACGAAATGTGGATGCTCTGGCCCGAGATCCTCGCGAATTATGCCGTGCACCACCAGACCGGCGAGCCGATGCCCGCGGAGTTCGTCTCGAAGATCCAGGCGTCGTCCTCATTCAACGAGGGCTTCAAAACCAGCGAGTACCTTGCCGCGGCGATGCTCGACCAGGCCTGGCACCGTCTCTCGGCCGACGACACCGTGGACGACGTCGCCGTGTTCGAGGCCGAGGCCCTCACCGCCGTCGGGCTCGACAATCCGGCAGTACCGACCCGGTATTCGAGCGCCTACTTCGCCCACACCTTCTCCGGCGGCTACGACGCGGGCTACTACTCCTACATCTGGAGCGAGGTACTGGATGCCGACACCGTCGACTGGTTCACCGAGAATGGCGGCCTCACGCGAGCGAACGGCGACCGTTTCCGGGCTCGCCTGCTCGGGGTGGGCGGATCGAAGGATCCGCTCGAGGCCTATCGCGACTTCCGCGGCCGGGATGCCGTGATCGAGCCGCTGCTCAGGCGCCGCGGATTGCTCGGCGCCTGAGGTCGCCCAGTCGGGCAGCTTCCTGTGCGATGTGAGGTTATTACGGCGCCCCCGCGCCCGTGAGTGACACTCGCGCCCGAACGTTCGGGCGCGAGTGTCACTCACGGGCGCGGAGATGCCACTCGGCGACGCCAGCCGAACCACAGCATGACGATGGCACCGACCAACAGGCCCCAGAAGGCCGAACCGACTCCCCCGACGACGATCCCGGATGCCGTCACGAGAAAGGTGAGGATCGCCGCGAGCCGGTGCGCCGCATCCTCCAACGCTGCGACCACAGCACCAACCAGGGCGCTGAGTAACGCTAGCCCTGCCACCGTCTCGATGAGAAGGGGCGGCGAGGCCGATACAAACGCCGTCGCGACCCCGGCGAGAAGGCCGAGCGCGATGTAGGTTCCCCCCGCTGCAACGGCGGCGATCCAGCGTCGAGAGCGGTCCGGGGATGCTTCCGGGCCAGCGGTAAGCGCCTGGGTGAGCGCCGCGAAGTTGACAGTAATGCCGCCCAACAGAGCGCCGACACCGGAGAGCACGCCCGATGACACGAGCGCGGAACGCACTGGAGCGCGGTACCCGAAGTTCGTGAGAATGGCGGCTCCCGGGATGTTCTGCCCGGCCATCGTGACGAGGAACAGTGGTATCGCGAGGCTCACGACCACCCGGGGATCGAAGACGGGTGCAACGAACACGAGTTGCGGCGCGAGGTGCAGACCGGCGAGCCATCCGGACCCCGCGGTAATGGCAAGCAGCACCCCGGCGAGCACGATGGCAGCGGGTACGGCCCAGCGCGGCGCGAGCCGATAGAGCACGAGCCAGACCAGGATGACCGGGATCGCCAGCAGCGGGATGGCGACCGCCGCCTTCACCGGCGCGAGACACAGGGGCAGCAGGATACCGGCAAGCATCGCACTCGAGACCGGTCGAGGAATGCGCGCGATGAGACGCTCCAGCGCCGGCCAGAGCCCGACGAGCACGATGAGTGCCGCGGCGACGGTAAACGCCGCCACCGCCTCAGCGAACCGCCCGGTCACTCCCGCTGTCGCGACGAGAAGCGCAGCCCCCGGTGTGCTCCAGGCGAACTTCACCGGCACCCGGTAGACCGCACTCAACACGATGGAGAGCAGCCCCTGCACCACACAGATCACCAGCAGGCCGGATGCCGACTCAGACTCCGTCGCCCCGACAGCGGTGAGCCCCGCGAGCACGATCGCGAACGAGCTTGAGAACCCGGTGATGGCGGCGACGATTCCCGCGATGATCGGCTGGACTATGGGCTATCGGGCTCTCTCTCGGACGTACCAGCCCAGCCTAAGGCGGCGGCGGCCGCCTGTCCCGGGCCAATCGGGTATCCGTGGCCCGGCTATCCGTGGCCCGGCTATCCTCATGTGCACCGTCTCGTGTCGCGATTTTGTCGCAAATGCAGGACTCGCTGTTACCCCTGTTGCAGGAGAGCCCCACCAGCCTCAGCTGTAACGCATCGTCCTGCATTTCGCGCACACCGAGAGCGCAGGACCCGGCACTTCCCCTGCTGGGCGTGCACACCGAGAGCGCAGGACGCGGCATTTCACCTACTGGGCCGCACCGCGCGAAAACAGCTCAGGCCGCGGGATGCGACGGACCAAGCCGCGGGATGCAACGGATCAGGCCGACTTTTCCTGGCGGGCCGGTTTGTGGTTCACGATCGTCGGTAGGGCGTTCTCGAGCACGGCTGCCTTGGTGACGATGACCCGCGCGATCTCGTCGTTCGACGGCACGTCAAACATGATCGGCCCGAGCACTTCTTCCATGATCGACCGGAGGCCGCGAGCACCGGTCTGGCGCAGCACGGCGAGGTCGGCGATGGCCTCGAGCGCATCCTGTTCGAAGTCGAGGACCACACCGTCGAGTTCGAACATGCGCTGGTACTGGCGCACGAGGGCGTTCTTCGGCTTGGTGAGAATCTCCATGAGGGCAACCTGGTCGAGCGGTGTGACCGTCGCGACGACAGGGAGCCGCCCGATGAATTCGGGGATGAGTCCGAACTTGTGAAGATCTTCCGGCAGAACCTCGCCGAAGAGGTTCACGTCATCGCCCTTGCTGTGCAGCGGGGCTCCGAAGCCGATGCCCTTCTTACCCGCACGCTGGGAGATGATCTCCTCCAGCCCGGCGAAGGCACCGGCCACGATGAAGAGCACATTGGTGGTGTCGACCTGGATGAACTCCTGGTGCGGATGCTTGCGACCACCCTGCGGCGGAACGGACGCGACCGTGCCCTCGAGAATCTTGAGGAGAGCCTGCTGCACGCCCTCGCCCGAGACATCCCGGGTGATAGACGGGTTCTCGGCTTTGCGGGCGATCTTATCGATCTCATCGATGTAGATGATGCCGGTCTCGGCACGCTTGACATCGTAGTCGGCGGCCTGGATGAGCTTGAGGAGGATGTTCTCCACGTCTTCCCCGACGTAGCCGGCCTCGGTGAGGGCCGTCGCATCCGCCACAGCGAAGGGCACGTTGAGGCGCTTCGCGAGAGTCTGGGCGAGGTAGGTCTTGCCGCACCCGGTGGGACCGATGAGCAGGATGTTGGACTTTGCGATCTCCACATCGTCGATCACGGCATCCGCCGAGGTGATCGTGTTGCGGGCGCGGATGCGCTTGTAGTGGTTGTAGACAGCGACCGAGAGCGCCTTCTTGGCGGCCTCCTGCCCGATCACGTATTCCTCGAGGAAATTGAAGATCTCGCGGGGCTTCGGAAGCTCGAACTCGCTGGAGGACTCTTCGCCAGCCTCGGCCAGGCGTTCCTCGATGATCTCGTTGCACAGCTCGACGCACTCGTCGCAGATATACACACCGGGACCGGCGATCAGCTGCTGCACCTGCTTCTGGCTCTTGCCACAGAAAGAACATTTGAGCAGATCAGCGCTCTCACCTATACGAGCCATGCTCGGCCTCCTCCTGGTCTCGGCCTGTGCTGTGCCCCACTGTCTGGGGACGGCAACCCTGAAATCAGCGGGTTGTCTGACACGACCGTGGGTCAGATACAGAGCCTAACCCGAGTAGACGACACTGTTCGCACCGGGACGTAATTCGGCCCGGCGAGCCGCCCTGGTCATCGGCCCGTTCTCGCCGATTTAGACTTCTTGGAGAGCCGCACGATGCACGGACCGGGAGCAGGGATGACCACGAGATGGGCCCGGTTCGCCCGTGGGTGGATCGCCGCAATCGTGTCACTCTTCGTCGCCGCGTGCTCGCATTCCCTCGCCGGGGGTTCACTCCCGGCAGCGGCGGGCATCGCACTCTCCCTCGCATTCTCCGGCGCCACCGGTGTGCTGCTGGCCGGTAAGACCCTGTCGCTTGCTCGTCTTCTCGATCCACCGGTACCGCGGACCTCCGGCCCGCGCGATCGCTCTGTGGACTTCCGGCAGTCACGGCCTGATCGGCCACTATTATCGACGCCCGCTCAGAGCCTTCTATGAGTGAACCTCCGATGGCTGCGGGCATCATGGACCGAGGAATGACATGAACCAGAGAACTCTCATCACCGGCTCGAACGCGCTCGGAGCCGGCGCCATGTTGGCGATCGCCGTACCGCTCACGTCGAGGTCGACATGCCAGCCGCGACGCCGTTGCCGAGCGCGAGTTACCTGTCCGTTCCTGGATGGGACACCGGACCGGTGACGGAAACCGGTCTGAAGCGCGTCACTGTGCACAAGACCCAGCTCACCAAGGCGGTGGCTAGGGTGATCTGGACGGCCCATCCGGGATCGGAGATCACAGAGAATGAAATACGCCAGTTCACGTTCTCCGTCCTCACGCTTCGACGCAGGGCTAGGGTCTAGCCCGATGGCACGCCGCTCCCGGATCCCCCTGGTGATACTCGTCGTACTCGCGGCGGCGATGGGAGCGGTCGCCCCCGTCTGGGGCCTCGCCGTCCCAGCGCAGGCGCACAACTATTTGGAGTCATCCACTCCGAAGGCCGGTGAGACACTCACCGCCCTGCCGAAGGACTTCATGATCACCACCAACGGCATCCTGCTCAACATCGACGGAAATGGTGCAGGTTTCGCCCTGCAGGTCACCGACCGTGCCGGCCTGTATTACGGCGATGGCTGCGTGACAGTCGAGGGCCAGAGGATGTCTACCACCGCCGCCCTCGGCGCCGCCGGGGCCTACACCGTGACCTGGCAGGTGCTCTCGACGGACGGTCACACGGTGTCAGACAACTACGGCTTCACCTGGCAACCGCCGACCGGCTTCACCCCATCATCCGGCAGCTCGACAGTGCCGGACTGCAACGGTACCTCCGCGGTCAACACCAAGCCCGCGCCCGATTCGAACACCACCGGCGCACAGACGGTGGACACTGGCACGCTGAGTACGGTGCTGTGGATCGGGGGTTCGCTCCTCGCGGTCGCCGCCGCCGTGATCCTCACCTTCGTCCTGAACGGACGCCGGAGGAAGAGAGCCCCCTGAGCCGCCGTGCACAGCGCTCACCACTGCACAGCGCTCACCACTGCACAGCGCTCAGCACCGCACAGCGCGCACCCGCGCCTGTCCGCACCCAAACCCCGCTCACTGGCGCTGACCCGTGCGAAATGCCAGCACAGGCGGGAGCGAGCAAGCAAAACGGGCCCGGATTGTTCCGGGCCCGTCCTGTTGTTGAAAGCTGCTGCTGCTACTTGGTGATCGCCGGGATGTTCTTGCGCGAGGTGAGCACCTGATCGACGAGGCCGTAGGCAAGTGCCTCTTCGCCGCTCAGGATGTTGTCGCGGTCGATGTCCTTGTTGACCTGCTCCATCGTGCGGTTCGAGTGGCGCGACAGTGTCTCCTCGAGCCAGGAGCGCATGCGCAGGATCTCGCGGGCCTGGATCTCGATGTCTGAGGCCTGGCCGCGACCCGAGTCACCCGTGGACGGCTGGTGGATCAGGATGCGCGCGTTCGGCAGGGCCAGACGCTTGCCCGGCGTGCCGGCCGCGAGAATGACCGCGGCGGCGGATGCCGCCTGGCCGAGCACCACGGTCTGGATCTGCGGCCGCACGTACTGCATCGTGTCGTAAATTGCCGTCATCGCGGTGAACGAGCCACCGGGTGAGTTGATGTACATCACGATGTCGCGGTCGGGGTCCTGGCTCTCGAGCACGAGAAGCTGTGCCATCACGTCATCCGCCGAAGCGTCGTCGATCTGCACGCCGAGGAAGATGATGCGGTCCTCGAAGAGCTTCGCGTAGGGGTCCTGTCGCTTGTAGCCGTAGGCCGTGCGCTCCTCGAAGGTCGGGAGGATGTAGCGGGCCTCGGCGGTCTGGCCCGCCAGTCCGGTCGGCATGTTGTTGATGAATTCCATGTCTCTTTGCCTGTCTCTACTTCTTGGTGAGGGACTCGTCGGTGCCGCCGCCGCCGATGACCTCGGAAGCGAACTCCCGCAGGTGGTCAACGAAGCCGTACTCGAGCGCCTGCTGTGCGGTGAACCAGTTGTCCCGGTCGCCGTCGATGATGATCTGCTCGGGGGTCTTGCCCGTCTGCTCGGCGGTGAGCTCGGCCATCCGCTTCTTCATGTCGAGGATGAGATTGGCCTGGGTCTGGATGTCCGCCGAGGTACCGCCGAATCCACCGGACGGCTGGTGCAACAGCACCCGCGCGTTCGGGGTGATGTAACGCTTGCCCTTGGTTCCCGACGAGAGCAGGAACTGCCCCATCGAGGCCGCCATGCCGATACCAACGGTCACGATGTCGTTCGGAACGAACTTCATCGTGTCGTAGATCGCCATGCCCGCGGTGATCGATCCACCGGGTGAGTTGATGTAGAGGAAGATGTCACGCTTCGGGTCTTCTGCCGCAAGCAGCAGGATCTTCGCGCAGATCTCGTTGGCGTTG
>JBBRDX010000099.1:0-11162 GCA_038203515.1 Actinomycetales bacterium | reverse complement strand
TCCCGTTGGGGTCACGAAACATAGCTAGGCCCTGTAGCGCAGTTGGTTAGCGCGCCGCCCTGTCACGGCGGAGGTCGCCGGTTCAAGTCCGGTCAGGGTCGCAAGGCACGGTCATCTCTCGCCAGACGGCCGTGCCTTATTACGTCTATCGTTAGGCGTGCGGCTCTGTAGCTCAGTTGGTAGAGCGTTCGACTGAAAATCGAGAGGTCACGGGATCGACGCCCGTCGGAGCCACGAAGGCCATCTGCAGGCTTCTACTGCGGGTGGCCTTTTTCATATGGTCTGAGCGCCGTGGCCGCCTCGTCGCGCACCGCTGTCGACACGGCCTCGAGCAGCGGGGACTCCAGGTTCCAGCGCTGCCAGTACAGCGAGACATCCACGTGGTGCCCGGAGGCCAGCTCCACCAGCACGCCCTCCGCGAGCGGCGCGAGACACTGTTGCTCCGACAGCAGTCCCCAGCCGAACCCTCGGATGATCGCCCGAGCGAAGTCGGCGGACGTCGGCACATAGTGAGCGACGACACCACTCCGGCCGCTGTACTTCCGCAGGAACGCCTCCTGCAGGTCGTCGTTGCGGTCGAAGGTGACGACCGGTGCGTCCGCAAGACGAGCCCCATCAGCCGCTTCCGGCATCCAGCGTTCGCGAAAGGCCGGGGTCGCGACCGCCCGATAGCGCATGACGCCCAGCGGCTCGGTCACGCACCCCTGCACGGCATCCCGAGTGGATGTCACAGCGGCGATCACCGTACCGGCGCGAAGCAGTGCCGTCGTGTGCTCCTGGTCCTCGCGATGAAGGTCGAAGACCACGCCGAGGCTCTCGCCCAGACCGGTGAGAGCGTCAAGGAACCAGGTGGCGAGGCTGTCGGCGTTCACAGCGAGAGAGACCCGGAACGGGCGACCGGGCTCCGAATCGACCCGAAGGGTGCGAAGAGTGTCGGCCTCGAGCAGGTCGACCTGCCGCGCGTAGCGGAGCAGCACATCGCCGGCCTCGGTGAGCGCCACCGGAGAGGTTCGCCGCACCAGTACACGACCGGATGCCTGCTCCATGGCCTTCACCCGCTGGGATACCGCTGACGGCGTCACGTGGAGTCGCGATGCGGCCCGCTCGAACGAGCCCGCTTCGATGAGGGCAAGGAGGGTGTCGAGTTGCTCGAGCGAAAACCGGCGCATTAGCCCAGCTTACGCAGGTAGAAAAACAGTAGTTGGATTACGCGAGCGCTGCGCCGTACCGTTGGGTCTATGACACCGACGACGACGCTGCTGCCAGCATTCCTCGGGATGGTGACCGGGCTCTCCCTGATCGTTGCGATCGGTGCGCAGAACGCATTCGTTCTGCGGCTCGGCATCGAAGGGCGCGTCCGCATCATCGCCCCGGTGGTCGCCATCTGCGCACTCTCCGACGCCGTGCTGATAATCGCCGGAGTGCTCGGCCTTGGAGCGCTCATCACGGCCGCGCCCATCGCGCTCGTCGTCATCCGCGTGCTCGGCGCAGGCTTCCTCATCGTTTACGGGATCCTCGCCGCACGGCGGGCCATCCTCCCCGGGGCGCTCGTGGCAGAGTTACCGGCCGGGAGAACAAACCTGCGAGTTGCAATCACCACGGTGCTCGCCCTCACTTGGCTGAACCCGCATGTCTACCTCGACACCGTGCTCTTTCTGGGCTCAGTGGCCTCCCAGCAGGGGCCGACCGAACGCTGGTGGTGGGTCAGTGGCGCCATTGCCGCAAGCATCCTCTGGTTCGGATGCCTCGGATTCGGGGCGCGCCTGCTGCGCCCGGTCTTCGCCCGGCCCGGGGCGTGGCGAGTGCTCGACGCGGTCATCGCTGTTGTAATGATCGCCCTCGGCCTTCGGCTGGCATTCGACCGCTGAACGGCGATCGGGCTGCCGACTGGGGAGCCTCCGGCGATCTCCGCGTCATCCGAAGTCGCTGAAACCGATCTCCTTGATGACGGGCTCGCCGAGAGTGCCGCTCACGGTGCAGACACCCTGGGCTCCCACGACCTGGTTGGTCGCCGATCCGCCCGGGGGCTGGAAGTTCACCTTCACGATGAATCCGCCGGATACTCCCGCAGAGACCATCGTGGCGTCGTAGGCCGACATTTCTGTCCCTCCGTTCTGGAGAGCGTAGTTGCCCTGTACCGCAGACGAGCATGCCAGCCACGCGTCGAGGGTGGTGAGTGGATCCGATGCGGCTCTCGCGGCTGGCGCGGGGGTCGTCATCACCGTAACCGTGGGGCCGGGGTTGGACGCCCCGGGTTCGGGCGCGCAGCCCGAGAGTACGAGGATGCCCGCCCCCAGCACAACGGCACAGCCGGTGATTGCCAACGATTTCATGAGGGCTCCCTGATCGCGATGGATGCCGCCAGCATAGGGGCCAGAAGGATCGGGGCGCTCGCGTATGTCGGATGTCCCGGCCAGAATGAACAGCATGTGCGGACGCTTCGCGATGGACAAGAGCACCGACGACCTGATCGAGGAGTTCGTGGCGGTCGGCGGCGACTTCCGCGACTGGCGGCCGGGCTGGAACATCCGGCCCACCGACCCGGTAGCGGTGGTTCTGGAGTCGATGAAAGACGGTCCAGAGCCCACCAGGCGACTCGAGGTCGCCCGCTGGTCGCTCACGCCCGGCTGGTCGAAGACCCTCAAGATGACAGTGCCGACCTTCAACGCACGGAGCGAGGGGATCACCGAGAAAACCTCCTTCAAGGCGGCTATCCGGTCGAAGCGTGCCCTCGTCCCTGCGGCCGGATACTACGAGTGGCAGACCGATCCGGTCACGAAGAAGAAGACGCCGTTCTACCTGCGGGCCCCCCCCGGTGGCGAGTCGATGGCGTTTGCCGGCATCTACTCCTGGTGGAAAGACCACTCGCTCGCGGACGACGATCCGGGCGTGTGGACCCTCACGACCACCATTCTCACCGCGGACTCGGTGCACACCCTCGCGCACATCCACGACCGCAACCCGGTGCCGCTGCCCCGAGAGCTCTGGAACGACTGGCTCGACCCGCGCATCGAAGGCACGCAGGACTTCGTGGATGCCGCGGTCGCCGCCGCAATTCCGGTCGCGGAATCGCTCGACGTCATCGAGCTCGCGGCGGTCACCGACGATGAGCCGGTTGCCCGGTCCTGACCGCTGCACCCCTCAGGGCGGAGCGGTGCTCGACGCAAATGTGCCGCACGCTTCGGCGCCGGAGGTACGGCTCCGTTGCGAAGCCCTACCGCTGGCGGTGACTGTCGCGCCGGACTACCTCGTGTTTTTGAGGGATTTCTCTGCAACCGGCTCGAGTCCGGCATTGCGGCGTCCGCGGAAATACTCCGCGGCCTCGTCCTGCCGTTCACGCTCCGCACCCGAAGCGATCGCCGCACGCACGTGCTCCGGCTCGAAGCCGAAGGCGTTCACCAGGTCGAGCGCATGCGGACGCAGACGCGGCAGAAGGCGATCGTCGATGTAGTCGGTGATGGCCGCCGCACGCTGGGCCGACAGGCGGCCGTTGATGAGGTACCAGGCGAGGTTCTTCTCGATCAGCCCGAAGCCGAACAGGTCACGGAGCCAGGTGAGCACCTCCACCGTCTTCGGGTCGGCGATGCCGTCGAGCGCCTCGGTGAATTCCTCCCACTGGAGGAGTTCGGCGTGCGCTCCAGCCGCTTCGATCAGCTCGTTCTGGTTGGCGTTGAAGAGCGCCGCGGCCTCGACCGGCGATGCTTTCCGAGCGGTGCGCAATCGCCCGGCGAGCGAGGCGACCATAGTCTCGACCCGGTCCGTGAGCAACTGGCGTTGGGACGCAGCGTCGCGTACGAACGCCACCGATCGCGCCGTCGAGCCGAAGTCGGCCACGTTCTGCGCGAGCTTGCGCAGCCCTGAGCGGTTGACGACAGCGGCGCCCACCTGCCCGGCTACATAGCCGGCCATCGCTCCCGCATCCGCGTCCGTGAACTTGCGGCTGTAGTCGGAGAGCAGCCGCTTTGCCACGAGCTGGAGCAGCACATTGTTGTCCCCCTCGAAGGTCACGTAGATGTCGAGGTCTGCTCGCAGTTGGGTAAGGCGGTTCTCGGCGAGGAATCCGGCACCGCCGCAGGCCTCCCGCGCCTCCTGCAGTATCTCGAGCGCGCTCCACGTGCTGAGCGGTTTGAGGGCGGCGGCGAGAGTTTCGAGATCTTCTCGGTCGGCATCCGTGGCTCGCGCTCCGGAGAAGACGCCATCGAAGGCGGTGAGCAGCTTCTCGTGGGCAAAAGACATTGCGTAGGTCGTAGCGAGCTTCGGCAGCAGGCGACGCTGGTGGCGCTGGTAGTCGAGGATGACCTCTTCCTTCGTGGGGTCGGCCGCGGTGAACTGGCGGCGCTGCGATCCATAGGTGATAGCGATGAACAGGGCGAGTTTGGAGGCGACGACGGATGCGCCGTCGAGGGAGACCCGACCCTGCACGAGCGTGCCGATCATGGTGAAAAAGCGTCGGCCGGGGCTCTGGATGTCTGAGCTGTAGCTGCCGTCCGCCGCGACATCGCCGTACCGGTTGAGAAGGTTCTCGCGCGGCACTCTCACACCGTGGAAGTGAAGCCGACCATTGTCGATGCCGTTGAGCCCGCCCTTCAGGCCGTCGTCTTCGCCACCGATGCCGGCCAGGAAGCCGTTCTCGCCGCGGATCGGCACGTAAAAGGCGTGAACACCGTGGTTGACGCCCTTGGTTATGAGCTGTGCGAACACGACGGCGGCCCTGCCGTGCAGGGCGGCGTTGCCGAGGTAGTCCTTCCAGGCGGCGCGGAACGGGGTGTCGATCACGAACTCCTGCGCCGCCTCGTCGTAGGTGGCCGTGGTGCCGATGGCTGCGACATCCGAACCGTGACCGGTCTCGGTCATCGCGAATGCGCCGGGCACCTCGAGGCTCATGATGCCAGGCAGGAACTCCTCGTGGTGACGCTGGGTGCCGAGGTGGAGTACGGCCGCTCCGAAGAGGCCCCACTGCACGCCGGACTTGATCTGCAGTGATGGATCGGCGGTGACGATCTCTTCGAAGGACGCGATGTTTGCGCCGTGGTCATCGTGGCCGCCGAGGGCGGTGGGGAACGCCTTGAGCACGGAACCGGAGTCGACGAGCAGCTTCAACTGGCCGAGCACGCGCGCGCGCTGTTCGTCGAGTGTGAGGCTGTCGTCGCGATGGAATGCGCTGTCCTTCATCAACCCGCGGGACTCGCGACGAGCATCCGCCCAGGCGCCGAGGAGGTAGTCGCCGAGCCAGGCGGTGTCGATGTGCTGTGATGACCCGGCAGCCGAAGCGACGGCAGGCCGGAACTGGGCGGTGATGGGGTCAGCAGTGATGGACTCAGCGGTGACGCGGTCAGCGAGGTTTGTCATGGTGGATCGCTCTTTCATCTGGAATTCAGGCCTTCGAAGTTCTGTCTTCGACGTTACGATCGGCACCGCAGACCGCAAAAGAGGTGGTGCGGCCCGCACGAAAGCTACGTCGGCTCCGCGCCATCCGTTGTAGCAATCCACAGTCGACGGCGTCCCGGGAATGCGAGAACCTACTATGCGGTTGACTCAATCATGCCTACTCTCACCCTGACCGCGGAAGCCTTCGAAACCACCGTCTCCTCCTTGGGGATCACCCTTGTCGACTTCTGGGCCGACTGGTGCGGTCCGTGCAAGATGTTCGCGCCGATTTACGAGGCCGCGAGCGAGAAGAACCCGGACATCACCTTCGGCAAGGTCGACACCGAGGCCGAGCAGGCTCTCGCCAGCGCTGCCGGAATCACATCGATCCCCACGCTGATGGCCTTCCGCGACGGCATCCTTGTCTTCTCCCAGCCCGGCGCGCTGCCGGCTCCGGCGCTCGACCAGGTCATCGAGGCCGTCAAGGGCCTCGACATGGACGAGGTGAACAAGAAGCTCGCCGAGCAGGAGTCAGCCCCGGCCGACGCCTGATCTTTTCCCCGTGCGTTTCTCCGCGATTGCCGCCCGACGCGCCACCCCGCGGTAAAACCCCCACGAAATGCAGGAACGACCGTTACTGCCGTGGCGGACGAGCCACTCCTGCCCCACCGGTAACATCCGTTCCTGCATTTGCCACGGGGAGCGGCGGTAAAACCTCAAACGGGGAGCCACAGTAAAACCGGGAGCTGCACGAAACGGGTAGCCAGGGTCTTGGACGCTCAGCATGGGCTGAGCCGACAGCGCTGTGCGAGATCCATGCCCACCGACGGTCAGGTCGGCAGGCGATGCCAGGGGCGCTCTCCTTCGGGCTACTGCGCGTCCCATCGATCGGCCGCCGTCGCGCGGATGATCTCGAGTAGCGAGGCGCGCATGCCCGCGTTGTCGCCGATGTTCGGAAACAGGTCGGACTCGAGCGTGCGTGCGGATCCCCACGCCGCCTCCCCTGCCGGTGTGCGCGTGACGACGTGGCGGCGACCATCAGCGGGATGCTTTTCACGGGCGATGTAGACCTCCCGTTCGAGTCGTTCGAGTGTGCGGGACATCGTCTGCACCTCGACCCGCGCGGACTTGGCGAGCTCGGTCTGGCTGAGGGATCCTGCGTCCAGAACATGCAACACGATGAGTCCGGCATGGGTCAGTCCGAGCTGTTCGAGCGCCTCGACCCAGGCATGCTCGACGAGTCGCGCCGCCGTCGACAACAGTCGGCCCGTTGGCCAGCCCTGCATTCCGGCCGGATCGGTCATCGCGTCGCAGCTTCCATCTTCCACATTCAAGGCTATCGTCAATTACTAAGCTAGCTGATAATCTAGGAGGCGCCGTGAATGAAACGCGAGATACTGCACGGCAGGCTGTCGTTCTGGTCAGTGCGATCGTCGCCGTTGTCGGCGCCTTCATCGGATCCGGGGCTGCGGGCGGCACTCCGATCCAGGCCGCCGCAAGCGGCGCCCTCGCGGCGGACGCCACCCCCATCGCCCCCGGCGGCCCGGCCTTCGCCATCTGGACTCCCATCTATGCCGGGCTGCTCGCGTATGCGGTCTGGCAGTCGCTGCCCAAACAGCGGGCCGACGAACGCCAGCGGCGGCTCGGCTACCCGATCGCGGCATCCCTGATTCTCAACGCGGCCTGGATCCTCAGCATCCAGTTCGGATTCCTCGCCGCAAGCGTGCCGATCATCGCCGCCCTGCTCGTGGTGCTGGTCTGGGCCTTCCGCATCACGCTGGCCTCGCGCCCGAAGAACCTGGTCGAGACGATCGTCGCCGACGGCACCGTCGGGCTCTACCTCGGCTGGGTGTGTGTAGCGACAGCCGCCAACATCACCGCGCTCCTCGTCGCCTCCGGGTTCCGCGGCTTCGGGCTCGGAGCGGATGCCTGGGCGGTGGTGATCGTGGCTGTGGCCGGTCTCGTGGGAGTGCTCCTGGCCGTCCGCGGCAGAGGGCGACTCGCACCCGCCGTTTCCCTGTCCTGGGGGCTCGCATGGGTCGCTATTGCCCGCCTCACCGGCGATCTGCTCTCCCCGCCGGCCGCAATCGCCGCGATCACCGCAACTGTTGTGGTGATCGCCGTGACTGTCATCCTGCGAATTCGAAGCACACGGCCGCGAGCGGAGAGCGGCCGGAGCCCGAAGGTGGCGGCTGCGTGAGCGACACAGTAGCGGGATCCTCCCAGCGCCGCTGGGCCGGTCTCGTCTTCATCAGCATCGCTGTGGCACTGATCATCGTCGACTCGACGATCGTGAATGTAGCGATCCCGTCGATCATCAAAGACCTCTCGATCACCTCCACCCAGGTGCAGTGGGTGCAGGAGAGTTACACGCTGGTCTTCGCGGCCTTGCTGCTCGTATTCGGCACGCTCGCCGACCGCTATGGGCGACGCAAGATGCTGATCATCGGTGTCACGATCTTCGCCCTCGCGTCGATCCTCGCCGCGTTCGCCCAGACTGGAGACCTGCTCATCGGCTCCCGGGTCATCCAGGGCATCGGCGGTGCAATGGTGCTGCCCACCACCCTCTCCATCATCAATGCCACCTTTCGCGGGCGGGAACGCGGTATCGCGTTCGCCGTCTGGGGCTCAACGATCGGCGGAATGGTGGCGGTCGGTCCGCTGCTCGGCGGCTGGCTGACCACCTACTTCTCCTGGCGCTGGGCATTCGGCATCAACATCCCGTTCGGCATTCTGATCATCATCGGCACCCTGATCTTCGTGATCGAATCGAAGGCCACTGATGTGCGACGCATCGATGTCGTTGGCGCGATCCTCTCGATCGTGACGAGCGCGACGCTCGTCTTCGGACTCATCGAGGGCCGAACCTACGGCTGGGTGCTCACCAACACGGCCCCGAAGTTCGGCGGCTGGACCTGGCCGTTCGAGATCTCGATTATCCCGATCGCGTTCGCGATCACGTTGATCGCCGGCATCGGATTCGTGGCATGGGGTCGGTACCGCCAACGAGTCGGCAAGACCACGCTTCTTGCGTTCAGCCTCTTCAGCATCCCGTCGTTCCGCAATGGCAACATCGCCGCGCTGATCGTCTCCCTCGGAGAATTCGGCATCATCCTCTCCCTCCCTCTCTGGCTTCAGAACGTGCTGGGTTATGACGCCCTCCAGACCGGCTTCGTGCTGCTGGCCCTGGCGATCGGCTCGTTCGTCGCCAGCGGCTTTGCTGGCGCCTTCGGCAATCGGGTCTCCCCCGTCACGATCGTGCGGGTGGGGCTGGTGGCCGAGATCATCGGTGTCGCCGGGCTCGGATTCGTGATCTCGGCGAGCGCCACCTGGCTCGTGATCGTGCCATTCCTCTTCGTGTACGGGTTCGGGGTAGGGCTTGCCACAGCCCAGCTCACCGGTGTGGTGCTCAAGGATGTTCCGATCGAGGCGAGCGGTCAGGGATCTGGCACGTCCAGCACGGCGCGCCAGATCGGATCCGCCCTCGGCATCGCCATCCTCGGCACGATCCTGTTCACCTCCGCCGGAACAGCCCTCGACGCCCGGTTGAGCAACCTGCCCGCCGCAGAGCGCACCCAGATCGTCAACGCCGTGGTCGACAGCGCCGGCGCCGCCATCCCCGGGCTCGCGAAGCAGAGCGCCGCGATCGCCGAGGATGCCCGTATCGCGTTTAGCGATGCAACGCGATTTGCGGCGTTCTCGGCCGCGGGGTTCCTGGTGCTGGGATTCCTCGCAACCCTGCGTCTCAGTGGGGTCTCACGTAACCGGGAAGAAGAACTCGCGGCCAGGGCGGCCGCAGCGTCGTGATTCTCGGCAATCTGGCCCAACCAAGCACCTCTGCGGAAGCGTAACCATCAGGGTCTCCGAAGGACCAAAACCGGCGTCCGACCAGCGTCGTTATGTTCGCATCCATGCAGAGGAATATCAATAGCACGCTGCTGTTCCGGAGACGTGAGCGACATACCCCCCAAACGAGGGGCATCACATTGGTTTTCTAGGCGCTAACCTGACATCGTGCAGCGCAGGTGACTGCTCGCACCGTCTCGATCCCGCCCAAGGACCGAGTATTCCACTGGCACTCGATTACCCGATCGTTCGCCTCATGTGGATACCCCCGAAAACCCGATATCTGTAAACCCGATACAGGATTGGTCATAATGTACCCGACATTACGACGTTCAACGACCCGCGAAACACCAAGTCCAGCCGCCGCTCACCCAGCACCAACTGCTCTGCCCCGCATTCCGGGGGCCTCCGATGACTGAGTTCAGCGGCGCCATCACGGCGCTCGATCCGCGGCGAGTGAGCCTTCGCCGCAAGCCGCGCTCTTCCGACGCCTCGATCCCCGGCTCGACCGCACCGACAGTCGACGCGCCAGTCCGCGCCGCGGCAACGTGGGGCCGACGCTTCCAGCGAACGCTGCTGCTGAGTGACAGCATGATCGTGGCGGTGGCAATCGTCGTCTCGCTATTTGCACGATTTGGCGTGACTCTCGCTGAGGTGGAGATCGGCGGCGTGTTCGTACAGTACTCCCTGGTCGGGCTGATCGTCGGTATTTCCTGGCTCGGGATGCTCGCAGCCTTCCGCACACGCACCGTTCGCACCCTCGGCGTGGGCTTCACCGAATACAAGGCGATTGTCTCGTCGAGCCTCTTCACTTTTGGCATCCTCGCCATCGCGTTCCTTCTCCTTGAAGTCGATGTCGCGCGGGGCTTCTTCATGATCGCGCTTCCAGTCGGACTCGTCGCCCTGTTACTAGACCGGTGGCTCTGGCGCAGGTGGCTCAACCACATGCGCTCTGCCGGCCACTATCTGGCTCGGGCAATCGTGGTGGGTGATCCCTCCGATGTCGAGTATGTCGTGCGTCAAATCGACAAGAAGTCCGGTGCGGCCTACAAAGTGATCGGGCTCGCCATTCCCCAGGGCGACGGCCTGAGGGTCTCGTTCGCCAAGGATCCGGTGCCCGTGATCGCGAACCTCGGCACGGTTGGGCAGGCGGTGCGGGCAACCTGCGCGGATACCGTGATCGTAGCGGGCGAACCACACGGCCGGGTGAACTTCATTCGCGACCTCGGCTGGGAGCTCGAAGGGCTGGGAGCCGACCTCGTTGTCGCCTCGAGCCTCACGAATATCGCTGGTCCCCGCATCCATTTTCGGCCAGTCGAGGGTCTGCCGCTCATGCACGTGGAGCTGCCAAACTACGGCGGCGGCAAGCACCTCCTCAAACGGTTGTTGGATGTTTCCCTCGCGAGCATGGCGCTCCTGGTGCTTCTGCCGGTATTCCTTGTCGTCGCCGTGGCCATTCGTCGCGACAGCGACGGGCCGGTGCTGTTCAAGCAGGAGCGGGTGGGGCGCAACGGCGCTACTTTTCGCATGCTCAAGTTCCGGTCGATGGTGACCTCAGCTGAGGCCGACCTCCGCGACCTCCTTGATCGGAACGAGGGATCGGGCCTGCTTTTCAAGATTAAAGACGATCCGCGCATCACCCGGGTCGGCCGGGTTCTTCGGCGCTTCTCGATCGACGAACTGCCCCAGTTCTGGAACGTTCTCGTGGGCGATATGAGCCTCGTCGGTCCGCGTCCTCCGCTGCAGACAGAGGTACTGGGTTACGAACTCCATGTTCACCGCCGCTTGTATATCAAGCCCGGGCTCACGGGAATGTGGCAGGTCAACGGACGCTCGGATCTCAGCTGGGAGGAGAGCGTGCGTCTCGACCTCTACTATGTTGAGAACTGGTCGCTTACCGGAGACATCATCATCCTCTGGCGCACGTTCCGTGTGCTCGTGGCACCGGT
>JBBRDX010000098.1:0-11380 GCA_038203515.1 Actinomycetales bacterium | reverse complement strand
CTGCTCAGCCACGCAAGCAGGCCACTCGCTTCCTCCCGCTCAAGCAGCAGCCACAGCGCGACACCGTCATCGATCAGACGAACGGCATATTCAATTCGACCATTCCCGTCGAGCAGAAGCGTCTCGCTGGACTCGCCTGGCGCCAGGCGAGCGACACTCTGACTGGTGAGCGAGTCGATCCAACTGAGCCGATCAGGGCCGGAGATGGTGAGCACCGAGCGGTGGGAGAGGTCGACGATGGCGGATCCTGCGGCCAGTGCGCGCTGCTCGGAGAATGGATCGCCGTCGCGGGCCGCCACGCCAGCGGCGGGGTCGGTGAGCAACTCACTCGACACCTGCGCGCCACCCCGAAGCGGGAGCATCATTTGCGCCCGCCATCGCTGATCTTTTCTATCCCCGGGGCGTGCGCCTCACAACTGCGAACTCTTCGGCTCGATACCCGAGTGACACCGCATAAGTGGAGGAAAGTCATTAACACCACATTAGTGTGACGTAATTCGGCTCTGCTATCAAGTCAGGATTGCACTACCGGCCTGTCGCACCCAGCGTCGTGGTGGCCAAGGCACGCCGGATCGCCCTGACGCGCGGGGTGCCCGTCGCTCGCGGCTGACTCCCTGCGTGATCGGGGCAAAAGCCCAGTAACCGGAGCTACCGTGAAAATCGGAGCCGCGCTGGTGCGGCTCCATATCATTGCCCCGGAAAGGCCCCCTCATGCCGGATGCCACCGTCACCGGTCGCCGCATTTCTACCTCCGTCCTCGTCATCGGCACGGGAGGGTCTGGCCTGAGGGCGGCGATCGAACTGTCCGAGCGCGGAGTCGACGTCCTTGCTGTCGGCAAGCGCCCCAAGAACGACGCACACACGTCGCTGGCGGCGGGCGGGATCAACGCGGCCCTGGCCACGATGGATGCCGAAGACAGCTGGCAGCAGCACGCGGCAGACACCATCCAGGAGAGCTACTTTCTCTCCAACCCACACGCGGCCGAGATCGTGACAAAGAACGCTAGCCGCGGCATCGAGGACCTCGAGAGATGGGGCATGCCGTTCGCGCGCGAGAGTGACGGACGTATCAGCCAGCGCTATTTCGGAGCTCACAAGTACCGTCGCACCGCCTTCGCGGGGGACTACACGGGTCTCGGGATCCAACGCACCCTGATCGCCCGGGCCGCCCAGCTCGACGTGCCCATCCTGGATTCGGTGTACATCACCCGCATCCTGGTGCGTGACAACGTGGTGTTCGGCGCCTATGGCTTCGACCTGCGCGACGGAAGCCGCGTGACGGTCATCGCCGACGCAGTCATCATCGCCGCTGGCGGACACAACCGCATCTGGCGTCGCACCTCCAGCCGCCGGGACGAGAACACGGGCGACTCCTTCAAGTTGGCGGTGGATGCCGGCGGCAGGCTGCGCGACGCCGAGCTGGTTCAATTCCACCCGAGTGGCATCCTCGAACCAGAGAATGCCGCAGGCACCCTGATCAGCGAGGCCGCCAGGGGCGAGGGCGGGGTGCTGCGGAACGCGCTCGGCGAGCGGTTCATGGCCAACTACGACCCCGAGCGCATGGAACTGTCCACCCGCGACAGGGTCGCCCTTGCCGCGTACACCGAGATCAAGGAGGGGCGCGGCACCGCGAAGGGCGGCGTGCTGCTCGACATCTCCCACCTGCCGCGCGAGACGATCATGACGCGTCTGCCCCGCGTGTACCAGACCATGCTCGAATTGCAGGTCCTTGACGTCACCACCACCGCGATCGAGATCGCTCCGACCGCGCACTACTCCATGGGCGGAGTGTGGGTGCGACCCGATGACCATTCCACCGATGTCGTCGGGATGTACGCCATCGGCGAGGCATCCAGCGGGCTGCACGGGGCCAATCGGCTCGGCGGCAACTCGCTCATCGAGCTGCTCGTCTTCGGCCGGATCGTCGGTGAAGCTGCGGCCGAGTACAGCGCGGGGATCACTTCCCAGAATCGATCGCAGGACGCGATCGACGCGGCCGAGCGGGAGGTGACCGACACTCTCGCTTCCGACGGCGAGGAGAATGTGCGGGCCCTGCAGCGTGAAATCCGCAACATCATGACGGACTTCGGCGGAGTGGTGCGCGACGAGGAGGGCCTTCTCGAGGGGCTTCGCCGGTTGGATGTCCTCGACGAGCGGCAGAGCCGAATCGGCGTGCATCCGGATGTCGCGGGCTTCTCCGGCCTCGCACACGCCTTCGACCTGCGCGCCTCCCTCATGGCCGCGCGAGCGACCCTCGCCTGCGCTCTGGAGCGCCGGGAAAGCCGCGGTGCCCACAACCGCAGTGACTACCCCGACATGGATCCTGCCCTGCAGGTGAACCTGGTGTGGTCAGCGGATGGCTCGATCGAGCACGAGCAGATCCCGCCGGTGCGGGGCGAGATCGCGGCACTCATGGAAGACATCACCCAGGCTGGCAAGTTGCTCGAGTAGCCGCGGGCGGGGCGAGGTCGGTGTCACGGGCCTCAGTCGCGCGCTGAGGGTCCGACGAAGCGGTAGTACTCGATCCCGAGATCCTGAAATTCCGGGCCGTCGAGGGTGCCGACATGGTCGACCACGAACTCATTGTGCACTGGTGCAGCCTTCACTTCTGAGGTTCGCCCCTCGTGCAGGGCGAGATACTCGGCTTCGCTGAGGTCGGTCGGCGTTCCGAGGGCCTCCGCGAAGTTGATGCGTGCTGCGGCATCGCGCCATCCGGCGGCCACCCGCATGGGCAGCGCTTCCGCGGCGTCACCACTGCCGTAGCCGAGTGCCAGCCACTCCTGCCCCGCGATGTCGAGCTTGTCGTCCACCGCCTGGCGGAGGCCGGAAGCCAGCCACGCCGGCAGCGCTGCCGTGTACAGGTTGCCGAGATCGCGCATGGCCTCTGAACCGAGTCCGAGCTTCACCCCAACCAGCTCCGCCCACAGCGGTGCCTTGCGCAGGTACTGACGCAGGACTTTGGCGAGAGGGAAGACATCTTCGGTGTCTTCACCCGCGGTCACACCGTGGCCTCGGAACGGTGAAGGTGCAGTGAGTTCGGCGATCAACGCAGCCGCGTCGATTCCGGCGTCAGCACAGTAGGTGCGCAACTGCTCACGCCCGGCATCGTCTGCCGCGAGCTCGAACAGGTAGGCCATCACCCAGCCGGTCGCGGGCATCCGGTGGTACGGCCGGTGCATGAAGACGGCGTCGACTTCGTCGAAGTAGTCGACCGGCCGGTAGCCGTCACCGCGGCGGGCGACGCGTTTGGCGAGCATCGCCTCCATGGCGTGGTGAGTCGCATCGATGTAGCAACTCGTCGAGTAGCGACCGTTGAACACCGGCAGGTCCTGAATCTGGCCATCGTCGCGTGGCGGCTGGTGAAAGCGCGCGAAGGGTTTGCGGAAGTCCACCATCCGGTAGTCCGAGTCGCTGCCGGATGCCGCCAGATCCACCTCGAGAAGCTTCGCGTCGCCGTTCACCAGCATTGCCACCGCGCCGGCGCCCTGCGTCGGCTCACCACTCGACCCGATCGCATACTCGGCGATATCGGCGCAGACCACGATCGCCAGGCGACCTGCACCATCCGCGGACAGGTAGCGCAGTGCCGCCTTGAGGCCGTAAACGCCACCCAGGCAGGCGTGCTTGAACTCCGGCACCTCGCAGTCCCTGGCCAGCTCGGGACGGCCGTCCGCGTGAAGCGCGTCGTTGATCATGCCCTTGATGATGATGGCACCCGCGGAGTTGTCGCTGCTCGATTCGGTGCCGAGTGCGAGCATCCCGACCCGCGCGGGGTCGATGTCGTAGTCGCGGATGAGACGCCAGACCGCGTTGGCGGCCAGCGTGTAGACACTCTGGCCCGGGCCACGCATTCGGAAGGATCGTCCGACCACACCCTGAACCCTGCCCCAGGATTCGTCGTTCCACTCACACCAGTCTTCGAGCCGCACACGATACTGCGGAAGATACAGCGACAGGCCACTTATTCCATGCACCAGTAGTTACCGTTTGCACTCTCGTTTGGTTATCCGGCCGCAACTGGCTCCCAGCTGCACAGACGATTTTAGCAAGGCTTATGCTGTGAGCGCGTGCCGCAGCCAACGCGTGCGAGCGGCTTAGCCCCGCTAAAATGTGTTGAATGCGATCGGAGCACCCAGTGGACCAGGCTCTCGGTGACGACCGCATCGCAACCGCTCGAGCACACAGCAACATCGCCCTCATCAAGTACTGGGGAAAGCGCGATGCCGCACTGAACCTTCCCGCCGTCGGCTCGATCTCGATTACCCTCGACGCGCTGTCGACCGACACCCGGGTCACCTTCCGTCCCGGGCTGGAACAGGACGAGTTCTGGCTGGCGGGAACTCGGGCGGATGCCACCAGGGCCAGCCACCTGCTTGACATCGTTCGCGACAGCTCCCGTATCGGCAGCCGGGCCGTGGTCGAGTCGACGAACAACTTTCCGACGGCGGCGGGACTCGCCTCCTCGGCATCCGGATTCGCGGCGCTCGCGGTCGCGGCCAGTGCTGCCGCCGGACTGTCGCTGGATGACCGGCAGCTGTCGATCCTCGCCCGCCGCGGCTCGGGGTCTGCCGCCCGTTCGCTGTTCGGCGGCATCGTCGAGTTGCATGCCGGAATCCGCGACGACGGCCTGGACTCCTTCGCCGAGCCTGTACTCGCCCCCGAGGCCTGGCCACTGACCGTCGTTGTGGCCATTACCGAACTCGGGCAGAAGAGTGTGAATTCGACGACGGGAATGGGCGGAAGCGCACTGACCTCGCCGTTCTACCCGGCCTGGGTCGACACCGGCACGGACGACCTCGCGGCCATGCGGCTCGCCATCGCGAACCGCGACTTCGAGCAGCTCGGCGAGCTCGCCGAATACAGTTGCCTCAAGCTGCACGCGCTGATGATGTCCACCCGCCCCGCGCTGCTGTACTGGAACGCGGCCACGATGGCTGGGATCCACGCCGTGCGCGAGCTGCGGGCCGGCGGTGTCCCGGTCTACTTCACCATCGACGCCGGCCCCCAGGTGAAGGCCGTGTGCCTGCCCGAGCACGCCCGGACGGTGGCGGATGCCCTGGGCCAGGTCGCCGGGGTGCACGAGACCAGAACCAGCGCGCCAGGTCGCGGCGCACAACTGCTGCCATGACGATCGCTGCCGTGGCGATCGTCGAAGCCTCCGCGCCGGGCAAGCTGTTCCTGCTCGGCGAATACGCGGTGTTGGATGGCGCGCCGGCGCTGCTGGCCGCCGTCGACCGCCGCGTCACCGTCACCATCGCTCCATCGGATGACGACCGCTGGCACCTGGATACGCCGGGCCTCGACCTGGACGCCCTCACACTCGAAGCGGACGGAAGCATCCCTGCCCGCGTCGACGATCGGACACGCACACGGTTGCGGGTTTTCGACGCGGTTCGCACGGTGGTGCGCTGCACGGGCGCACTCTCGATCACCATCGACAGCACGGCTTTCTTCGCCGCGGGGCACAAGCTGGGGCTGGGATCCAGCGCGGCGGTTGCCACGGCACTCACGGCCGCCCTCTCGACCGCCGCCGGGCGCACGCCGAGCCGGGAGGAGATCCGGGCCCTCGCCACGGACGCCCACCGCTCCGCGCAGCGCGGCGCGGGTAGCGGAGGGGATGTCGCCTCCAGCAGTTACGGCGGCCTCATCGGGTATGTGCGCGATACGGCGCCCACTCCGCTGGCCTGGCCGCAGGAACTCGAGATCATGGCCGTCGTCACCGGCACCGGCAGCAGCACGACGAATCTTGTCGGCAAGGTCGCAGACTACGCGGCCCGAGACGCCGCCCGGTACCGCAGAGACATCGCACGCCTTGCCGCGCTCGCACGTCAGGCACAGGATGCCCTGCGCTCTGCTGAGGACTTCCTCCGTCTCGCATCCGACTACTTCGAGCAACTCGTCGAACTCGACGCGCATGCCGGTGCGGGCATTGTCAGCGAACACCACCTGCGGCTGCACTCACTCGCGGCCGACCTCGACGGCGTCTTCAAGACGTCCGGAGCTGGCGGTGGGGACGTCGGCCTGGTGTTCTGCAGGAGGGGAGAATCGGCCGTGCGGCTTGCCGCAGCTTTTGCTGAAGCGGGCGCAGAGGCCGTACCGTTGGGTTTTGGCGCGATTGGGGTGACGATCGCCCCGAGCGCCGCTACCACAACAGTCACACGCAAAATGAGGGACGGGTCGACATCGTGAGCTCCTCCCGTATCCCCCGGTTCTACCAGCTGGGGGTGGAGGAGCGTCTGCGGGTGCTCTACGAGCGCGGGGTGCTCAGTGACGCAGACTATCGCGCGCTTGCGACGGGGACCTACATTCTCGATCCCGGCACCGCCGATCGACTCACCGAGAACGTCATCGGGGTCTTCTCCATGCCGCTCGGACTCGGGCTGAACTTCCAGATCAACGCGCGTGACTACCTTGTGCCGATGGTCGTCGAGGAACCGTCCATCATCGCCGCGGTCAGCTCCGCCGCGCGGCTGGTACGTCACGACGGCGGGTTCACGAGCGTCGCGGATGAGCCGATGCTGATTGGCCAGATCCAGGTCGTGGATGTGGCGGATGCGTCCGGCGCGCGACGGGCCCTGCTGGATCGCAAGAGTGAGATCCTCGATTTCGCCAACGCACAGCATCCCAACATGCTGGCTCGCGGCGGCGGAGCCAAGGACGTCGAGGTGTTCCTGCGCGGGCAGACGGCCGCGAACGGCGAGCTGCTCGTCGTGCATCTGATTGTGGACAGCCGGGATGCCATGGGCGCGAACCTGGTGAACACCATGTGCGAGGCGGTCGCACCGCTCGTGGAGCAGATCAGTGGCGGACGGGTATTCCTACGCATCCTCTCGAATCTCACCGACCGCGCGATGGTGCGCGCGCGCTGCGTCATTCCGCTGGCCCGGCTCGCCTCGGGCGATTTCTCCGGAGACCAGGTGCGAGACGGCATCGTGCTCGCGGCCGAGTTCGCCGCGATGGACCCGTATCGTGCGACCACCCACAACAAGGGCATCATGAACGGCATCGACGCCGTCGCCATCGCGACCGGCAACGACTGGCGCGCGATCGAAGCCGCAGCGCACGCTTATGCCGCGAGCAGCGGGCACTACGCACCGCTGACGAGCTGGACAGCGGATGACGCGGGCAACCTGGTCGGAGAGATCGAGCTGCCACTGAAGGTGGGCATCGTCGGAGGACAGGTGGAATCGAACCCTGCCGTGCGGATCGCGCACACGATTCTTGGCGTCAGCACCGCGGTCGAACTGGCCGAGGTGATGGCAGCGGTGGGGCTGGCCCAGAATTTCGGTGCGCTGAAGGCGCTCTCCACGGATGGCATCCAGCCCGGCCACATGCGCCTCCACGCCCGCAGCGTGGCGGTCGCCGCCGGTGCGACCGGCGCACGCTTCGACGAGGTCGTCAATCGGCTCGTCGCGAGCGGCGACATCAAGGTGTGGAAGGCGCGCCACATCCTGGACGTATTGGAGGGCCGGATCGCCGAGACCGGGTCTATTCGCGCGATCCGCACCGCCAGCATCCCGGTGCAGGCTGCGATCGCGATGCCCGAACCCGTCCCGGCAGAACACGGTGCCAGCTTCGGCTACGGCAAGATCATCCTCCTCGGCGAGCATTCGGTGGTCTACGGCCGACACGCCATCGTTGCACCGATCGGCCTCACCATCCGGGCCGAGGTGACCCGCCAGGAGTACGGCACGGAGTTGGTGATCGCCCGCTGGGATACCGATGCCGCCTACGATCCGATCGGCGCGGCGCTTGCCGAGCAGGTGACCGCCCACATCGCTGAGCGGCTGGGCCTCGCAGGTAAGGGCATGCGTGTCGACGTCTTTCCGCACCTGCCGCGGGCCAGTGGACTGGGTGCCTCGGCCGCCCTTGCTGTAGCGATCATCCGCGCCATGGCTGACCGCTTCGCGTTGCCGATCAGCGATAGCGAGGTGTCAGATCTTGCGTTCGAATGCGAACGCATCGTGCACGGAACGCCGTCCGGCATCGATAACACAGTCGCCACCTTCGGACGGGCAATCCTGTTCCGCAACCCGGATACGGCATCGGATGCTGCGGCGCCCGAAATCGCGGACATCGTCACACCTCACCCGATCCAGATCGTGATCGGTCTCACTGGCGTGAGTTCGCTCACCTCGCACACCGTCGGTATGGTGCGTGCCGCACGGGA
This sequence comes from Actinomycetales bacterium, assembly GCA_038203515.1. Classification (GTDB taxonomy): domain Bacteria; phylum Actinomycetota; class Actinomycetes; order Actinomycetales; family Microbacteriaceae; genus Lacisediminihabitans. The sequence goes on along the minus strand of JBBRDX010000098.1, from coordinate 3,210 downwards.
GAAGAATCCCGCCAGGTACGAGGCGATCTTCTCCCAGATCGACGAGCTGGTGCTGGCCGGTGTTGGCGCTTTGCGTCGCGGTGATCTCGCGGAGCTCGGTGAGCTGATGAACATGAATCACGGACTGCTCGGTGCCCTGCAGGTCTCGAGCCCGGAGCTCGAGACGCTGGTGGGTGTCGCCAGGCGAGCGGGAGCGCTCGGGGCAAAGCTCACCGGTAGCGGTGGTGGTGGCGCGATGATCGCGGTCACGGAACCCGACGCCGCAGAATCGGTCGGTTCCGCCATGCGCCAGGCCGGATTTACGACATATCTCACCGAGATTCGCTGAGGCGCGGCCTCCCCGTGCCGATGCTCGCGGCCGCGTCCGTTCGCACGCCCGGACTGCTCCGCTCAGATGACCGGACCTATCGCTGCTTTCCTGCGGGCGCAGGCCCGGCAGCGGATGTCGTTGCGTGTTCCGGCACGGGTCGAGCTGGCGCGATGAGCCTCGCCACTGTGAGCAGGATCACCGCGTCTTCGATCGCTTCGAGGGAGTGCCTGGCCAGCGGCACGGTCAGCAGGTCGCCGCGCCATCCAGACCAGCACGCGTCGCCGGAAACCAGCAGGATGCGGCCTTCGAGCACCTGAACGGTGGCTTCACCGAGGTTGTCGTGATCGTCGAGACGCTGACCGGCTCGGATCGCGATGACGGTCTGGCGCAGCACATGTTCGTGCCCGCCGTAAATCGTTTCGGCACTGCGACCAGCGGACGCGTTCCGCGCGTGATCGAGGTGGTGCCTCGCCATCGCGGTGAGCGACTTCTTCTGCATGCCGTTCTCGACTTCCGCCATCTCACTGGACCATGCCCCCCTTTATGCTCTGCCCCCGCCGAGCGCTTGTCAACGGGAACCGTGCCCCGGGATAAGCTCGGCCTGTGGGCACTTCTGCCGCCGACTTCCTCCTCGGCATGAAACCCGGCACCCGAGTCGTCGTGCGCTCGCGAATCGGTGGCGGGTTCACCGATGCGCTCGGCGTCCTTCGCTCCCGCACGCAGACGCAGTGCGCCGTCGAGACCAAACGTGGCCTGGTCACGATCATCCTCGCGGATGTCGTCGCGGCCAAGGAAGTCCCCCCACCGCCGGCTCCGCGCTCGCTGCGCCGCCCGCCGACGCCGTAGGCCGAAGTTTCGAGCGGTCTGAGCGCCTGCTTCGGGACTGGCCCGATCAGAACATTCCGAGTTGCAGCCGGGCTGCCTCCGACATGCGATCCTGACCCCACGGTGGATCCCACACCAACTCGACATCGACGTCGCTCACACCGGCGACCAACTTGACCTCGGCTCGCGCATCATTCTTGAGCACGTCCCCCATGCCGCAGCCCGGTGCCGTCATCGACATCTTGATATCGATTCGATAGGTACCGTCAGCTAGCGGCAGCGCTTCACATCCGTAAATCAGTCCCAGATCCACGACATTGATGGGGATTTCGGGATCGAAAACGTGTCTGAGTTGTCCCATGACCTGCTCCATGTCAAAAGGTGCCCCGTCTACGAGCACGGTTTCGGCGACCGGGTCCGTCAGTCCGAAGGCTGCAGAATCCTTGGCGCTGATTCGCACAAGGTACCCCATCGAGGTTTGGACTGTCGCGCTTCCGCCCAGAGTCTGCGTGACCACGACCTGCTCCCCCTCCTGGAGGAGCATCGGCTGCCCTCCGGGAATTACCGTGGCCTGGCAGCTCTGCGGGAGTTCAAAGATGTTGTATCTGCCTGAGTCCACGCGGCTTATTCCGTTCCGTTCTGGAGCGCACTTGGTATCGGCGCACCCTCGTGAGCGGCGTCTTCCTTAAGGGCGCTGCGCAACGCCTGCCAGGCCAGAGTGGCACATTTGACCCGTGCCGGGTACTCCCAAACGCCCGAAAGCACTGCGAGCTTGCCGACCTCGGCTGGTGGCGAATCGCCCTCGGATTCGGTGGTGAGCATGGTGTGGACGCGGGTGAACAGGGCGAGAGCCTCCTCTCGTTGCAGACCCTTCACCGCCATGGTCATCAGCGAAGCGGAGGCCTGGGAGATGGCGCACCCGTTACCCTCGAAGGCAATATCGGCGACGGTACCGTCGGCGAATTGGAGGTACAGGGTGAGCTGGTCACCACACAGCGGGTTGACCGCCTCGGCCGTCCGGGTCGCACCATCGAGCGCCCGGAAGTTTCGTGGACTGCGTGCATGATCGATGATCACTTCCTGGTAGAGGCTGGTGATGTCATCACTCATCGCAGTGCCCCGCGGCCCGCCCAGGAGTTCGCCCTGCGCTACCCCGCTCATGGCTCGACCGGACGGTCGCGCTTCCCGAACCGGTCGGCGACCAGTGTCTCCAGCTGCACCCGCAGGGGCTCCAGCTTGATTCGATCCACCATCTCCTGCACGAAGGCGTATACGAGTAGGCCGCGAGCTGCCTCCAACGGTATTCCGCGCGTGCGCAGGTAGAGCAACGCCTCATCGTCCATTTGCCCGACCGCGGCACCGTGCGTGCACTTCACATCGTCGGTATAGATTTCGAGTCTCGGCCGGGTGTCGACCTCGGCGCGGTCGGAGAGAAGGAGGTTCTTATTCTTCTGGTTCGCGTCGGTTCCATCGGCACCGTGGCGAACCATGATGTGTCCGTTGAACACTCCGTGCCCACGACCGTCGAGCACACCCTTGTACAGCTGGTGGCTGGTGCAATTGGTCGCGACATGATCGACGAAGATCGCGTTGTCGTGTAATTGCTCACCCTGCGGCAAGTAGATGCCGTCCAGGCTGACCTCGGCCTCGACGCCGTCAAGGAGTACCCGCACTTCGTGGCGCGCGATGCTGGAGCCGAGCATGATCAGGCGCGAGGAGAACCGGCTGTTGCGTGCTTGCTGCACGTCCAGCAGCGCCAAATGGAAGGCTGTGACTGGCTCGTTCTGCACCTTATAATGGTCGATCTGCGCGCTGTCGGCCAGCACGACCTCCGTTACGGCATTGGTCAAGTAGACATCATTGGTGATACCGGCGTAGGTCTCAATGATTGTTGCGCGGCTATCGGCATCGGCAATAATCACCGACCGCGGGCTGGACATCGATGGAACACCCTCGGTGTCGGAGAAAAACACGAGATGGATCGGTTCGTCGACGGTCGTACCCGGGGTGAGGTGAATGAATGCTCCGTCCTCGGCGAAGACGTCGTTGAAAGCGGCGAAAGCATGATGCTCTCC
>JBBRDX010000097.1:0-11548 GCA_038203515.1 Actinomycetales bacterium | reverse complement strand
AGATCGCTCTCAACAGCGAAGTCGGCCCCGTGTGGCCGGATGATCTGCTCGAGGCGGTCGTGTCGATCGCCCACCGTTCCGGGCTGCCCGTCCTGGCACACGCGGAAGGCACCGGCCAGGCCGAGCGCGCGCTCACGGCGGGAGTCGATGCCCTCGCCCACACGCCGTGGACTGAGTGCCTTGACGACAAACTGTTGCGACGGATGGCGGGTCGCCTGTCGTGGATCTCCACCATCGACATCCACGGCTGGGGTTCCTACGGGGACGACTTCCACCGGGCCTTCGGCAACCTCGAGAGGTTCGCGGCGGTCGGTGGACGGGTGTATTACGGGACCGATCTCGGTAACGGCCCCTTGCCCGTCGGACTGAATCGTCGCGAGCTCGACGCACTCTGTGCTTCCCTGCCGGGGCGGGATGCCGTCATCTGGTCGCTCAGCGGCATCCTCCCACCGCTCGAACAGCCTCGCACCGTACCGTTTATACCCGGCCCGGCATACGACACTTCAACCGGCCTTGTCGACTGGCTCCCTACGAGCAGCGTCGTTGCCGTCACTCACCTAGAGGAAATCCCGACATGACCCTTGGCACTCCCCTTCTCAGCGCACGCGAGCTCGACGAGACGGATCCGCTGGCTGAATACACTTCTCGCTTCATCGGCAGCGAAGAGGTAGTCGCCTATCTGGATGGCAACTCGCTCGGTCGTCCGCTCAGCGTTACCGTCGACCGGGTCTCCGAGTTCATCACTGGCGCCTGGGGCTCTCGGCTCATCCGCTCGTGGGACGAACAGTGGATGGAACTGCCGTTCACCCTCGGCGATCGCATCGGTCGTGTCACGCTCGGCGCCGGCGCAGGCCAGACCGTCGTCGGCGACTCGACGACCGTGCTGCTCTACAAGCTCATCCGCGCCGCAGTGGATGCCCGCCCGGAGCGCACCGAGATCGTGATCGACACCGATAACTTCCCTACCGACCGCTACCTGCTCGAGGGGATTGCGGCCGAGCGTGGGCTCACTCTGCGCTGGATCGAAGCTGATCCCCAGGGCGGAGCGACCGCGCAGCTCGTTCGTGACATCGTCACTGAGCGCACGGCGCTCGTGGTTCTGAGTCACATCGCCTACCGGTCCGGATACGTCGCCGATGTGCCCGCGATTACCGAGGTGATCCACGAGGCCGGTGCCCTCGTTCTCTGGGATCTCTGCCACTCTGCCGGATCGGTGCCGACCTACCTCGACGAGTGGGATGTCGACCTCGCGGTCGGCTGCAGCTATAAGTACCTCAACGGCGGGCCGGGTGCCCCCGGATTCGCCTACGTTCGATCGAACCTTCAGGATTCGCTTCACCAGCCGATCTGGGGATGGATGGGCGCTGATGACGTCTTTGCTATGGCCGACGGCTTTGTACCCGCCTCCGGAATGCGTCGCTTCCTGAGCGGAACACCACCGGTGCTCGGGATGGTGCCGATGCACGACATGCTCGAGCTCATCGAGGAAGTCGGGATCGCGGCCATTCGCGAGAAGTCGCTGCGCCTCACCGACTTCGTCATCCGCTGGGCCGAGGCGAATCTCTCCGAGTTCGGCGTGACGGTCGGTGGGCCGCGCGCAGACTCCGAGCGCGGAAGCCACGTGACGCTGCTGCATCCGCAATTCGAGATGATTACGCCACTACTCTGGGAGCGCGACATCATCCCCGACTTTCGCTTCCCGACGGGCTTGCGCATAGGTCTCTCGCCCCTCAGCACCAGCTTTGCCGAGGTCGAAATCGGGCTGGAGAATGTACGGGAGATTCTGCGGGACCTCCCGGCATAGAACGGATGACGCTCGATCGCCCGGCGGTCGCACAGCGATCGTGCAGGTCAGACAGAGGCGCACACACCCGGTCTGGGACTCATCGCCTTGTGCGCACTCGTCCGGAGTGTGAGGGTGGGGACATCCGTCCATTGCCCGGGGACCAGCACGGAAAGGACCACCACTTTGGTTAAAGCAATCGTCGTTGAGGAGGGTGCCCAGGGAATCGTTTTGGCAATGCGGAACATCCCTGCGCCGGAACTGGGCCCGCGCCAGGTAAAGATCCGGGTTCGGAACGCGTCCGTCAATCGTGCCGACCTAGTCCAGCGGACTGGAACGCATCAGGCCGCCACGCCGGGTGATGGGCCAGCTGTAGTCGGACTCGACGCCGCCGGCGACATCATCGGGGTGGGGCGCGAGGTGACCGGTGTCTGGGTCGGGGACCAGGTTATGGCCCTGGTCAACGGAGGCCTCAGCGAGGAAGTCGTGGTCGATGCCGCGCTGACGGTGCCGATCCCGCGCAGCTGGAGTTATGCGGAAGGTGCCGCCGGTATCCTGGGACTGCTGACGGAGCACGACGCGCTCAGGACCAACGGCACGCTAGCGCCGGGGGAATGCGTTTTGGTCCATGCAGCCGCCTCCGCGGTGGGCTTGCAATGTGTTCAGCTGGCTCGATATTTCGACGCCGGACTCATTATCGCCACCGCGCGGACAGAGCGAGCACGCGGGCTGCTCACGGCGCTGGGAGCCGACCAGGTGCTGACCGTCAGTGACGCCCGGTTCTCCGACCGTGTTCTCGAGCTGACGAATGGTCACGGGGCCGACGTCATCATCGACCATGTCGGTGGCCCCTATCTGGCCGAGAACATTCGATGTGCCGCGATTAAGGGCCGTCTGGTCGGGGTGGGACGGTTAGGTGGCGCGGACGGCATCCTCGACATGGAAGCCGTCGCTTTTAAACGACTCCGCCTCCTCGGGGTCACTTTCCGCACCCGTGATGCTGCGGAAAAGGCCGACGTTGTGGCCGCGCTCCGGGCTGAGACCGACCTCGGCAACGAGGCACTTCGGCCGACCGTCGACCGCGTGTTGTCGTGGACAGAGGCCCAGCAGGCGCAGGATCTTCTGGCCGCGAATTCCCACCTCGGCAAGATCGTGCTCGCGGTGGGACCAGCAATGTGAAGCCTCATGGCGCCCTGCTCGTTCGTGCACGGTGCAACTCGTGGAAGATTCACTGTGCACCAATGACCAATGCTGCACAGAGTGTGTGCAGAATTGCAGATATGGGGATGTCCCCGGTCTCCTCTCGCAACGCGGCCCTGCCGGAGGGGTTGGGCGGACGAAGCAACTACCGTGATGAATGCCGGTGAGTCGCGATTCGCCCCGTCAGCTCGCCATGCGTGCCGGTGTAACCGCCATAGCTCCACGGCGTACGTGTGCATTTTTGCAGACCCGCCATGCACAAATAGACGTTGACGAACCTGCGCCCTGCGATCACGCTCGTAGATGCGACAGCGACGGGGCATCGAGGACCCGTCGCCAGGTTGCAAACGATTGACGCTGTGTCAGCGAAGACACCGAAGGAGTGCGATATGACCACACCAAATTCCACAACAAGAAAGCCCCTCAGCGCACCGTCGGGCTTGAAAAAAGTCGCGGTTGCCTCCATGGCCGGCACGACGGTCGAGTGGTACGAGTTCTTCCTCTACGCAGCTGCCTCCACCCTGGTTTTCGGACCACTATTCTTCCCGGCCGCAGGCAGCCAACTCGATGGCATCATTGCCGCCTTCATCACCTATGCCGTCGGCTTCCTCGCTCGGCCCATCGGTGGCATTGTCTTCGGTCACTTTGGAGACAAATTCGGTCGAAAGCGACTGCTGCAACTGAGCCTGATCATGGTGGGCGCCGCGACATTCTTGATGGGGTGCCTTCCGGTGTTCGGCCAGATCGGCTACTGGGCGCCAGCCCTCCTGGTGATCCTGCGTTTCGTTCAGGGCTTCGCAGTGGGAGGCGAATGGGGCGGCGCCGTGCTGCTCGTAGCGGAACACAGCCCGAACGAGTCCCGTGGATTCTGGGCCAGCTGGCCGCAAGCTGCCGTACCGATGGGCAACCTGCTCGCTACCGGCGTGCTCTTCCTGCTCTCGGTGACACTCTCCACTGAGCAATTTCTCGGCTGGGGCTGGCGGGTCGCCTTCTGGCTCTCCGTCATCATCGTCGCAATCGGCTACTACATCCGCACCAAAGTGAGCGATGCCCCGATCTTTCTAGCGACACGTGAGGCGCGGGAGGCAAAGGAGGCGGCCCAGGTCGCCCCCGCTGAGAAGAGCTACGGCATGATCGAGGTATTCCGCCGCTACCCACGCAGCGTCTTCACCGCGATGGGGCTTCGTTTCGCGGAGAACATCCTTTATTACATAGTGATCACCTTCTCCCTCACGTATCTGAAGGTAGTGGTGAAGTTCGACACCTCGCAGATCCTGCTGCTGCTGCTGGTCGCGAGTGCGATCGAATTCACTGCGATGCCGCTCGTGGGCAAGCTGTCCGATCGCCTCGGACGTCGTCCCGTCTATCTGACTGGAGCGATTTTAGGTGGCACCTGGGGGTTCTTCGCCTTCCCGATGATGGACACGGGAAACGAACTGGTCATTCTGGCCGCGGTCACCGTTGGTCTTCTTTTTCACGCGATGATGTACGCCGGGCAACCGTCCATCATGGCGGAGATGTTCCCCACCCGGGTGCGCTACTCCGGCGTCTCTCTCGGTTATCAGGTGACCTCGATCGTGGCTGGATCACTCGCTCCGATCATCGCCACCAGCCTGTTGAGCGCGTTCGGGTCTTCAGTACCGGTTGCGCTGTACCTCATGGCCGCCTGCATCATCACCGCCATCACGGTGCTGACGCTCAAGGAGACCCGTGGCATCTCGCCACACGATGTCGATGCTGCGGATGCCGAGCGCACCCAGGAACGGGTACTGGCCGCGGCCGCGAAGTAGGCAGTTTGCCAGCTCGAAAGTGATGGACAGTCGGCGAGGCGAGGCCGCTGGCTCTCGAAGAGCGCGAACGACCAGGGCCGTGCGGCTTACGTCCACGGCCCTGGCGACCGGCGCCGGGTGTATTCGTCCGCCCACCCTCCAGCCAGGTCGCCAGCCGGGCCGCCAGTCAGCTAGCCAGTGTGCTCTGGCGTTCCGCCACTTCCCGCTGGATCGACCCGATGACGGCTTTCACCAATGCCGATCGAAGCGACTCGGGTCTAGCCACCGCCCAAATGGGCAGCTGCCGGTGGAAAGCATCCGACAACACCGGGGTGAAGCCCGATTTTCCGCTCACCATGAAGTTCGGTAGCAGGCCTATCCCGGCGTTCCGACGCACCGCCTCCGTTTGCGCGAAAATGCTGGTGGCCTGAAAGCTCGTCTCCGGCATCGGGAGATGTGAGGACCGATGCCCCAGCTCGGCGACCTGAAGCACAGATTCCACATAGGAGACGAAGCTGTGGTGCTTCAGGTCGTTCAGCGTCACTGGAATGCCCTTGCGCTTCAGATATCCGGGACTGGCATACAACCGGAGAAAGTAGTTGGTGAGAAAGACGGCCTGTGCCTTGTTGGCGTCGGTCATTCCCACCACCACTTCCAAATCCACCCCGGAGCGATTCTGGTTGACCTTGCGCGTCGCACTGAACATTTCAACTCTGAGTTTCGGGTGGTCGAGCTGCAGACGCACCAGCGCCGGGGTGACAAACTCCGCACCGAACCCGTCCGCGGTACTGATTCGCACCTGACCAGAGAGTGGGTCCTGGTTCTGGCCCATGGAGGCGGTCAGGGCAATCAGCTTGCCTTCGATCGCTTCAGCGGCTCCTACGGCACGGTTCCCCAGCTCGGTCAACTCCCAACCGCGGGGGCTGCTTTCCAGGGTTCGTCCGCCCAACTCCCTGTCGAGCGCGGTAATCCGGCGAGAAATGGTGGTGTGGGTGGTGCCCAGCGCCTCCGCCACCGCATTAAATCGCCCGAGGCGGGCAACGGTCAGCAGGATGAGCAGGTCATCCGGGCTGGGAAGCCGTTTTATGTCGACCACGACGTCCTCCGTTCAATGTGCATTCATGCACACGCTCTCTGCAAATTATTTCCTTGATTGCACTGTAGCAGGGTGCGAGAGTTGGGCTGGCGCAGATATGCGCGCGACCCCACGCAAGCAAAGGAGCTTATTCAATGGCTGTAGTCGGATGGATTGGACTAGGACACATGGGCGGCCCGATGGCAGCAAACATGGTCGGGGCGGGGCACGATGTTCGGGGGTTCGACCTGAACCCTGAGGCTGTCCTTGCGGCTGAAGAGGCCGGTATCCGACCAGTCATCAGCATCGCCGAAGCCGTGGAAGGGGCCGATGTGGTGTTCACCATGCTGCCCAAGGGCGAGCATGCGCGAGCGGTCTATCTCGGTGAGCATGGCGTTTTGGCGCACGCCAGCACCGGCACTCTGCTGGTGGACTCATCAACGATTGACATGGAGTCCGCGAAGGCGCTGCACGACGCCGCTGTCGACGCCGGCTTCCGCTTCGTGGATGCCCCGGTTTCGGGTGGAATGAGCGGTGCCGAAGCCGGCACTCTCACCTTCATGATCGGCGGGGAAGCGGCCGCCGTGAAGGACGCCAGCGCCTACATCGAGCCGATGTCGGGCAACATCATCGCCACCGGAGGAGCCACTACCGGCCAAGCGGCGAAAATCTGTAATAACCTCATGCTCTTCATCAACTTGGCTGGAGCCGCAGAAGGTGCCGTGCTGGCCGACCGCCTCGGTCTCGACAAGCAGGTGTTCTGGGACATCGCCTCGGTTTCGTCCGGTGACAGCTGGGCCCTGCGCACGTGGTATCCAGTGGCCGGAGTAGTTCCAACAGCAGCGTCAAACAACGACTTCGCTCCCACCTTCACCACTGAGTTGGCAAATAAAGACATCAACCTCGCCATTGCTGCCGCCAAAGCCACTGACACCCCCCTGGAGATCGGTGAGCACGTCCAGCAGCTATTCCAGCGCCTGATCGAGTCGGGCCAGGCAGCGAAAGATTGTTCGATGATCGTCAAGCTCGTCGATGGCAGCCTCGAGACGGTCGCCTAAAATCCCGGGCGGTCTGCCCCACTCCCTCAGCACCAGCACCTAACAAGAATCGAACGCTAATGGTCGACACCCCAACTCTCTCCCACTACATCAACGGCTCAACGGTCGATGGTGCGTCCACCCGCACTTCGCCGGTCTACAACCCGGCAACCGGCGCCGTCGCCAAGAATGTGCGTCTCGCCAGCACCCCGGATGTCGGCACCGCGGTTGCCGCGGCCCTCTCCGCGTTCCCGGGGTGGCGCGACACCTCGCAGGCGAAGCGCCAGACCGTCATGTTCAGGTTTCGCGAACTGCTCAATGAGCGGCGCAATGACCTGGCCGACATCCTGACCGCAGAACACGGCAAAGTGACGTCGGATGCCCGGGGCGAGGTCGCCCGGGGCATCGAGGTTGTCGAGTTCGCACTCGGCATGCCGAACCTCATGAAGGGTGACTTCAGCGAGAACGTGTCCACCGGCGTTGATGTCTACACGCTGCGCCAGCCGCTCGGCGTTGTCGGCATTATCAGCCCGTTCAACTTCCCGGCCATGGTGCCACTGTGGTTCTTCCCTGTCGCTATCGCCGCCGGCAACACGGTCGTGTTGAAGCCGTCGGAGAAAGACCCGTCGGCCGCCAACTGGATGGCCGAACTTTTCACCGAAGCCGGACTGCCGGATGGCGTGTTCAACGTGGTTCACGGCGACAAGGAAGCGGTGGACGCTCTGCTCGTGCATCCGGAGGTCCAGGCCATCTCCTTCGTCGGGTCCACTCCGATCGCCAAGTACATTTACGAGACCGCGGCCTCCCACGGCAAGCGCGTGCAGGCGCTCGGCGGGGCGAAGAACCACATGCTGGTGCTGCCTGACGCCGACCTCGATCTCACGGCGGATGCCGCGGTCAACGCCGGCTTCGGATCGGCGGGCGAACGCTGCATGGCAATCAGTGTGATCATCGCAGTCGAACCGGTCGCCGACGACCTGATCGCGAAGATCACCGATCGAATGAAGGGGCTCAAGGTCGGGGACGGGATGCGGGGATGCGACATGGGCCCGCTGATCACCGAGGCGCACCGCGACAGGGTCGCGTCGTACATCGATCTCGCCACGACAGACGGAGCCACGGTGGTTGTTGACGGCCGGGGCATCGAGGTCGATGGCGAGGCATCCGGATTCTGGTTGGGGCCGACCCTCTTCGACAGGGTGAGCACCGATTCGGATGTCTACAAGCACGAGATCTTCGGGCCGATCCTGTCGATCATCCGCGTGGCGAGCTACGACGAGGGCCTCAAGCTCATCAACGGCAGCCCGTACGGCAATGGCACGGCGATCTTCACCAACGACGGCGGCGCGGCGCGGCGCTTCCAGAACGAGGTGCAGGTGGGCATGGTTGGCATAAATGTGCCGATTCCGGTGCCGGTCGCCTACCACTCGTTCGGCGGCTGGAAAAATTCCGCGTTCGGCGACGCGAAGGCGTATGGGCCTTCGGGAGTCGCCTTCTACACGCGCGAAAAGGCCGTCACCAGCCGTTGGCTCGACCCGAGCCACGGCGGAATCAACCTGGGGTTCCCCGAGAATCAGTAGCGCACTGGAGTCATCTGCCCGGGGGCGGAGTGTGAGTGTGCTGCGTTGAAGTTTCACGAACGCTGAGGGTTCTGGATCGGCGCGAACATGACAGCGGTGCAGCGGACGGTCGGTCGTGCCTCCGCGTCGATGGCCCTCGACGTGGACGCGGACCTCTTTGACGATAATCGCAACACGGCTTCAGACAGGCTCAGTGAGGCATTTGGTCGCGCAGACGTGGGCAGATTGTGAGCAAGTGGCCAAATCATCCACAGGCTCTCGGGTAGCGTGCCCTCTCTCTGCGCTCGGCCTTCTCAGGCTATTGGATACCTAGGGGGGTATCTTGAAGTGTCGTCTGAATTTGGCCGGCGAGAAGCGAAGGAGATACCCAATGATGTGGGGGAATAGTTTCGGGATGGGCTCAGGGTGGCTTTTCGGAGCGCTCATCGTGGTCGGTGTTGTTCTTTTGATTGTCGTTCTTGTTCGAATGGTCGGCCGATCTCGAGGAGATCACCCCACGACCATCGCAGAGTCTCAGGCGCTACGCGGCGCCGACAAGACGCCACGCCAAATTCTGGACGAGCGGTATGCGCAGGGAGATCTGAGCACCGAGGAGTACAGGGACCGCCTCAGAGTTCTCGGATCCGGTTCCTGATGGAACCGATCACTCGGCGCAACGCGCTCATGCTGGGCGGTGTCGGAGCCGCGGCGATCATCGCCGGAGGCACGGGCCTCGCCTGGGGGTGGACTTCAGTCAGCGGCCGAGCCCAGGGCCCGACCCTGGCTGAGCCGGATGTTCTGCGCAGCGCGAATGGAAAACTTTCCGTCCGGCTCACCACGGCTGAAGCGAGAGTGCCTATCTCGGGGACGCAGGTCGCCGCGATGACCTACAACGGCAGTGTTCCCGGGCCCACGCTGATGGTGCAGGCCGGCGACCGGATAGCTGTTTCTCTGGAAAACCGGCTGTCGTCGCCGACGAATCTTCACACTCATGGTCTCCACGTGTCCCCGCAGGGCAACAGCGACAACCCTCTCGTCATGATCCGTCCCGGCGAGACTTTCGATTACGAGATCCAGCTGCCCGACTCCCACCCGCCCGGGGTGTATTGGTATCACCCACACCATCACGGGCTCACCGCGGACCAGGTCTTCGGTGGCCTCTACGGCGCGATCATTGTGGAAGACCCCGACCCCATTACGACCGCCCGTGAACGGGTACTGATCATTTCGGATATGAGTTTTGATTCTTCCGGACAGCTCACCCGGGTGACACCAATGGATCGGATGGCCGGGCGCGAGGGAGACACAGTCCTGGTCAACGGTCAGGTCAATCCTGGACTGGCTGCGAAGCCAGGCGAACGGGAACGGTGGCGAGTGATCAACGCCTGCACGTCACGCTATGTGAAGCTTCGACTTGACGGCCAGAAACTGCAACTACTCGGAAAAGACTCCGGTCGCTTCGGTATCCCGGAACCGGTCGACGAAGTGCTGCTTACCCCTGGCAACCGGGCGGACCTGCTGGTGACAGCATCGGCTGGAACATCCATTCTTCGCACTCTTTCCGTGGACCGCGGGAGCGCGGGAGGGATGATGGGCTCCAGCTCTTCGACCGACGCAAACCTGGCGACACTCACCGTGGCTGGCGCTTCTGCGCCTGCCGCGGCAGCCGTTCCACGCCAGCCGGCTCCCCGAGACCTGCGCGCGGCATCTCTGTCTGGTCGTCGCACGCTGACTCTCGCCATGGGCGGGGCCGGAATGGGTGGGGCCGGAATGGGCGGCGGCGGAATGATGGGCTTCACCATCGACGGAAAATCCTTCGATCCGGCCCGAGTGGACGCGGCTGTGGCAGCGGGTGCAATCGAAGAGTGGACCGTGCGGAACACCAGCCCGATGGACCATCCCTTCCATCTTCATGTGTGGCCCATGCAGATCATCGAGCAGAGCGGCCAGAAAACAGCCGCTCCGCGCTGGCAGGACGTCGTCAACGTCCCGGCCCACAGCAGCGTCCGGGTCCGGATCGCCTTCGATGACTTCACCGGGAAAACCGTCTACCACTGCCACATCCTCGACCACGAAGACAGGGGGATGATGGGCCTGATCGAAGTCCGATAGAACCCCTGCGCCGCTGTCCTTGCGCGCCTGAGAAAACCGATAGAGGAGTACAACAATGAGTTACGCACACACCATCACCGTTCCCCTGCCCTACGAAGAAGCAGTGACCCGCACCCGTGAAGCTCTCTCGGGGCAGGGCTTCGGAGTGCTGTCCGAAATCGATGTCCGCGCCACCCTCGAGGCCAAACTCGGGTCCGACGCCGGACAGAGCCTGGGCGACTACCTCATCCTCGGCGTCTGCAATCCCGCCCTGGCGCAGAAGGCTCTCGCCGCGGACCCGGACATGGGACTGCTCCTGCCCTGCAACGTCGTCATCAGGCGCGGACCGCACAACGGCCCCACCGTCATCCAGACCATCGACGCGCAGACCATGGTGCAGCTCAGCGACGCCCCGGCCGTCTCCGAAGTCGCCGCAGACGCCGACCACAGGCTCCTCGCAGCCCTGAAGGAACTCGAAACCGCCTGAGACCCGGCCAGCATGCGGCGACGGGCCGGGGCACCTGAGTGCTGAGATTGGGTTTCGGTTGCCGCCTTCGGTCGAGGAAGAGACATCTGGCCTCGGACTATTCGACCGGCACATTCCTTGACGTCATCAGCCAAGCGCCCTGGAAGAGGGCAGCACCGCCCGCCGTTGCCGGAGTGATCAGGGGCGCTGCTGGCGGTGGCACGGTGACACCTCCCTGGCGATCGGCGCGAGCCCGGGGCCGTGACCGTGAGCTACCCGCTGGGGCGGTAGAGGCTACCCGGAGTCGCCTGGGGCTCAGCGCCGAGGCGTGGGCTCCACGGATTCCTCGGTTGTCCTCGATTCGATGGGCTCGGTGTGCGACGCGCGCCGCTGCGTGCGAGGAACCCACCCATCCCGGATGACCGAAGGCTCGGGCTCGGGATGCCGGCGGGTCTGGATGATGAACAGGGCGATGCCGAGGGCGATCGCAACGAACGACGCCCACACGTTGGCAGGGATCCCGAGGAAGCCGTCGCTCGTCGGGTCGATGCGAATCGCCTCGAGCCAG
>JBBRDX010000096.1:0-11606 GCA_038203515.1 Actinomycetales bacterium | reverse complement strand
CGGCACGAAGGTCGCTCGCACCGTGTAAACGCCACTGCCCTGCTTCGGCAGCGGATACTTCACGACGCCCGAGGAACCGGCCGCGATCGGCAGCGAGGCGAGGGACCGCCCGTTGAGGGTGATCTCGACCGTGCCCGCGGGAAGCACGGCAGCGCCGGAGGTCACCGTCACCGTCGCCGTCGTCTGCTGCGACGAGGACAGCACCGTGCGGCTGAGGGCGAGACCAGTAGCCGAGGCGAACTTCACCGTGATGGCCAGCGAGGTGGCGGTACCCGGCGGGAGCGTGCCCTTCGTCGCGGTGACCACAACGGTGAGAGCCTTACCCTGGTCCGAGGTAGCCACACGGTAGCTTGCCCGCGTCTCACCCGGGATGTTCACCCCGTTCACCTGCCACTGGTAAGCGAAGTGCAGCCCCGCGACATCCCACGTTCCGGGTGTCGCGATGAGTCGCTTGCCCACCTCGGGAGTACCGGTGATCGTCGGCGCAACAGTGTTGAGCGCGGTTCCCGGCTTCACATCGGCCTGTGTCACCACGTTGAGGACGGTATAGGCGCCAGTCGCTCCGTAGTTGACGAGCCCCAGATAGTTCGAGAACGGAGCGAGGCCAGCCCAGGCAGCCGTGTAGGTCGCCGGCACACCCTGCTTGCCGGGCAGGATCGGCGGCGTGAGGGTGAGCTCGGCTCCCTTCCCCGCCACCGAATAGGTGCGCAGGTCGAAGGTCGTGCCTGGGAGGGGAGCGGCGTAGACCGTCACTTCGACGAGATAGCTCCCGGCAGCCGGAGCGAGCAGGTTCACCCGCTCATCGGCCGAGCCGGTAGCCGACTGGAACGCCGCGATCGGAGTGCCGGCGGCATCCAGCTGGTAGACCACGAGGTCGAGATCTGCCGTGTTGTCCGTAGTGTCGAGGTCGAATCGCGCGTACTGCGACCCTTTCGGCACGTCAACCGTGTAATCGAAGGTGCTGCCTTCGGTACTCGACCCCGAGTGACCAGCCACGCCACCCACCGTGGGGTCGGGCTGCAGCGTTCCCGCGGTGAGACCGGTGGTGGTGAGCGGGATGTCGCCATCCCCACCCGGCGTGACGGTCACGTCGACCGATCCATAGGTGCCGGTGCCGCTGGCGGAGGCCGGTGCCACGATCGTCACGGGCTGCACCGCGATGGGACTGCGCACGGTGGTCGCGCCGCTCGTCCAGGTGAGTGAACCCGTGGCGAATGCATCGAGCGGAGCAGTGGTGCGCGTGAACGTGACCGTGTAGCTCGCGGACTCACCCGCCGCGCCGAAGGTGAGAGTCGACGGGGAGACGACCGCGTCGATCCCCGGCACGCTCGCGGCGGCGGTGAAGGTACCCGCCCGGGTCGACGTGACCGTTCGGGTGATTGTCTGCGAGCCGGTGAGCGAACCGATCGCGATAGACGCGAGGTTGAGGTTGCTCGGGTCGATCGGTGCGACCCCGACGTCGTACCCGATGCTCTGGATATAGCCGTACCAGTCTGTGAGGCCGTTGAGATAGAGCAGTCCCGGCGCGAAGTACTTCGTCGGATCAGCATGACCTGCGCCCTGGGTGAACGGATCCGTGACGGGTGCGCCCGCTCCGTTCTTCGTGTCGTAGGCGGTCGTCATCAGGGCCGACTTGATCTCTGCCGGCGAGGCGGTGGGGTGCACTCCGAGATAGAGCAGGCCGAGACCGGAGATGTGCGGTGCGGCCATCGAGGTTCCGGAGAGGAATTCGAAGGTCGGGGCCTCTCCGGCCGCATTGGCCCCATCGGCGATGATCGCCACGCCCGGAGCCGAGATGTCGGGCTTGAGGATGTCGCTGCCGTCGGCGAGCACCGGGCCCCGGGATGAGAAGCCCGCGACGACCGGAGTCGGCGGGGTATCACCCGCGGTGTTGTCCGGAGTGAAGGTCGCTGTCGCTCCGGCGGTTGCCGCGTAGGCGAGAACCCGGTTGTGATACTGCGCATCGAGATGCACAGTCGGCACGGTGTGCGGGTCGAGATCGGTGGACCCCGGAACCACATTCACCAGCACCATGCCGACTCCGCCGGCACGCTTCACCTCGGCAGACTTGGACACCCTGGCGCTCGTACCGCGCTCGCACACGACGATCTTGCCGGCGGCCTTCACCGGGTCGAGCGAGTTCGCGAGGCAGAGGTTCGGGCTCGCGCCACCCGCCAGGGCGACGCTTGCCGCCGTCACGAGCGGGCCGGTGAGCGGAGTCGCCCTAGCGGTGCGGTCGACGGAGACGGATGCCCCGCCGAACTTGCCGCCGTCGCCGAGAGTGACGGTGGCCTCGTAGCTCGGGATGGTTCTCGCCGCGACGGTGGTGATCCAGGGCGATGCATTATCGAGCGTGGATGCCGCGGGTCCGGAGTTTCCGGCGGAGGCCGAGACGAAGACGCCTGCTGCTGCCGCACCGAGGAAGGCCTGGTCGGTGGGAGAGACCGTGGTTTGGGCCGCTCCGCCACCGATCGAGAAGTTGATCACGTCGACACCGTCCTTGACGGCCTGGTCGATTGCGGCCAGGAGGTCTGAGGTGGCGCAGCCGTCATCCGTCCTCACCGAGGGATCGGGGCCGGACCAGCACACCTTGTAGACCGCGATCTTGGCCGCGGGGGCGACACCGGTGATCGTGCCGTAGCTTGTGCCGCCGACCGAGGCGGAAACCCGCGCGTTGCCGGCCGCGGTGCTCGCCGTGTGTGATCCGTGGCCGTCGCCGTCACGGGGGGAGGCGTACTCCCCGGTCGCCGAGCTTCCGATCTTGCCGGCGCCGAAGCCAGAAAGGAAGTACCGGGCGCTGATGATCTTGGTGGAGCAGTCTGCCGCGGTGAACTGGTCGCCGGTCTGGCAGGCTCCGGTGAAGGTGGCGCCGTCGGCCTTCACGAAGGATGTGGTGGTGCCGTTGAGATAGGGATCGGTACCCGCAGTCGTTCCGAGAGGCGAGCCGGCGAAGGAGGGATTCTCCGGTGCGATTCCGGTGTCGAGGTCACCGAGCACGATGCCCTTGCCCGCCTTGGCGAGGCCGCCGATCTTGTCCCACACACCATCCGTGCCATCGAGACCGAGGAACGAGGTTGATGGCGTTGCCGTCACGTGCTTGAGCTCGTCCAGTGCCAGGGAGGCGACCTTCCGGTCTGAGGAGAGTGCGGCGAGCTGCGTCACCGTGAGGGTGGCGGAGAAGGCATTGAGGGCGAGGGTATAGGACTGGTCGATCTTCACGCCCGCGGCGCTGGCGACATCTTTCTGCCGCGTCGACAGGTATCCGGAGTAGGACTGTGCGGCCTTGGCTCGGGCATTGAGCTGCTTGCCCTCTTCGGGCTTTGTCGCCGCGTAGCCCTTGACCCCGCCGCGGTAGGTCGCGACTGCCGGATCGGCCAGAGTGACGATGTATCGTCCGGGCGTCAAGGTGGTCTGGTGCTGCCCGCCGATTCCGGTCGGGGCAGCACTGGCGCTGAGGCCGGTGCCAGCGACGAGAGAGGCAGCGATCAGCCCGGTGACCGCGACCGTTGACAGTGCTTTCCGAATGCTCACAGATAAGTCCTTTTCGTGGAAGGTGGATCTCTGCCGGGCAGTCGGGAACTGCGCGTGATCGTCTCAACCTATGGTTCTACCCCCGCTCGGGGGTGCGTCGTTACTGTTCCGTTACGGGAATGTCCCCCGTCCGACCGTGGTGCGGGCAATCGGGGGACACTTCGTCCCTCACTTCGGAGCCTTGGTACAGTCGTGCAGGGAGGACGGATGCGGGCACGGACGCTTGCGGTTAAACGATCACTGTCACAGGCCGCCCTCCTATCGTCGATCGCCGTCGTCGTGGGCGTGGTCACCGGTTTCCTCGTCGGCGGTGCCGGCTTCCTCGACCTCGCAGGAGACCGGGTTCTGCGATCGGATCTCGCCGCCGCAGCCCCCCGTGCCGCCGCGCTCCGGTTCGAATCCGTGGCGGCGAACGACACCGCTCGCCAGGCGATCCGGGCCGATGCCCTGCTGCGTCGCGCTCTCGGAGGAATCCCCGCGCGGATCACGCGAACGCTGGAATCCCCAGCGCTCGCGGCGACGCGCGGCGGTGAGCCGGTCGGGGATGCGTCCTCCACCGCCGTGCTCGTCGACCTCGCGGCGGACGGTACTCTGCGGCACGACGCGAGCCTGGTCTCCGGGCACTGGCCCGGGGCAAACCCCACGAAACCGAACACGCCCGGTGCCGTGATCGACGCCTCCGTCCAAGCGGATTCCGCGCGCTGGCTCGGGCTGCATCTTGGCGACCAGCTCATGGTGGGTGAGGCACCGGATGCGATCGCCGTGCGTCTCGTCGCGACCTGGCGAGTGGCCGGCAGCGGGTCTCCGCGCTGGTTTGCCGATCTCTCGACAACGGGCCGCGCCACGAATGCGGCGAACGGCATCACGGTATTCGGCCCGATCGTGATACCGGAGAACGCATTCCCCGGAGGGGACTCCTCACCGGCCGTGCGCTGGACCGTGACCCCGGGGCTCAGCGAGGTCACGACCTCCGACCTGCCACGACTCTCCACCCTCTCAGCGAAGACCGTTGACCGGCTGAACAGCGACCCGGAGGTGAGCGGCGGCGCGGTTTCGGTTTCGGGCGGGTTGTCCTCGACCTCGGCGCGGGTCGCGCGGGAACTCGAAACGATCGCCGGGGTCACCCCGGTGGGATCGATCCTCGTCGTACTCGTCGGCTTCGCTACCCTGCTGCAACTCGCCCGTCTGCTTGTGGAGACCCGACGGCCGGAGAGCGTGCTGTTGCGTTCTCGCGGCTCCTCACTGGCGAGGATCGTCGCCGCGGCCGGAGTGGACGCCCTCGTCACGGCGGTGATCGGCGCGGCGCTCGGCGCCACTGTCGGAGTTCTCGC
The DNA here is from genome assembly GCA_038203515.1 of Actinomycetales bacterium. Taxonomy (GTDB): domain Bacteria; phylum Actinomycetota; class Actinomycetes; order Actinomycetales; family Microbacteriaceae; genus Lacisediminihabitans. Next base: position 6,744 of record JBBRDX010000096.1, on the reverse strand, counting down.
ACTCGTGCCGGTCTTCGGCACAGAGGTCTTCGGCGCAGTGGCGCTCCGGGCGCCGGGCGGGCTGGTCGTCGCGGCGGTTGCGGCAACGGTTGCGGTCGCTTCGACACTGACACTGACCATCACCGCCCTCGTCGATGCCCGGCGCCTTACCCGTCGCGACAGCATCGACGACTCCGGCCGCATCCGCGGGACGGCTGCGGCCGCGGCATCCGCCCTCACGGTGATCGCGGCGGGTTTCGCACTCTGGCAGTTCCAGCTCTACGGGTCTCCGATCGTCACGGATGCGACCGGTGTTCGCCATGTGGATTCGGTCGCGGTCACTGCACCCGCACTCACGATCGTGGCCATTGCGCTTGTCGCGCTTCTCACTTTCACACCGATTTTCGCGGTATTCCAGCGACTGGCGGGTTCACGGCGCGGAATCCAGCCGTACCAGTCCGTCGTGCAGGTCGCTCGCCGGCTGGGCACCTACGCGGTCGCCATCCTGCTGGTCGCGGGGTCGGTCGGCGCCATCGTGTTCGCCGGCAGCCTGGAAGGCACGATGGCGGCTCTCGAGACACGCTCGGGCCAGCTGAAAAATGGTGCCGACGTGCGGGTGAGTGGGGCTGCGGAGGACGGCCAAGGCTCGCAGCCGCAGCTCTTCGGCCGGGTGCCCGGAGTGAATGCCGCGACCGCCGTCAGCTCGCTGGCGATCGTCATCGGCGACAGCTCTGCGCAGCTCGTGGCCCTGCCCTCCGCCGCCATGCCCCGGGTCCTCACGACAGTCGATGGGCTGGTCGATACCCGGGGTCTCGCGCGCGCCCTTCCCGCTGGTGGCGGCGACGGCGTGCCCCTGGCCGCGGGGGCGAAGGCGCTCAGTCTCACGCTCTCCGCGACCGCCTCGCAAGGCTTCGAGGGCTACCCGGCCGATGCTTTCACCGGCCCACGCGGCATCGTGCGAGGCGCCATCTGGCTCGAGGACGACGGCGGATCCCTCTCCCGTCGGGCCCTCGATCCGGTGGATCTCGACCGCGGCGGGCGCGACGCCACGACGCGATTCACCCTGCCGACCGCCGTCGGATCGTGGACCATCGCCGCGGTCGACCTCTCGATCAGCGCACGAGGGGATCTCGAGTACACCGTGGCGATCGGGTCGATCACCAGTGGCGCGACCGCGGCCTCCGAGCGGGCCGTCCCCGGTCCGTCCCGAAACTGGGTGCTCCAGCGCCGGATCAGTCCGAGTGTGCAGTCTGGCTCGTCCATACCGCTGCCAGCCATCGGCACCTCGTTTTTCGCGCAGGGCAACGTCGACCTTCGCCTGATGCCCGCCCTCCCCGGCGTCGAGAACGAGTTCTCTTACACCGCCCCGCCCCCGCTCCCGGTGGCGGTGACGCGGGCGCTTGCCCGCCACCTGGACCTCGCGATCGGCGATACCTTCGACTTCGCATCGCGGGATTCCAGCGTCGGTCTCCCCGCGAAAGTCGGTGCGATCACCCCGGTGGTGCCCGGCACTTCTGCGGACTTCGCCGTGCTCGCCGACCTGTCGAGCCTCAACGGCTACTTCCTGCGAGGCACGGCGATCCCTCCGCAGCCGAACGAGATCTGGCTGCGAGCGGATGCTCCGACCACCCGGTCGCTCCGGGCCGTCCGGGCAGTGGCGGGACCGGCCGCCGCCGTCACCCGACCCGGCACGTCGAGTGCGACCTCCGCGTCCCGTGCTTCGTCCCCATCCGGCGTCGCGCTGACCAGCCTGTGGCTCAGCAGTCTCGGAACCGCACTCCTCGCCCTGATCGCGGTTCTTGCCGTGGTGGTCACCCTCACCCGCCAGCGCGCGGGCGAAACCGCCGCCCTCAGCTCCGTCGGCCAATCGGCCAGCGCGCAGGCGAGGGCGCGACTCGGTGAACTTCTCGGTGTGACGACCCTCGCCGCCGGCTTCGGAGTGCTTGCAGGAGTCGTTTCCGCCGCGCTGACGGCCACGCTGCTCGCACGATCGGTGGTGGGGGCATCCGCAGCCCTGCCCACTCCGCTTCTGTTCTCGCCGCTTCCCGCTCTGATCGTGCTCGCCGTCGAGCTGCTCGCTATCGCGGTCGTCGGCGCGGTTGCCGCCGTGCGTGTCCGCATGATTGCGGCCTCCCGGGGAGTCGGGCGATGACGCGCGGCACGGGCCGCCCGCGCTACTCACTCGTCACCATCCTGGCCAGGCAATTCCGCTCCGACAGGACCGCACATACGGTGCTCGCCATCACCGTGCTCGTGCTCACCGCGCTCAGCACGGCCCTGCCCCTCACCGTGCAGGAGATGAACTCCCGCGAGATCGGATACCGACTCCAACAGCTCAGAGCCCACCAGCGCGATCTCGGGGTGACGGTGGCCGGCTCTCCGCCCACAGCCCCCGGATCGACCGAGAAGGAGATCTTCGCCCCGACTGACAGCGGACTCCGCCGAGTGGTCGCCGAGACCCCGGAGCCGCTGCGATCGCGCATGGCGACCCCGCAATACCTGTCTCTCACCGCTCCGGTCTCGGCATCCACGCCACCCCGGCGTTTCGATCCGCAGCTCCAACTCGCCGTTGCGACGGCTCCGGGTTTTGCGTCACGGGTGCGGACCGTCGAGGGAACACTGCCCCTGCCCTTCGCCGCAGTTGCGCCCGATGCGCCGGCCATCGAAGTCATGATGACGGCAAAGAATGCCGCCGGCTTGCGGTGGAAGGTGGGCGAGACGCGATCCATCCACCCGGATGCCCAGCACAGCGTATCGATGACCCTGTCCGGGATTTTCGCTCCTCGCTCCCCCACCGACCCCTACTGGACAATGGATCGCTCGTCACTCGTGCCGGAGAAGATCACGATGGTTCTTCCAGGAGGCGAAATCCAACTCATCCAGGTGAGCACCGTTGTGATCGACCCCGCCTCCTGGCCGAACCTGCGCAATTCGTTCGCCGGGTCGACGACCACTTTTCGCATTCCGCTCAGTGCGTCCGCGATCCACACCGACCAGGCCGACCGGATGCTGCCGCAGGTTAGACGGTTCACGGCCACGGGGCAGGAGATCGCCCCGGAGTCCGCGGCGGCGACCGTCACGAAGGTGCGCTTCGACACCGGCATCGATGACGCACTGGCGCTCGCGCTCGACCGGGGGCGCGCGGCATCCGCTGTGCTGCTGATGGTGGCGATCGGGCCGCTCGGGGTGGCGGCGGCGGTGCTCTGGCTGCTGGTATCGCTCATCGCGCTGCGTCGGCGCGAGACCCTCGTGCTCGCCAGGGCGCGCGGCGCATCCGCCAGCCAGCTCGCCGGGGTTGTCGTGGCTGAGACCCTGCTGCTCACCGTTCCGGCTGCCGCGCTCGGAGCTGCGATCGCCGTCGCCCTGAACCCGGGGCCGCTGCCGCCTGACCTCATCATCATCCCCGTGGCGATCGCGGCGGTGCCCGGCGCACTCATCGCCGTCGCCGCGACGAGCCGCGCCGCGAGCAGTGGTCGGGCCGATCTCGATCCGCGGTCGAGACGCTGGGTGCGAGTTGTGCTTGAGCTCCTCGTCGCGGCCCTCACCGTGCTCGCTGTGGTGCTGTTCGCACAGCGCGGGCTCACGACCAGCACCTCGATCGGCGTCGATCCGCTCCTGGCTGCGGTGCCACTGCTCCTCGCGGTGACCACGGCGCTCATCGTGCTGCGCACCTTTCCGGCACCGCTGCTCGCTCTCGGTCGCCGGCTCGCGACGGGTCGTGGATTCGTCGGTCACCTCGGATCGCTGCGGGCGGTGCGGGACCCCGCGGCCGGGCTCGTCCCCGTCCTGGCGATGGTGGTGGGCCTGTCGGTCGCGGTGTTCTCCGGTGTGATGGTGGGCACGCTGCAACACGGTGTCGCCGCAGCCGGCGAATCGAATGTGGGCGCGGACCTGCGCATCACCGGCGTTGCACTCACCGACAAGACCATCAGCGCCATCTCCGATGTGAGGGGAGTTTCCGCGGTCGCCGGAGTCTACGAGCCGCTCACCCGCCTGGATGCTGTGCTCGACGGCGCACGATTCTCCGTGGCCCTCGTCGTGACCGACACCGGTCGTCTCGCCAAGGTGCGGGGTGACCTCGAGAATGTCGCTGTGGTTCCGCGGGGGATGTCGCGGCTCTCCCATGGCTCGATTCCCGGCATCGTCTTTCCCGCCTACACCGCGGCGAAACTTCCCGGCGCCCGGTTCACCGTGAGCGGTGAACCGGTGACGGCGGTCGGCGATCCGGCCACGGGAGCCGCGCTTAGTCGAGCGGATGCCTGGGTTCTCGTCGACCGCTCGATGGCGCCGCGCTTCGACGCCGAAGAATTCCGTCCGGAGCTCGGTCTCGTGCGACTGGCTCCCGCGTCTCGGTCCGGCCAGGGACTCGCCGCCGTCGAGAAGTCGATTCGTGCCATCGTGGGCGATCCGGTGGTCTTCAGCACGCCGAGTGAGTCGGCCGCCACCTTCCGCATCTCGCCCGTGGCATCCGGTCTCCAACTGCTGCTCGTGCTGCTCATCGTGACGGTCGGGCTGCTCTGCGCTGGCTCTGTGGTGCTCGCGCTGCTGGTTTCGTCGCGACCCCGCGAACGTCTTTTTGCCCTTCTTCGCACGCTCGGCCTGTCGGGCCAGCAGTCGCGGGGCATCGTGGCCTGGGAGGTCGGGCCATCGGCGGTCATCGCGGTCATCGCGGGCGCGATCCTCGGGCTCGCACTGCCGCTGGTCGTGCTCGCCGGGGTGGACGTGCGCTCCTTCACCGGCGGCACAATCCAACCCCGTGAGACCTTCGATCCGCTGGTACTCCTCGCACTGGTCGGCGGCTTCTTCATCGTCGTCGCCGGCGCCGCTCTTCTCGCTATCGCCGCCGCACGCCGCGTCGACATCGCTCGAACTCTCCGCACGTCGGGGGAAGGATGACCAGTATGACAACCGTTGCCGAACCGCACATCTTCTGCGCGGACCTAGTACGGATCTTCGCCGCACAGGGGGTGGAGGTGCAGGCGCTGCAGGGCCTGAACCTCCGGGTGGAACGCGGCGAGATGGTCGCGCTGGTCGGAGCATCCGGCTCAGGCAAGTCGACGCTGCTCACAATCCTCTCCGGCCTCGACACCCCCACCGCAGGCACGGCTCGGTGCGCGGGCTTCGACCTGCTCACCCTCTCGCGACGCGACCGCGTGGAATACCAGCGGCACAGCGTGGGATTCGTCTGGCAACAGACCTCGCGCAACCTTCTGCCCTACCTCACCGCCGGGGAGAACGTGGCGATGGCGATGATCGTTGCGGGCAACCCCACCGCCGATCGGGGCGCGCGGGTCACCGAGCTCCTCGACCTCCTCGACGTCGGATACTGCCGCGACCGCACGCCCGGCCAGATGTCAGGCGGGGAGCAGCAGCGCACCGCCATCGCCGTCGCACTCGCGAATTCGCCCGAAATCCTGCTTGCGGACGAGCCGACCGGAGAACTCGACGAAGCGACATCGTCGGAGGTGCTCGAAGCGATGCGCGGCATCAACGAGCGACTCGGCACAACGATCCTCATCGTGACGCACGACCCCGCGGTCTCCGGACACGTGCGGCGCACCATCCAGATTCGGGACGGTCGCACGTCCACCGAGGTGCTTCGACGCAGCGAGGTCGACGAGCACGGCGAGGAACGGCACATCTCCGAGGAGTTTGCGGTGATCGACCGGGTGGGTCGACTGCAGCTTCCGGATGCATACACCAAGGCTCTCGACCTGCGCGAGCGGGTGAGATTAACACTCGAGCCCGATCGCGTGGAAGTCTTTCCCGGCCAGGACACGGCCTCGACGACGAACGGTGGTGAGAAATGAGCGCCCCCGCGTTGCGCGCCATCGACGTCACCCGCACCTTCGGCCGGGGAGCCACGGAGGTGCACGCCTGCCAGGGGATTTCGATCGAGCTGTCCCCCGGCGAACTCGTCGTGGTGCGAGGACGTTCCGGCAGCGGCAAATCCACGATGCTCAATATCCTCGGCGGGCTCGACACCGCCACCTCCGGAGAGGTCTGGTGGGGTGAGACCGAGCTTTCGACCCTGTCGGATGCCGCCCTCACCGAACTGCGCCGGGGGAGGGTGGGCTACGTCTTCCAGACTTTCGGCCTCGTGCCGGTGCTCTCTGCCGCAGAGAACATCGCGGTGCCGCTGCGGATCGCCGGGGTCGATCCGGTCGAGCGCGACGAGCGAGTGCGCGGCATGCTCGAACTCGTCGGGCTTGCGGACCACGCGAACCAGCGGCCCTACGAGCTCTCGGGTGGACAACAACAGCGTGTCGGACTCGCACGCGCCCTGGTGATCGAGCCGCAGCTGCTCATCGCGGACGAGCCGACCGGTCAGCTCGACAGTTCGACGGCATCCGAGATGATGGCCCTCATCAACGTCCTGGTCGAGCAACGCTCGATCGCCGCAATCATCTCGACGCACGACCCGCTCATCGTAAAACAGGCACACAGTGTGATCGAACTGCACGACGGACGAATCGCCCGACACCAGCGAACGCAGGGGCGCCATTCGGCACCCGTGCCTTCGGAGGACGAGCCTGTGGCCTAAGCCAGGCGGGCGGCCATGTTCCTGTCGAGCGTGTCGAGGAACTCCTCGGTGGTCTCCCACTTCTGGTCCGGTCCGACGAGGGCCGCGAGGTCCTTCGTCATGTGGCCGGCCTCGACCGACTTGATGACGACATCCTCGAGCGTCGCCGCGAAGGTCTCGAGCTCGGGGTTGCCGTCGAGCGTCGCGCGGTGCGAGAGTCCGCGGGTCCAGGCGTAGATCGA
>JBBRDX010000095.1:0-11634 GCA_038203515.1 Actinomycetales bacterium | reverse complement strand
CGCTACTCGAAGGCTCGCGCTACTCGAAGGCTCGCGCTACTCGAAGGCTCGCGCTACTCGAAGGCTCGCGCTACTCGAAGGCGGAGATCCCCGTGATCGCCCGTCCGACCAACAGCGTGTTGATCTCGTAGCTTCCCTCGTAGCTGTAGACCGCTTCGGCATCCGCGAAGACTCGCGCCATGCCGAAGTCGGTCGAAATGCCATTGCCTCCGAGGATTCCGCGCGCCATCGCCACCGACTCGCGCATGCGTGCGCTGCCGGATGCCTTGGCCATCGCCGCGTGCTCGGAGCGCAGAGTGCCCTTCTGTTGCAGTTGCGCGATGCGCACCATCGTGCCGAGTGAGGCTGTGGTGTTCTCGAGGATGCGCACGAGCTTCTCCTGTACGAGCTGGAATGACGCGATGGGTTTGCCGAACTGGCGACGCTCGAGCGCATAGGCGAGCGCGTGGTCGTAGGCGGCGAACTGCAGCCCGACAGTCTGCCAGGCGACCCACACCCGGGAGTCGGTGAGCAACGCGCTCGCATCACGGAACGAGCTCGCTCCGGGCAGTCGAGCTGACTCGTCGACTCGCACGTTGTCGAGCAGGATGTCCGCGTTCTGCACGATACGCAGCGAAATCTTGTTCTCGATCTTTTCCGTGCGCAGCCCCGGGGTGCCCCGGTCCACGATGAAGGCCTTGATCTCGTCGTCGGCGGTATCCCGCGCCCAGAGGATGATGTGGTCGGCCATGGTGCCGTTGCCGATCCAGCGTTTGGCACCGGAGAGACTCCAGGTGTCGCCGCGCCGGGTGGCGGTGGTTGTCATCGAGCGCGAGATGTCCGACCCGTGATCCGGCTCGGTCAGGGCGAAGGCCCCAATGCGGGAAAGGTCGTGGAGACCGGGAAGCAGTCGTTCGCGCTGCTCGTCTGAGCCGAGCCGGTCTATCGCCGCGGTGACGAGTTCGGAGTGCACGCCGAGGAAAGTGGAGACGGACATGTCGACCCGCGACAATTCAAGGTGCAGGAAGCCCCGAATCAGGTGGCTGCCACCCGAGGCCGGGATGCCGATGAGGTCGAGTCCGGCGAGGGTCGGCAGCAGCTCGAAGGGAAAGGTGGCGGCATCCCAGTGCGCACCGATCACGGGGCGCACCTCTCGGTCGAAGATCGCGGTCGCGTCGTTCAGGCGCCGCTGCTCCATGGGCGAGAGGAGATCGCGGTAGTCGAGGAAGTCGTCGGAGGGGCGTGGGCGCCGGGTCTGCTCTGCCGCAGTGTTGATGGATGCGGCATCGGTAGAGGCCACATCGAAGGCCACGGAATCCACGCTCATCGGGGGGACATCCTGATGGCACCGTCGAGACGGATCGTCTCGCCATTGAGGTAGGAGTTCTCCACGATGTGCCTCGCGAGAGCGGCGTATTCGTCCGGCCGTCCGAGACGGGCCGGATGCGGCACCTGGCTGCCCAGTGAGAGTTTCGTCTCCTCGCTCATCGCCGCCATCATCGGAGTCTCGAAGACACCCGGTGCGATGGTCATGACCCGGATGAGACTCGTGGCGAACTCGCGCGCGATCGGCAGCGTCATCGCCGCGATCGCGCCCTTGGACGCCGAGTACGCCGCCTGTCCGATCTGTCCGTCGAACGCCGCGACGGAGGCGGTGTTGACGATGACGCCACGCTCGCCGTCAACCGGCTCATTTCGCTGCATAGCGGCGGCGACCAGCCGCAGCACGTTGAAGGTGCCGATGAGATTGATCCGGATGGCCCGCTCGAACAGTTCGAGGGCTACCGGGCCGTCCCGGCCGACGACGCGGTTCGCGGGTGCGATGCCCGCGCAGCTGACGAGGATGCGCAGCGTGCCGAGTTCCGTCGCCGTGGCGACCGCCGCCGCGACATCCGTTTCGCTGGTGACGTCGGCGGTGACGAAGGTCGTTCCCGACAGCGGTTCGGCCGGGGCGACAAGATCGAGAATAACCACGTGCGCCCCCGCAGCGGTGAGCGCGCGGGTGGTGGCGAGACCGAGGCCTGAGGCCCCACCGGTAACGACGGCGATCGTGTCGGTGATGTGCATTCTGTTCCTATCCGAGGGCGATGAGTTCGAGGGGATCTGCCAGGATCCGGCCGATCTCGGCAAGGAAGGCAGACCCTTCGGCGCCGTCGACGAGGCGATGATCGAACGAGACGCTGAGCGTCATCACCGAGCGCAACGCGATCTGCCCCTGGAAGTCCCACGGCTGGCGCCGGATCGCGCCGGTGCAGAGTATCGCCGCCTCGCCGGGATTGATGATCGGGGTGCCGCTGTCGATACCGAAACTTCCGATGTTGGTAATGCTGATCGTGCCGCCGGTGAGCTCGGCCACGGCCGTCTTGCCGTCGCGTGCCCGGGAGGCCAGGCCCGACAGGGCATCGGCCAGTTCGCGTAGCGTCAGAGAATTGACATCGCGGATGTTCGGCACCATGAGGCCCCGCGCAGTGGCCACCGCGATACCGAGGTTGATTGCGCGGTAGGTCACGACCTCCTGGGCCGCCTCATCCCAGCGCGTGTTGAGCTCGGGATGCCGCACCGTCGCGATCACCAGGGCCTTGGCGATCACTACCAGTGGGGTCACCCTCGCACCCTCGAACGCCCGGTGCGCGCGCAGGCGCTCCACCAACTCGACGGTGGGAGTGACGTCCACGGTCACGAACTCGGTGACGTGGGGTGCCGTGAAAGCGCTCGACACCATCGCGGCCGCCGTTCGCTTGCGCACCCCGCTGATTGCGACCCGGGTCTCATCGGCCGTGATGGCGACGGGGGGCGATACCGGAGAACCAACGGCCGACTCGACATCGGAGCGGATGACCGCTCCATTCGATCCCGTGCCGACGACGGTGGCCAGGTCGAGCCCGAGACGCCGGGCAAGGTCTCGCACCGGCGGCTTGGCGAGCACGCGGATGGGGGCCGCCGAATGAACAGGCGCAGGCGGTTGAACTGGCGCAGGCGCAGCCGATTGAACTGGCGCAGGCGCAGCCGATTGGACTGGCGCAGGCGCAGCCGATTGAACTGGCGCGGTTGCAGGCGCAGGGGCTGCCGGAGCGCTGCGCCGACGTCGGTGTCCCGATCGCTGGTCGCTCTCGCCGGGACCGTACCCGACGAGCATGTTCGACCGGCCGTCTTCTTCGGGTTCGCTGTCTACCAGTGGCTCCGTGGCGGTCTCATCTTCCTCGGAGCTCGAGGTACCGAAGCTGATGATCGGGGATCCGACCATCACCGTCTCGCCCTCGGCGACGCGCAGGGATGAGACGACCCCGACGATCGGCGACGGCAGTTCGACCAGCGCCTTGGCCGTCTCCACCTCGCAGATCACCTGGTTGAGTGTGACTTCATCGCCGGCCTTGACGAGCCAGCGCACGATTTCGGCATCGGTGAGTCCTTCACCGAGGTCGGGAAGCAGAAAATCGGTGGCCATCACTGCACCGCCAGGCTTCGGTCGATCGCGTCGAGCACCCGGTCGATGTCCGGCAGGTAGTACTGCTCGACCTTGGACGGTGGATAGGGGGTGGAGTAGCCGCCCACTCGGATCACCGGCGATTCGAGCATCCAGAAGCAGCGCTCCGAGATGCGCGCGGCGATCTCGGCGCCGAGGCCGAGGAACACGGGGGCCTCGTGCACTATAACGAGCCGACCGGTCTTCGCGACCGAGCGTTCGATGGTGCCGAAGTCGATCGGGGAGAGCGACCGCAGGTCGATGACCTCCACGGAGGTGCCTTCGGACGCCGCTTCTCGTGCCGCAGCGACCGAGGTGGCCACCATCGGGCCGTAGGCGACGACGGTGAGGTCGGTCCCCTCGGTCACGACCCGGGCGTCGTAGAGACCGAGCGTCGGGATGGCCTCGAGATCGACATCCTCTTTGTCCCAGTAGCGGCGCTTCGGCTCGAAGAACAGCACCGGGTCATCGGAGGCTATCGCCTGCTGGATCATGCCGTAGGCGTCGTCCGCCGACGAGCAGGAGACGACGCGGAGGCCCGCGGTGTGAGCGAAGTACGCCTCAGGAGACTCGGAATGGTGCTCGACGGCACCGATCCCGCCGCCGTATGGCACGCGAATGGTGAGCGGCACGGTGACGGCCCCGTCGGTACGTTTATGGATCTTCGCGAGCTGCGAGACGATCTGGTCGAATGCCGGGTAGATGAAGCCGTCGAACTGGATCTCGCAGACCGGTCGGTAGCCGCGCATGGCGAGACCGATAGCGGTGCCGATGATCCCCGACTCCGCGAGTGGGGTGTCGAAGACCCGCTCCCGACCGAATTCGGCCTGCAACTGATCGGTCACGCGAAAGACGCCGCCGAGGGCCCCCACGTCTTCACCCATCAGCATGACGCGGTCGTCGGAGCCGAGGGATCGCCGAAGTCCGGCATTGATTGCCTTGGCCAGCGAGAGCGTGGTCATCGGTCGGCCGCCTTCGTGTCGCGGATGCCGTGGTAGGAGACGAACTCGGCCCGCTCCTCTTCGAGCAGCGAGTGCGGCTCCGCGTAGACGTTCTCGAAAATCGACTCGGGTGCGGGCTCGACGGTGCCGAGGCATCCGGCGCGCACCGAGGCGGCGAACTCGCCCGCCGTCGCCTCTGCGGCGGCGAGCATCTGCGGTGTCGCGAGTCCGCGGTGTTCGAGGGTGCGCAGCAGCCGATCGATCGGATCACGCTCTTTCCACCGGGCGACCTCCTCGGCGTCGCGATAGCGGGTCGGGTCGTCGGATGTCGTGTGCGGCCCCATGCGGTAGGTCACGGCTTCGATGAACGTGGGCCCCTCGCCGTTGCGCGCGCGCTCGGCCGCATACCGGGTGACGGCGAGCACGGCGAGCACATCGTTGCCGTCCACCTGAACTCCCTCGATGCCGAAGCCCGCGGCGCGCTGCACGATCGGCACGGTGGTCTGCACCCCGACGTGCGCGGAGATCGCGAACTGGTTGTTCTGGCAGAAGAAGACGACGGGAGCGGCGAAGCTCGCGGCGAATCCGAGGGCCTCGGAGAAATCTCCCTGGCTCGTGGCTCCGTCGCCGAAATAGGTGATCGCGATGTCATCGGACCGATCGCGGCGGATGCCCATTCCATAGCCGACCGCGTGCAGCATCTGCGAGCCCACCACGATCGCCGGGGTCGTCATGTTGACCTCGTAGGGGTTCCACCCTGAGTGGGTCGAACCGCGCCAGAAGCGCAGGATCATGGTGGGGTCCACCCCGCGGAGGTACGCGACGGCGTGTTCGCGATAGCTGGCGAAGACGAAGTCCTTCTCCCGCAGGGCGCGGGCGGATCCCACCTGCGCCGCCTCCTGGCCGAGCATCGGCGCCCAGAGCCCGAGCTCGCCCTGCCGCTGAAGGGCGGTGGCTTCGGCATCGATGCGGCGCACGACCACGAGGTCGGTGTACATCTCGACGAGTTCGGCATCCCCGATGTCACTGACATATGCCGAGAAGATGGGATGGGGGACCAAGTCACCGCCGGCGGTCGGCAAAAGCGCTACCGCTTCGGTGTGCCCGGTGATCTCGATCGATGCGATGCTCATGACAACCGTCCTCTTTGACGTGTGTGACTGTGACGTGTGTGACTGTGACGTGTGTGACTGGACTCGCAGGCATTGACGAGTTGTCCCTGAATCGTGCGCCTTGTCGCGTGACTGCACAACCCATCCCCTGAGTGTTGAGCAGAATGCACACAAAATGGTTGGCAAACCGTGCCAGACTGCGATACATGCAAGACCTCGACGGCACCGACGCCCGAATCCTCCTCGCCCTCAGCGACGATGCCCGACTCTCCGGGGTCGAGCTGGCCCAGCGCCTCGGACTCTCGCGCAACACCGTGCAGTCGCGGCTCGCTCGGCTTGAGGGCGGCCAACTCCTCGGCAGCATGGACAGGCGCGTCACGCACCGCGCGCTCGGCTACCCGCTCACCGCCTTCGTTTCGGCCCGGGTCGACCAGCATCGTCTCCAGGAGATCGAGTCCGCGCTCACCCGCATAACCGAAGTGGTTGAGGTTCACGGTATCGCCGGGGGCGCCGACATCATGATCCGCGTGGTGGCGCAGAACACCGACGATCTCTACCGCATCGCCGGGGTCATCCTGGCCTCGCCCGGCATTCAGCGCACCGAGGTCTCTCTCTCGATGAGGGAGATGGTGCCCTACCGCACGGCGCCGCTGCTGCGCCAGCGCGCGGGCGTCACCGACCAACCGTTGCCGTGATCACCGCGATCGACTGGGTGTCTTCGATCGTCGGAGGCACCACGTAGTCCTCGCCGTTCACGATCTGGCGCATCGTCTTGCGAAGGATCTTGCCCGATCGGGTCTTCGGCAGTCCGGACACGACCACCACGTCACGGAATGCTGCGACCGCCCCGATCTGTTCGCGCACCATCGTCACCAGGTCGGCGGCGAGGGCATCGTCGGAGATGTCGGTGCCGCTCTTCAGCACCACGTAGCCCATCGGTTTCTGGCCCTTGATCTCGTCGTGCACACCGATCACCGCGCACTCGGCGACGGCGGGATGCTGTGCGAGAACCTGCTCCATCGACCCGGTGGAGAGTCGATGGCCGGCCACGTTGATGATGTCGTCGGTACGACCCATCACGTAGAGATATCCCTCGCGGTCGATGTAGCCGGAGTCGCCCGTGAGGTAGCGGCCCGGAAATACCGAGAGGTACTGCTGGATGTAGCGATCCTCGCCGTTCCAGAGCGTGGCGAGCGTGCCGGGCGGCAGGGGAAGCGAAATGACGATGTTCCCCTCATCGAGGTGCGGCACCGGCTGGCCATGCTCGTCGACGATGCTCACGTTGTAGCCGGGCACCGGGAAAGACGGCGAGCCGGCTCGCAGCGGCAGTTCCTCCAGTCCACGCGGGCTCGCGCAGATCGCCCAACCGGTCTCCGTCTGCCACCAGTGGTCGATCACGGGCTTATCGAGCAGCGCGGTCGCCCAGGTCCAGGTGTCGGGATCGAGGCGCTCGCCGGCCAGGAAGAGCGCGTCCAGGCACGTCAGGTCGTACTGGTGCGAGAGCGCGGCGTGCGGATCGGCCTTACGGATGGCGCGAAGTGCGGTCGGCGCAGTGAAGAGTGTTTTCACCCGGTAATCCGAGACCACGCGCCAGAATGCGCCAGCATCCGGTGTGCTGACAGGCTTGCCCTCGTAGAGCACGGTGGTCGCCCCGGCGATCAGCGGGCCGTAGACGATATAGGAGTGGCCGACGACCCAGCCGACGTCGCTCGCCGTCCACATGACATCCCCCGGCCCGACACCGTAGATATTCTTCATCGACCAGGCCATCGCCACGGCATGGCCGCCATTGTCGCGCACGATCCCCTTGGGGGTGCCTGTCGTGCCGGAGGTGTAGAGGATGTACAGCGGATCGGTGGCGGCCACCGAAACGGCCCCGCGCGGCGTCGCGGTCATGGAGTGCTCATCCCAGTCCCACCACGCCGTGTCTTCGGTGGCGTGATCGGAAGCCCAGCCCGGTACCTCGGGACGATCCTTCACGATCACGGTTCCGACCGTGTGGCTGCTCAGCTGGAGGGCGGCCGCAATCGTCGGGAGGTACTCCACCACGCGATTCGGCTCGATTCCTCCGGTTGCGGTCACGATCACGACCGGCTCGGCGTCGTCGATGCGGGCGGCCAGCTCCTTGGCCGCGAATCCTCCGAACACCACGGAGTGCACTGCACCGAGTCGCGCGCACGCCAGCATGGCGACGATCGCCTGCGGCATCATCGGCATGTAGATGATCACCCGGTCGCCCTTGGCGACACCGGCATCCGCGAGCACACCCGCGAATCGGGCGACCTTCTCCAGCAGGGTGGCGTAGCTGTAGCTCTTCTTCTTGCCGACAACGGGGGAGTCGTAGATCAGGGCGATGGTGTCCCCACGCCCGGCGAGCACGTGACGATCGAGCGCGTTGAAGCAGGTATTGAGTTCGGCCCCGGCGAACCAGCGATAGAGCGGTGCGCCGGTGCTGTCGAGCGCAGTCATCGGTTCGACGGTCCAATCCACGAGCCTGGCCGCCTCGAGCCAAAAGCCCTCGCGATCATCGACGCTCTGGTCGAAAGCCTGCCGATAGCTGCCGGAGTTCACAGTCGGCTCGCTGGTTTCACTCACGGAATACCTCTCCATCGAAGTTGTCACACCGGTTCTGTATACAGAATGTGGATGAAGTATGACACAGGATGCGCAAATAGCCTCTCTATGGGTCATAATGTGTACACAACGGCGACTTACGGTCGCAACGAGGGGGAGCAATGGCAATCACCCAGCGCGCAAGCGACCGGGCGTACCAGACCCTCCGCGACGAGATCGTCGAGTGGGAGCTGCGGCCGGGGAGCGTGCTCGGAGAGGTCGAGCAGGCCACTCGTCTCGGAGTATCCCGCACCCCGCTGCGTGAGGCGCTGGCACGATTGATGGCGGATGGCCTCGTGTCCCCCCAGTCCGGCCGAGGCCTCGTCGTCACCGACCTGTCGCTTGCCAGCATCCGCGAGATCTTCGAGGTGCGCCAGGCTCTCGAGGAACAGGCGGCCCGTCTCGCCGCGCAGCGCGGGGACACCGCTGTGTTCCAGCAGCTTGAGAGCGAGTTCGCCGCCGTGAACGAACTGCTCGAGCACGACGACCCGGCCCGCCACGCCTACTACGGGCTCGTCGCCCGACTCGACGGTGCAATCGACGACGCCGTCGATAACTCCTACCTCGCGGCGGCACTCGCGACCCTACGCACGCACCTCGTGCGCGTGCGTCGACTGGCAGTCGACGATCCGGCGCGACTCTCCGCGGCTGCCGCGGAGCACCTGCTGATCGTGCAGGCAATCGCCGCTCGGGATGCCGAACTCGCCGCCCACGCGACGCAGGTGCATCTCCACCATGCCCTACGAAACATCCAGAAGATGGCGAACCTCCACTCGAACCTCCACACACTGGTGGGCGCTACCGGCCCTGCCCCGAAAGGAACACTGTGAAACTGCACTCCGTCCGAGTCCACCCGAGCTCTGAGAACCTCGCTCGCGAAGACCAGCTGGCCTGGAAGATCGCCGGAGTCGCGGCAGATCCGGTGGCAGTGACACCCGAAGTGACAGAGATGGTGATCAACCGGTTGATCGACAACGCAGCGGTGGCCACCGCCTCCCTGGCCCGTGGACCGGCTGTCGCCGCGCGCGCGCAGGCCGAGGACCACCCCTACGAGCCCGGATCAACGGTGTTCGGCACCTCCGGCCGATTCGGGCCCGAATGGGCGGCCTGGGCCAACGGCGTCGCCGTTCGCGAGCTCGACTACCACGACACCTTCCTCGCGGCTGAGTACTCACACCCGGGTGACAACATCCCTCCGATCCTCGCGGTCGCCCAGCATGTGGGCTGCACCGGCGCCGACCTGGTGCGCGGAATCGCGACCGGCTACGAGATCCAGGTCGATCTCGTCAAGGCGATCAGCCTCCACGCGCACAAGATCGACCACGTCGCCCACCTCGGCCCGTCGGCCGCCGCGGGCATCGGCACGATGCTCCACCTCTCGCCGGAGGTGATCTTCCAATCGATCGGGCAGGCACTGCACACCACCACCGCCACCCGCCAGTCACGCAAGGGCGAGATCTCGACCTGGAAGGCATACGCACCCGCCTTCGCCGGCAAGATGGCGGTCGAAGCGGTCGACCGGGCGATGCGAGGCCAGACCAGCCCGACCCCCATCTACGAGGGAGAGGACGGCGTGATCGCCTGGCTGCTCGACGGCCCAGACGCCCATTACGAGGTGTCACTGCCCGAGGCAGGCGAGGCCAAGCGGGGCATCCTCGACACCTATACCAAGGAGCATTCGGCCGAATACCAGGCGCAGGCCTGGATCGACCTGGCCCGCAAGCTGCACAACGAGTACCCGGCGCTCGGCGACGCGGGAAACATCGACCGAGTCATCATCCGCACATCCCACCACACTCACTATGTGATTGGTACGGGTGCAAACGACCCGCAGAAGTACGACCCCACCGCGAGCCGCGAGACACTCGACCACTCGATCCCCTACATCTTCACGGTCGCGCTGCAGGACGGCGAATGGCACCATGAGCGTTCCTACGCGCCCGAGCGTGCGGGCCGCCCCGACACCGTCGCGCTCTGGAATCGCGTGGTCACCGAGGAGGACCCGGAGTGGACGCGTCGCTACCACTCGAATGACCCGGCCGAGAAGGCGTTCGGCGGCAGCGTTTCGATCACCCTCACCGACGGCACGACGATCGTCGACCAGATCGCGGTCGCGGATGCCCACCCGCTCGGTGCCCGACCGTTCGCCCGCGAGCACTACACGCAGAAGTTCCGCGCGCTCGCCGCGGATATCCTCGAGCCCGCGGAGATCGATCGCTTCCTTGCGCTCGTGCAGCGACTGCCCGAACTCAGCGCCCAGGAACTCGGCGGCCTCACCGTCACCGCAAAGCCCGGTCTCCTTTCCGCCGGACCGAAGGGACTCTTCTGATGCTGTACTCCACACTCCCCCCCGCCGAGAAGCGCGCGAACTTCCGCGCAGCGCTGTCGAGCGGAAACCTCCAGCTCGTCCCCGGCGCATTCAATCCACTGAGCGCGAAGCTCATCCAGGACAGGGGATTCGACGGGGTCTACATCTCCGGGGCCGTCATCGCCGCCGATCTCGGGTTGCCGGACATCGGACTCACCACCCTCACCGAGGTTGCCACCCGGGCGAAGCAGATCAGCCGCATGACCGATCTCCCGGCGCTCGTCGACGCGGACACTGGCTTCGGCGAGCCGATGAACGTGGCGCGCACGGTGCAGGAGCTCGAGGATGCCGGTGTGGCCGGCCTTCACATCGAGGACCAGGTCAACCCGAAGAGGTGCGGCCACCTCGACGGAAAGGCCGTCGTCGACGCGGACACCGCGACACAGCGCATTCGCGCCGCAGTGGATGCGCGCCGAGACCCGAACCTGCTGATCATGGCACGAACGGACATCCGCGCCGTCGACGGGCTCGCAACGGCCATCGACCGCGCCAAGGCACTGGAGGATGCCGGGGCCGACGCGATCTTCCCCGAGGCGATGAGGGACCTGGCCGAATTCGAGGCGATTCGAGCGGCCGTCGATGTGCCGATCCTCGCCAATATGACCGAGTTCGGCAAGAGTGAGCTCTTCACGAACGATCAGCTCGCCGGTGTGGGCGTCAACCTGGTGATCTACCCGGTCAGCCTCCTGCGACTCGCGATGGGGGCCGCCGAGCGAGGTCTCGATACGATCAGGCGAGAGGGTTCACTGACATCGGAGGTGCCGAACATGCAAACACGTGCCCGGCTCTACGAGCTGCTCGACTACGAGGCGTACAACGCCTTCGACACCAGCGTCTTCAACTTCACGCTGAACTGAATCACCACGAGCTAGGAGCACGCGCATGACCGATGTAGCCACTACCGAACAGGCACCGAAAAAGGGGCTCGCCGGGGTAGTCGTCGACTACACCGCCATCTCAAAGGTTAACCCAGACACGAACTCGCTGCTCTACCGCGGGTACCCCGTGCAGGAGCTCGCGGCGAATTGTTCGTTCGAGGAGGTTGCCTACCTGCTCTGGCACGGCGAGCTGCCGGATGAGCACCAGCTTGCGGACTTCGAGACACTCGAACGCTCGCTGCGTGGCCTCGACGACAACGTGAAGCACGTGATCGACGCT
>JBBRDX010000094.1:0-11689 GCA_038203515.1 Actinomycetales bacterium | reverse complement strand
TTTGAGGCCTTTCACGAGGGCATCCTGGTAGGTCACGTGATCCAGCTTCCTCGCGTCGCTGTTGGTGCGGGGGTCGGAATCGTACACGCCGTCCACGCCGTTCTTGGCCAGCAGCACGACATCCGCGCTGATTTCGAGGGCGCGCTGGGCTGCGACAGTGTCGGTGGAGAAGTACGGGAGCCCGGCGCCGGCGCCGAAGATGACGACCCGGCCCTTCTCGAGGTGACGTTCCGCACGGCGCGGAATGTAGGGCTCGGCGACCTGCGTCATAGAGATGGCGGACTGCACCCGGGTCGCTGCGCCAGCCTGCTCGAGGAAGTCTTGGAGGGCGAGCGCGTTCATCACGGTGCCGAGCATGCCCATGTAGTCCGCCCGGCCACGGTCCATGCCACGCTGGCTGAGTTCGGCGCCACGGAAGAAGTTGCCACCTCCGACGACGATGGCGACCTCGACATCCGTCGCCGCTGCCGCGATCTCCTTCGCAAGCGAGCTCACCACATCGGGATTGACCCCGAGCGAGCCTCCGCCGAAGGATTCCCCCGAAAGTTTCAGCAGAACCCGTCTCTTGCGCGCGTCCGTCATGCCTGCTCCTTCAATCGTGGCCCGACCAAGGGTACCGGATCCCGTCGGTGTCGCGCCCCGTCCCCCGGCACCGACGTGCCTGCCCGGTCGATCCGCTCAACTCGCGTGACCGCAATCGACTTGGTAGACGTTGCGGGTTGCGCAGCCGAGGAAGTCGCAACGCCCACCAAGTCGATTGAAGAACTGGGCTGTGGGCTGCGAGGTGTGCGCTCGGCGGACGCGAAAAAGCCCGGACCGCGCGACGCGATCCGGGCTTTTCTGTGAGACCTGGAGGCTAGGCTCCGACCTTGAATCGGGCGAACCCGTTCACGGTGAGGCCGGCATCCTTCAACACGGAGGCCACGGACTTCTTGTTGTCGCGCGCGTAGTCCTGCTCGGGGAGCACGACCTGCTTGAAGAAGCCGTTGACACGGCCCTCGATGATCTTTGGAAGGGCGGCTTCCGGCTTGCCCTCGCCGCGGCTGATCTCCTCGACGATGCGACGTTCGGACTCGACCTGCTCGGCCGGCACCTCGTCACGGCTCAGGTACAGCGGGTCGGCGAACGAGATGTGCTGCGCGATGCTGCGAGCGGTCTCCGCGTCGTCGCCCGAGTATCCGACGACCACGCCGACCTGCGGGGGCAGGTCCTTGTTGGTCTTGTGCAGGTACACGGCGAACTTCTCGCCCGAGATGACAGCGACGCGGCGGAGAACGATCTTCTCGCCGAGGACGGCCGCTTCGTTGCTGATCAGGTCCGCGACCGTCTCCGACCCGACCGGGGCCGCGAGGCCCTCCTCGGGAGTGGATGCTCCGGCAGCGACGATCGCGTCGAGCACAGTATCGCCCAGGGTCACGAACTTCGCACCCTTGGCGACGAAGTCGGTCTCGCACGACAGCTCGACAAGCGTCGTGGTTGTGCCGTTCTCCTTCGCGGCGACGAGTCCTTCACTGGTGGAGCGGTCAGCGCGCTTGGCGTTGCCCTTCGCGCCCTTCAGCCGAAGCAACTCGGTGGCCCTGTCGAGGTCACCGCCCGCCTCGACGAGGGCGTTCTTGGTTTCGACCATGCCGGTGCCGAGGCGCTCACGGAGGGTCTTGAGGTCTTCCAGGCTGAAATCTGCCATGTTGGCTTCCCTTACTTCTTAGCGGCAGCAGGCTTTGCTGCGGCAGGCTTTGATGCGGTCGGCTTCTTGGCGGCCGCGTCGGCCTTCGTGTCGTCTGCCTTCGTGTCGTCTGCCATCGTGTCGTCGGCGGAGTGTGCCTTCTCCGCGACGGTCGCTTCTTCCTCGATCTTGGCCTCGGCATCCTGGTCCGAGACGACGTGGTGCTCGGGCACGATGCTCGCGTCAGCGGCGGCCTCGTGCGCTGCGACGACAGCGTCGGCGTCGTTCTCTTCGACCGGCACCTCTGAGGCGATGACCTCGGCAACAGCCGCGGTGTTCGACTCTGTGGAGGCGACGAGACCGTCGACGGCCTCGATCTTCTCGGCTTCGGTGGACGGGGCTTGCGATGCTCCGAGCAGCTCCGCTTCCCACTCGGCGAGCGGCTCGACAGCGGAGACATTGCCAGTGCCCTCCTCCGCCTTTTGGTGGCGCTGGATGAGGCCCTCGGCTGCGGCATCCGCAATGATACGGGTGAGCAGTCCGACGGAACGGATCGCGTCGTCGTTACCCGGGATCGGGTACTGCACCTCGTCGGGGTCGCAGTTGGTGTCGAGAATCGCGATGACCGGGATGCCGAGCTTGTGCGCCTCGTCGATCGCGAGGTGCTCCTTCTTGGTGTCGACGATCCAGATCGCGGACGGGGTCTTCGTGAGGTTGCGGATCCCACCGAGCGAGCGCTGCAGCTTCACGAGCTCGCGGCGCTGGATGAGAAGCTCCTTCTTGGTATAGCCGCGCGTGGTGTCGTCGAAGTCGATCTCTTCGAGTTCCTTCATGCGGGCGAGGCGCTTGGAAACCGTCTGGAAGTTGGTGAGGAGGCCACCGAGCCAACGCTGGTTGACGAACGGCTGGCCGACGCGCTGCGCCTGCTCCTGGATCGAACCCTGGGCCTGCTTCTTGGTACCGACGAAGAGGATGGTGCCGCCGTGCGCGACGGTCTCTTTGACGTAGTCGTAGGTCTTGTCGATGTACTGCAGCGACTGCTGCAGGTCGATGATGTGGCTGCCCGAACGCTCGGTCAGGATGAAGCGCTTCATCTTCGGGTTCCAGCGACGGGTCTGGTGTCCGAAGTGCACGCCACTGTCGAGCAGCTGGCGGATGGTTACAACGGCCATGAGCCGTCTCCTTATCTGCGTCACACGCCCTCCCGGGCACGGCATGACGCTATTTCAGTTTGTTATGTCCGCCGATCGGCGGCCAATCCTGGTGCCCGACACCCATCCGCCCGACCCGCGAAACGGGTGGAGACTGGAGGAGGAGTGCCGCATCCGAAGATGCAGTAGGCACGCGTAGTCACCCCGCCAGGGCGGAATGCTTTGGACAGCATAACACCGGGCTGCGTTCACCCACTCTCCTCCTCCTCCACCTGCCCAGAGGCCGATCAACTCCCCGGTTCGCGGATGTCGCGGCTCTCCACCTCCCCACTGTTGGATGCTGTGCGGGTGTTGTCCTCGTTCGCGGCCGCCCGGCCGACCCGGCTTAGTCGCCTGGTGATCCTGTGTGTGCTGCTGTCGGCAGCGGTCTCCCCCGTTCCGGCGAGCGCGCAAGCCGCGGCGGGGGCAACCACCAGCTGGGCCTGGCCGGTGCCGGTCCCCCATCCGATCGCGAGACCGTTCATCGCCCCGGCCACCGCCTGGGCCACCGGGCATCGGGGAATCGATATCTCCTCGGCGGAGGGCACCGCCGTCACGGCCCCGGCAGATGGTGTCGTCTATTTCGCCGGCTTAGTAGTAGACCGGCCAGTGCTCTCGATCCGGCATGCGAATGGATTGGTCTCGAGCTACCAGCCGGTCGAATCCGTCGTGTCGGTCGGCACCGCCGTGCGGCGGGGCGACCCCGTCGGTCGTCTGCTCGCGGGCCATTGCGACTCCGCCTGCCTGCATTTCGGAGTTCGGCTCTATGGAGAGTACGTATCCCCGCTCAACTACCTCGGGGGCATCCCGCGGTCGGTACTGTTGCCGACGCGACCGCTGCCCCTCCCGCCGTGACACCCTCTCGCGGTGACTATCGTTGGAACAATGATCAGCCGACGCGACGCCGCCAAGCGCCTCGACATCCCGCTCGAGATGGCCCAACGCCATGACATCCCCGGCTGGATCTCGGAAGCGGACCTCGCGGTACTCGAGACGGATCCGCCGCCCTGGCTCGTGCAGTCCCGTGCGAATCGCTCGGGGAGCCGACCGGTCTGGGTGCAGTTGACCTGCGATATCTGCGGCCACACCGAGTCGGCGCGGCCGAAGAAATGGTGGCCAGAGTTCACCTACCTCAGCTGCTCGGATCACAACATCTGGGATCTGCCAGAGCCCGCAGCGGGACTCGCCCGCCAGGAGTTCGATGAGATCGGCGGCTTCTTCGTCGGTGTCATCGACAGCTGATCGCCTGGCTTCGGCGTTTGCGGGCCCGGATGCTCGGGCCCGGATGCTCGGGCGTCAGGCCCGCGGATGTGCCGAGCGGTAGCTTTCCTTGAGCCGTTCTGCCGAGACGTGCGTATAGATCTGGGTCGTACCGAGGCTGGCGTGGCCGAGCAGTTCCTGCACGGCGCGAAGATCAGCTCCGCCGTCGAGAAGGTGTGTCGCGGCGGTGTGGCGCAGGGCATGGGGTCCGGAGGGTCCGCTGCCCGGGATGGTGGCGAGCAAGGTGGAAACGAGGGTGTAGACCGCTCGGGTGCCGAGGCGCGCCCCGCGGCCCGAGAGGAACAGGGCATCCGTAGCATCCCCGAGCAGAATGGGGCGCGCGAGCAGGATGGGGCGCGCGACGGTGAGGTATCGCTCGATCACCCGTTTGGCGGGGACTCCGAACGGCACGACGCGCTCCCTGGAGCCCTTGCCGGTGACTCTCACCGTGAGTCGCTCGAGGTCGACGCTGGCGATGTCGAGCCCGGTCAGCTCGCTCACCCGCAGTGCCGACGCATAGAGGAGCTCGATAACGGCGAGGTCGCGCACGGCCTCGGGAGCGTTGGTGACGGCGCGCGCGACGAGGCCCCCCAGAACGTCATCCACTTGCGGGCTGGTGAGCACGCGGGGGAGGCGGTGATCGGCCCGCGACGACTTCAGTCGGGATGCCGCGTCCGCAGACACGCGGTCGGTCTTCGCGAGCCACGAGGTGAGGCTGCGCACCGCGGCGGACCGGCGCGCGAGGGTGGACCGCGCCAGCCCGGCCAGCGACCCCTGCCAGAGCCAGTCCCGCAGTAATTCGAGGGAGACGTTCTCGGCCTCATCGACTCCCCGGGAGTGCGCGAACGAGCTGAGCTGGCCGAGATCCGAGCGGTAGGAACGCACGGTGTGCGCGCTGAAGCCGCGCTCGGCGGCGAGGTACACCGTGAATTCGTCCACAGCACGTTCCAGTTGCACTCTTCTATCGTGCGGCACGACGATGCGATCGGGCGGATGCCTCGCTCAAGGGTTTCCGCTGTGCTGTGAGGCTCGGGCCCGGCGCGGTCAGACTCTCCCGGCCTCGACATCCGCGATAGTCACCGTCGAGGCCTTGTTCGAAAAAATGTCGAGCCGACGCTCCGGGCTGAGAGTCGCCATCCTCTCTACGAAAACCGCACTGAATCCGCTCACCGCCGCGTGGTCCCCGATCGGAACCACCGAGTGCACCACCTGCTGCTCATAGACCTGAACGAGGTCGAACGACTGCCCGCCGTCGATGCCCGACAGCGAGTGCAGCGGTGCGCTGAGATCCATCGTGTAGCAGGTGGCGGCTGCGACGGACACGGGGACGCCGGCGAAAGTACTGTGGGTCGCGTAGTGCAGGTGGCCGGCGAGGATCCCGCGCACGTCCGTGCCCCGGATGACCTCGGCAAGCCGTGACTGGCCGCGCAGCTCGAGCAACGCCATCAGATCGATCGGCGTCGGGATGGGCGGATGGTGAAGGGCAAGCAGGGTGCCGTGCGGGGCCGGGGTAGCGAGCTCCCGCGCAAGCCACTCGAGCTGCTGCGAGCTGATGTCTCCGTGATGATATCCGGGCACGGTGCTGTCGAGAGCGATGATGCGGAGCCCGTCGATGTCGTGCACCCGGTCCTGGGGTCGCACCGGCTGGCCGATGACGACGGGATCGTCGAACAGGTCGATCGCGAACCGCTGCCGCTCATCGTGGTTGCCCATCACCCAGATCACCGTGGATCCCATGCGGGCCGCGACCGGCTCGACGATCTGGCGCAGGCTGAGGTAGGCATCCTGCTCGCCGAGGTCGGTGAGATCACCCGTGAAGACGAGGGCCGCCGGGTTCGCGCCGGATTGCTCCAGTTGCTTCAGGGCGCGACGGAGGTTGCGATGGGTGTCGATCGCACCATAGAGCGCTCGCTCGCCACCGCCCGCATCGGCACCAAGGAAATGTGTGTCACTGAGATGGGCGATCACGTGAGTGGGCGCCGGGTACTGTCCGAACTGGGTCACACCTCCACCCTAGGGCGGCGACCTCGATCGGAGGGGGGCGTAGGTCGGTCGCTACGGTCGGCGGGACACCCATCCGCGGTCCCGTTCCACCGCGCCGCCGTCGATCTCGAGGGCTCCGAGCTCGGCCTGCACCTCCGCGATCGACATCCCTGATCGCGCCGCGAGATCGTCGACGCTGCGCGGGGCCCGCAGGCTGAGGGCGTCGGTGAGGCGCACCCGCGCGGACGTCGAGTCCGTCCGGCCCTGTGACGCATCGGGACTGCCCTGGACTTCACTGCCCTGCACCTCGGTCCCGAGTACGAGTTCGGCCATCTCGGCCGCGGAAGTCACCAGGGTGGCCGCATACTCCCTGATGAGTCGATGGCAGCCCGCGGATGCCGCCGAGGTGACCGGGCCCGGCATTGCCCCGATCGGTCGCCCGAGCGATGCCGCGTGGCCGGCCGTGTTGAGCGAGCCGGAGCGCCAGCCCGCCTCGAGCACGATGGTGGCCTGGCTCGCTGCGGCGATGAGCCTGTTTCGTTGCAGGAATCGCCACTTGGTCGGCGGGGAGCCGCATGGCAGCTCGGAGACCACCGCGCCGGCTTCGACGATGCGTGCCAGCAGCGCGTCGTGGCCGCTCGGGTAGAACCGGTCGACCCCACCAGCGAGGATCGCCACGGTCTGGCCGGAGCTCGCAAGAGCAGCGCGGTGGGCCATCCCATCGATTCCGTAGGCGGCACCCGAGATGATCGCGAAGCCGCGATCGACCAGCCCCGCGGATGCCTCCATCGTCACGTGCTCGCCATACCCGGTCGCGGCCCGGGCGCCGACGAGAGCGATCGAGTGCTCCGCAGCGGCGAGCGTCGCGTCGTTTCCGCGCAGCCAGAGCGCGATCGGGGCATGGGGCCCGAGGTCATCGACGCCCGTGGGCCACGCCGGATCGCCCGGTACGAGCAGACGCACCGCGAAGCGCACGGCCTGCCGAAGAGCGACGAGGGCGACGCCCGACTTCAGCCGGGGAGTCCACCTGGCGAGGGCGGACTCGAGGTCTGCCGTGGTGAGTTGCGATCCGGCGGCGGATGCGGCATCCATGACGCGCGCGAGCGGCCAGGTATCAACCAGTGCGGTCAGGGCGCCGTCAGCCCCGAGACTCGCGACGAGTTCGCCAGCGGCACTGTCGCCGGGCTCTGCGATACCGGTCCAGCTGGCTCGCGCGAACAGCTCAGGCACGCTTCCACGGCCGGGATCGAGCTCGAGGGCGCGCACAAGCCCGGTGATCTCCGTGCCGTCCAATCCGAACATGCTCATGATGGTTCCTTTCTCGGGTGAGGATCAGAGGGCTCTGCGCAGGTAGAGCGCGCGCCCGATATGGTCGGCTGTGGGAATCGCCGCACCCGCCAGATCGGCGATCGACCATCCCAGTCGCAATACCCTGTCGTAGCCGCGCATCGTCAGGCCGCCACGTTCGAGAGCACGGTCGATCGAGACCGTTGTCGCCGCGCTGAGTCGACGCTCCCTGCTGCGTAGCCAGGCACCCGGGACCTCCGAGTTGAGCCGCCACGGAGTGTGCTGGAGACGACCGGTGGCGGCCGCGCGGGCATCCGTGACTCGCCGGCGAGCGGCCGCCGAGGTCATAGTCGGGGTTTCGTCGCCGAGTCTCAGGCGCACCGCCGTCACCCGGCTGACCCTGAGCTGGATATCGATGCGATCCATCAGCGGTCCCGACAGTCGCGCGAGGTATTTTCGACGCACATGGGGAGTGCACACGCAGTCGGAATCGGTGGCGCCATACTGACCGCATGGGCAGGGATTGGCAGCCATGACAAGTTGGAAGCGCGCGGGGAAGTGCGCGACGGCATTGGCCCGGTGGATGCTGACCACCCCCGCTTCGAGCGGCTGGCGCAGAGCGTCGAGCGCGGCCGGCCGGAACTCCGGAGCCTCATCGAGGAACAGCACGCCGTGTGATGCGCGCGCCGCCGCCCCGGGGCGGATCACGCCACTGCCCCCGCCCACGAGCGAAGCCGCGGTGGCGGTGTGATGAGGGGACTCGAGAGGCGGACGCACCGCGAGACTCGCCCCGACCGGGAGACCCGCCAATGAACGGATCGAGCTCACCTCCAACGCATCCTCGGCTCCGAGGTCGGGCAGGAGACCCGGAAGCCGGGCGGCGAGCATCGTCTTGCCCGCGCCGGGTGGCCCGAGCAGAAAGAGATGGTGACCACCCGCTGCGGCGACGACGAGGGCCTCTATGGCATCCTCGTTGCCGACGATATCGGAGAGGTCGAGCCCATCGTCCACCGCGTCGTCGACCCGCGCCGACTCGATCGCGTCGACCACGATCGGTTCGAGTTCACCGCCGTGCCAGATCGCGGCATCCCGCAGCGAACTGACCGGCACGACCTGGATTCCAGGCACGAGCCCCGCCTCCCCCGCGTTGCCCGAGGGCACCATCACGATCGCAGCTCCCGCCCGTGACGCGGCAAGAACCGCCGGGAGGATGCCCGCAATCGGGCGCAGCCGCCCGTCGAGGCCCAGCTCACCGAGGTGCACGACCCGGGCGACCGAATCGAGGGAGATGATGCCCGCCGCCGCGAGCACCGCCATCGCGATGGCGAGGTCGAACCCAGACCCGTGTTTGGGCAGCGCGGCCGGAGAGAGATTGACGGTGAGCCTGCGGTTTGGCAGCGGGCAGCCGGAGTTCGTCGCGGCAGCGCGCACGCGATCCCGGGCCTCGTTGAGAGCGGCATCCGGTAGCCCGATCAACACGAAGGAAGGCAGATTGCTCGAGATGTCTGCCTCGACATCCACGAGCGCGCCGGTGAGCCCGAGCAGTGCGACAGCGGTCGTGTGTGCGATCGCCATCAGAATACCCGGGCCAGGTGATCGATCTGCGCCGGCCCGTCAGCGGGGGCGATGACCGAGATCGCGTCGATGCGGATGCGGCGGTGGTCCCCGGGATTTGCGGCGCACCACGCGGCGGCCAGTCGTCGGAGCCGGGCGAGTTTCTGCGCCGTGATCGCCTCGAACGGGTGCCCGAACGCCACACTCGATCGCGTCTTGACCTCGACGACTACCGTCTCGGCGCCCTCCACCGCGACGATGTCGATCTCACCCTGGTTGCAGCGCCAATTGCGATCGACCACGAGGTAGCCGGCTTCCGTGAGAAAGGCGGCGGCCAGATCTTCTCCCCGCCGGCCCAACAGGTCTTTCGCAGCCATGGCTACCTCCGAAAAAGAGGATGCCGCGGGTGGGGCGTGGCGTCAGCTACGGGTGGACTATTTGTGGATCAGCATGATTCGAGGGCAGGTGTGCAGGAGGAGGCGGGTCTCGATACGGGCGCTGGAGCGCCCTACTCGACCAGCGGAGACTCGACCAGCGGAGACTCGACCACCGGGGCAGCCAGGCTCCGCCAGAGGAACTCGTAGATGAGGCCCTGCAGGCGTGCCGTGTGCGCGTTGTCGACCGCGCCGCCGTGACCGCCGTCGGAGTTCTCGTAATAGAGCACGTCGTCGATCCCCATTGCCTGCATCCGCGCCGCCATCTTGCGCGCCTGTACCGGTCCCACCCGGTCGTCACTCGTGGCGGCATAAAACAGCACCGGAGGGTAGGCAGAGTCCTCGCGCACCAACTGGTACGGCGAGAACATGCGGATGTACTCCCACTCCTCCGCGACATCCGGATTCCCATACTCGGCAATCCAGGAGGCACCGGCCGAGAGATGCGTGTACCGCTTCATATCGAGCAGTGGCACGCCACAGACCACCGCGCCGAAGAGCTCCGGATAGGTCGTCAGCATGTTGCCAACGAGCAGCCCGCCGTTGCTGCGTCCCTCGCACCCGAGCCGTGCGGCCGTCGTGACGCCGCGGACAACGAGGTCCCGGGCGATAGCGGCGAAGTCCTCGTAGGCGCGCGGGCGGTTCTGTTTGAGCGCGGCGGTGTGCCAGCCGGGGCCGAATTCGCCCCCTCCGCGGATATTCGCGAGCACGAAGACGCCGCCACGG
Source organism: Actinomycetales bacterium (assembly GCA_038203515.1). Classification (GTDB taxonomy): domain Bacteria; phylum Actinomycetota; class Actinomycetes; order Actinomycetales; family Microbacteriaceae; genus Lacisediminihabitans. The sequence goes on along the minus strand of JBBRDX010000094.1, from coordinate 1,592 downwards.
TCGAGCCATGCGCGGCCGACGATTCCACTGTATTCGGGCAGTCGGGATGCCTGGAAACCCCCGTATCCGGAGAGCAGGGTGGGGTGCGAGCCGTCGAGCACAAGGTCGCGGGCGGCAACCCGGAAGTAGGGCACCCGAGTGCCGTCATCCGATACCGCCCAGTACTGCTGCACGTCGATGTGTGCGGCATCGAAGAACGCCGGGGATGAGCGGATCACCTCTGGCTCAACCGATCCGAGTACGCCCCGAAGCACGGTCGACGGTGAGGTGAATCCGGTCGCATGCACCCAGAACTCGTCCGACTCGTCCGGATCGGTGTCGATCACCCGCACTGTGCTGAGGGCCGGCAGGCCGGCGACCGGTGTCCGCGACCATCCGCGAGCAGGGTCGAGGACGACCAGACTGGATGCCACGTCCACGAGCAGGGTGAGGAAGAGGCGGGTGTCGGTGAAGTCCCACTCCTCGAGCGCTGTGTGTGCGTCGGGCACGAACAGCACGTCAAAGTCGCGATCGCCGGCGAGGAACGCGTCGAGCGCGATCGCGACCAGGGATCCGGCGGGGTGCACGACTCCGCCTACCGTCCAATCGGACCGCGGGTGCACGAGCAGCCATTCGCGGCGCAGGGAGATGTCCGCGTCATCCGGAACCGCCAACTGCACGGGCTGCTCGTCGACGAAGAGAAAGGTGCGGCTGCGATAGAAATCGAGGTACTCCACGATGAGGTCGCGCTCGAATCCCGGCGTGTGATGGTGTACGCCCGAAACGCTGAGGTCGCTCGCTGTTACCTCATGCACCAGCGTTGCCTGGGACAGCGACTGACCGCGGCGCACACGACGGACCGTGCGCGGATAACTGGACTCGGTCATGCTGCCGGACCCGAAGTCGGTGCCGAGGTAGATGGTGTCGCGGTCGATCCACGAATAGTCGCTCTTGGCTGTCGGCACAATGAAGCCGTCCGCCACAAAGCTGCGGCTCGGCAGGTCGAACTCGCGCACCATCACGGCATCACCACCGTCCGGCGAAAGGGCCACGAGAGCCCGGGTGTAGTCGTGAGGGCGCAGCGTCGCTCCGGAGAACACCCACTCTGTATCCTCGTCGCGCCCGAGCTCGTCGATATCGAGCAGCAGCTCCCAGTCGGTGTCGGCCGAGCAATAGCTGTCGAGCGTAGTGCGCCGCCAGAGGCCTCGCGGATGCTCGCGGTCCCGCCAGAAGTTGTAATAGTGAGCGCCACGTCGACTGACTATGGGAATACGATCGTCGGAGTCGATCACCTCGAGCAGCCGGCTCGACAGTTCGTCGAACACGGGAGAAGCGAACCTGGCCAGAGTGTCTGCCGACTGCTCGGCGGCCCACTTGAGTGGAGCGTGCCCGTGGATGTCTTCGAGCCAGAGGTTCTCGTCGGTCATCGGGCAAGCCTAGGTGGATCCGATGCGGGGTCTCGATACGGGGTCTCGATGCGGGGTCTCGATACGGGCGCTGGAGCGCCCTACTCGACCACCGGAGGCAGGGGTCTCGATACGGGCGCTGGAGCGCCCTACTCGACCACCGGAGGCAGGGGTCTCGATACGGGCGCTGGAGCGCCCTACTCGACC
>JBBRDX010000093.1:0-11814 GCA_038203515.1 Actinomycetales bacterium | reverse complement strand
AAGGCGACCACAGCATTGAGCTTGACGGCGTAGTACGCGAGAGCCACGACTGCGATGGCGGCCGCGAAGACAACGAGCGAGAGCAGGTACCCGAGGTTGAGGCTCTCTGCCAGCAGATCCCCGGCGGCAGTACCCAGGGCGAACGTGAACAGCACGGCAAGCCAGTAGAAGGATTCCCGTCGAGAGCTCATGATCGAGTGGATCGACAGGGTCTTCTCGCTGGCGAACCACGCGACGAAAGTGATGGCAAGGGCGATCGCGAAGAGAAGGGCGGTGAGCCAGTGCGGCACACCGAAGTTATCGGTGAGGTTGTCGGTGATGAGAGTGCCGACAACGCTGATCAGCACCACCGCCGCCCAATAGATAGCGGGGATGTAACGCTGGGAACGGAACTGGGCCACGAGCACGATGGCGAGTCCGGTCGCCATCACCACGCTGGTGATCGTGAGACGGAGGTTGAGGTTGATGTTCAGGAAATCGGCGAAGGTCTCTCCGACGGTCGTCGCGAGTCGTTCGGCTGACTGTTAAGAATTCGCCACGATGCGTAAGCGACCACGTTCGGTGGCGGCAAGGATCGCGACCCCTGCCACGATGAGGATCGCCAGCGCAACACTCACGGGCCCGGTGCCCCATTGCAGTCCTCCTCGCGCGTGGGACACCCCCATCCAGTCGGCAAATGATGCCCCGAGGGGCCGCGTCGCCACATAGGCGAACCAGAACGCGAACACCGCGTTGAACGCACCGAGCCTGAATGCCACTGCGGGGATCGCTATCACCACCGCGAAGACGACGCCCGAAACGAAGTATCCGAGGTGCAGTGTCCTCGCCGTCATATCGCCGGCTGCAGTGCCCAGTGCGAAGGTCACCAGTATTGCCGCCCAGTAATACGATTCGCGGCGCCGAGAGGTGATGCTATGGATGGAGAGGGTGCCTTCGCTTCGATGCCACACGAAGAACACCAGGGCGAGCACGACGGCGAAGGCGATGGTTGAGACCAGGTAGGGCACCCCCAGCACGATGTGCGTGACGTCCGCGGCCATCGTGCCGAACACACTGACCATGGCGACTGCGAGCCAGTAGACCCACGGCAGATAGCGCGCCGCTGCGAGTTGGAGAACCAACGAGGCAGCACAAAGGATGGCTCCAATGCCGACGGCCACGGCGGGTTCGATCGAACGGACCAGAAAGTCCGAGGTGGTCTCGCCCATCCCGGTCGTCAACACCTTGACGACCCAGAAGAGGAAGGTGACTTCGGGCACTTTGCACGCTGTTAGGGGAACAAGGCGCGGGGCATGCGCGATCGGGAAGAGTCTGCTCACAATCGCAAGACTGGATGCCCTGCACTAAGAAGTATCTGAGAATGCGAGTGCTCATCGGACGATTCGCCGGACCTTCACCAGGGGACTCGCCACCTCACAGAATTCGGCAAGCGCGTCCCGATTGTAGGAGACTCCATCAAGAAAGGAAGCGGGTACTGCGCCGCGCAGGAATTCACGCATGCCGTCTGCCAGACCCCTGTCACTCTGCGGAACGATTCGGATCGCAGAATCCGGTAGGGCATCGAGAGCGGAGTCGAATTTCACCGACACGATCGGAAGCTGTGCCAGTGCCGCTTCGAGAAGTACCATCGGCTGTCCCTCGTAGTTGCTGGAGAGCACGAAACAGTCCGCTGCGGCGAGTACAGGAAAGGGATTGGTGAATGGCCCGACGACGAAGGCGACCTCCGATAGTCCGCTACCGTCGATGAGGCGCTGCAGTTCCCCTCGCAGCGGTCCGTGGCCGACGATGACCAGTCGCACCTCAGGGCTCTCCCGATACACCTCCGCGAATGCCCGGATGAGTCGCGCCTGGTTCTTTTCCGGAGAGAATCGGCCGACGGTGGCAAACCACACGATGCCGTCATCGCGCTGCATCGCGTCGATCCAGCCATGGTCATGCGGCACCGGATCGCCCCCATCCAGATCCAATTCCTGGATCGGCCCCAGTGGGGCGCGCAGGCCCTCCCGGACATGCGCTTCGTCCACGAGGTTGCGAGCGAAGACGAAGGATTCTTCGGGCAATCCGTACCGCGGTCCGAGAGCGGCGCGGTTGATCCTGGCCAGGCTCTCCGATACTGACACGAGCGAATCGAAGTCCCGATACACGCTGAACACCGCTGGCAGCGAGCGCTTCATGCGTCGCCGACTCCCAACGAAGCGACGCGTCTCCAGGAACAGGTCGTTGTGCAGCCAGATGGAGCGAAAAGCGTCCGGGGAATGGAGCAGAAGAGAGGCCCAGAAGGCGGTGTATCCGCTGAACTCGACGACAGATTCGAAGCGCGCATCGCCGAAGCATCGCGCCCACTCCGCGCGCCACATCCGTTGCTCCGTCGCAGTCTCCGGCCGCCTCCGGAGTGCGGGATAGCGCTCTTGCAGTCGTCGGAACAGGTGCGTGAGCTTGCTGCCATTCATTCCCCCGACCCGGAGGAACTGCCGCACCTCAGGGGGGATCCGCTGCTGGTTCGACAGTTGCTGGGCACGACGAGGACGGTTGAATACGACGGAAACGTCAAAGGCGCTGTGATCGATCGCGCCGAGCAGGTTCAGCGCGGAGTTGGTGATGCCGTTGGAACGCATTCCCCCGAGGCTGAGCAGCATCGACGTGCGAGGGTCCTCTGCCAGTGACTTCGTCCGAGCATCAGCTGTGACTCCTCGAAACACGATGTCGACGACGCGACGCGCGGCTCCCCCGTCGTCATTTGGAGTGAAGCGATCCTTCCAGTCCGCGGCGCCGGCGCGGCGAGCCATTTGGCTTTCCGGTGAGATCAGCGATCGGATCGCATCCCCCAGTTCCGGAACGGTGCGCGCCACCGGCCCGGGGAGTTCCTCGAGGGGGAAGTAGAGGCCGCGAGAAGCGGAGTAATTCACATCGTCCGGCGTGAAGAAGATGAGCGGACGGTCGAGCGGCAAAAAGTCGAAGAAGATCGACGAGTAGTCGGTGACGAGGATGTCGGTGACCCCGAGCATCAGGTTGGTCGGCAAGTCGTTCGAAACGAGGATTTTACGAAACTCGGGTCGGTCAACTGCGAATCGGTGGACAACCTGGTGGGTCTTGAGCAGCACCAGGAATTCAGGTCCCACCTGCTCCTGGATCTCTCGTGCAAGCTCAAAGAGCTCATCGGCGTCGTCGGCCGGTGAGTTGAAATCCGTGCCCTTCCAGGTCGGGGCGAACAGGATCACCGAGCGGCCGCCGACATCGATACCGTCGTTCTCGAGTAGTGATCGAACGTGCGTCGATTCGGTCGTGCTGAGAAACTGCCGGTCGACCCGGGGATACCCCTCCTCGATAACCAACCCGCGAAAGGCGCCGCGCAACCTGTAGGCCCTCTCGTACATCTGCTCGGTGGTGAAGGGATTCTGAGACAGCAGAAAGTCCGCAGCGACGAAGTTACGCAGGGTATTCGCAGAGTCGAGGGCACCGTTCGGCATGTCATAACCCATACGTTTCAGCGGCGTGCCGTGCCAGGTATTCAGGTAGACCTGACCCGACCGCTTGCTGAATTCCGCCGGAAAGGTTGCGTTGTTGACCAGGTATTGGCTGGTCGCGAGGGCGCGAACGTAGGCCAGGGAATGACGGCGCACAAAACGAACGCGGCGGTCTCCCGCGAACTCGTCCTGCACTTCCCGGTGCTCGTGCAGGCTGTCGAGTACCCAGACATGGCGAATCTCGGCGAGGTCGGGTGACCCGAGCACTTCGCGGAATATTGCCTCGGGATTGCACAGCACGCCGTTGCCCGCGAAGGACTCGTAGAGCACCACGCCCCGGCGAAGACGGCCCCGTCGCGCGAATGCCCGGAGTTCGGCACGGCCCGCTGCGCCCACCTGCCTGAGCAGCTTCCGCACTCGACGGAACACTCGTTTCATGGCGCTTCCTCACTCGAACCAGCCGACCGGCAGGCCCACCAAGAATAATTCATTGGGCCTAAGAAACCTCTCGAGGATGCGACGCGGGCACCCGCCGCAATCCGAAATGATATCTTAGAGGTATCTGAAAGCACCGTTGGCATACTCGCGTCGACAGACATGAGATGCCGGGAGGCTCAACATGGTGTGGCTGATAGCAGGCGGTATCGGTGTTCTGTGCGTCGTCGCTGCGGTGTGCGTGTGGACGGTCATCGTTCTCCTGGCCGAAGCCGGAGATGAGCAGGACGCGGCGGCGGATGATCATGAACCAGGCAGCGCACACGAACCAGGCAGCGCACACGAATCAGGCAGCGAGCCTTGGCTCGAAGGTGCCATGAAACGGAAACGGATGCACAACCGTGCCGACCGCTACTGAGCTCCACGATCGCGACTCGGCGGTCCATTCGCGGCTGGCGCGCGCGCGGCCGACCGTTGTGTCCCTGTGGGCACTCTCTCTCGGCGCACTGGCCACGGCGGTCTCTGCAGCCGGGTCGTGGATCCCGGCACTGTGGGGTGACGAGGCGGCGAGTGTGCTCTCCGCACAACGATCCCTGCCGTCATTGTTTCGGATGCTCGGAAGCGTGGACGCCGTGCACGGCACCTATTACTTCTTCCTGCACTTCTGGGTACAGGTGTTCGGGGCCTCCCCGTTTTCCGTACGGTTCCCCAGCGCGATCGCCGTCGGATTCGCGATCGCGGGAGTCGTCGTGCTCGGCTCTCGCCTCGCGGGCATCCGGGTCGCCGTTTTCGCCGGGATCGTCGCCGTGATTCTGCCTCGCATCACCTACATGGGCGAGGAGGCGCGCGGCTACGCGATGAGTACGGCCGCAGTCGTCTGGGTGACGATTCTGCTCGTTCACATCGTCGGTCGCGACCGGCCGAGGCGGCGCCTGTGGCTGGTGTACGGCATCGGAGTGGCGGTCTGCGGTTACCTCTTCCTCTTCAGCCTCCTGATCGTCCTGGCCCATGCCGTCATCGTGCTCAATGGCCGGCGACGGGTCATTTTAAGAGCCTGGACCACAGCAGTACTCGGCGGGATAGCCCTCACCGGGCCGGTGATCGGATTCGGGATCGGCGAGAGCGGCCAGATCGCGTTCCTGGCCAACCGCGATTCCACCAACATCCGAACCCTCGTCGTGACACAGTGGTTCGGAAACGATCTGCTTGCCCTGATCGCCTGGGTGCTCATCATCACCTCCATCGGCGTCTGGGGTGTCGCATCGCATCGAACACACAGCTGGGCCAGCGGATTCGAGCCGGCGAGCCAGCCGGGGAGCCGTGACCTGGGGCTGGTGCCGATTGCCGCGACCTGGCTCCTCGCCCCTCCGGCCATCCTCCTCTGCGTTAATTCCCTGCACGCGGTCTACTCCTCCCGCTACCTCTCGTTCGCCGTGCCGGCCGCGGCGCTCCTCATCGGATGGCTCCTGGCACGCATCCGCCCCCGCATCGTGGCGATCGCGCTGCTCGCCGTCGTGGTCGCCGCGTCCTCGATCAGCTATTTCAGTCAGCGCACACCGTTCGCCAAGAACAACAGTGACTGGGCGCAGATCGCGGACACGATTCACTCCCACGCGCAACCCGGGCAGGGCATCCTCTTCGATGAGGGGACGCGCCCGTCCCGCGCTCCCCGACTGGCATTGCGCACCTACCCGGCTTCGTTCGATGGATTGACGGATATCGCGCTCAAGACCCCGTGGTACGACACGACCAACTGGCACGACTCGGTGTATCCCTCATCCATGGTCGCCTCGAGGCTCGGCTCGATCAAGTCGGTCTGGTTGGTCGAGTACCGGTTTCCCGGCTCGGTCACCGATACCTACGAACGATCCATGTTGGCAGCGCAGGGATTTATGGTCGTCGCCGAATACCCGCAGCACAGCAGTGTGGTGCTGCAGCTCACTCGTCCCTGAGCGCGCCAACCGCGCGGTAGAACATGGCGATCGCAGCATCGTCGTGCGCGACCCAATCCACCGGCGATGCCCCCAGCTTGCCATCGAGGAATTCGAGCATGCCGGCGGCGATTGCCCGGTCATCAGCCGCCACCTCGATCATTCCGTCCGAGGCCCCCGTACCCGGCTGTTCGCCAATAACGATGACGACCGGAAGTCCGAGCACTCGAGCCTCCACGAACACCCGCAGATCGCGCGCACCGCGGCCGGCGAAGACCAAGCACTCCGAGCGCCGCATCAGTGCGAACGGGTTGGCCTGATAGCCCGCAAGCCAGATTGCGTCAGTGAGCCCGAGGGAGACGATCTCTGCCGCAAGGGTCGCAGCAAGCGGCCCGTCCCCGATCATCAGGAGTCGCGAACTGGGCACGGCAGCGTGCACCAGGGCGAACGCCCGAATCAGCCGTGACGGATCGTTGTCGACCGACAGGCTGCCGAGGGAGCCGAAGATCCTGGTGTCCCCAGCGGAACTTGCGCGGGACAGCCAGTCGGGTATCGGGGGGTCACCATCGCCGTATTGGAGAGGAAGCGCGGCGCGCGCCAGAATACTCTGGCCTCCGATGAGAGGCGCCGCCGATGAGAACTTCTGCGGTGCCGCGTAGGCCGCCAATGACGTCGAATTGACAGAATTGAGCGCCGGAGATGAAGAAACCAGATGATCGTAGGCACCGTACAGGGGGAGAATCCTCGCGAGCTCGTCCGCACGCCGAGGCCGTTCGGCGCCCCCCGTCGACAGTGCCGTCGCCCGATTGTCGCGCAGCCAGATCGAGCGCTCGGACCCGGGCGACTGCAGCATCAGGTTCGCCCAGAACGCGCTGGTACCGCTGAAGTCCAGCGCGAAGTCGAACGTGGCCGAGCCGAAGCACCGATCCCACTCGTCCCGCCAGAGTCTCGTCTGGCGAGCCGAGCGGCTCGGCGAGACGACCCCGGTGGATCGAGTCAAGCGCAATCGTGCCAGGGTAAGTTTCGAGCCATTCATCCCGCCGACGCGGGCGAACTGGCGGACATGCGGATTCAGCAGACGCTGCTGGTCTCGCACCGGTCGGGAACGCGTCGGGGGAAAGATCACCGACACGTCGAACCGGGTGTAGTCGATCGCGTCGAGAAGCGCCACGAGCGCCGACGTGACTCCCCCGGGCCTCATGCTTCCGGCAGCGATGAGGACGGTCTTTCGCCCGTCGTCCCCCAGGGGCGCGACAGCGTAGCCGTCGCGCTTCGCCCGAAACACGAGGTCGACGATTCTTTGGGAGGCGTTGCCATCTTCCCGCGCGACGAACCTGGCTCGCATCGCCCGGTAGTTCGCGGAGACCCGGCTGTCGACACCGAACCGGTCGAAGTCGTTCACCGCCTCCGCGAGCTTGTCTACCGTGTCGACCACCGGTCCCGGCCACTCATCCGGCTCGATGTACAGGCCACGGTATCCGCTGTAATCCGCAAGGTCCGGTGTGAGAAAAAAGATGGGGCGACCGGTGGCAAGGAAGTCGAAGAAGATGCTCGAATAGTCGGTGACCAGGACATCGGCGATACCCAGGATCACGTTGGAGGGAATCTCGTTCGGAATCAATCGCCCACGAATGCCCGGGATGTCCGAGGCGAAGCTGTGCACCACCTGGTGTGTTTTCAGAAGTACCACATACTTCGTCGTGTCGATCTGGGATTCAAGCTGCTCGACCCGGGATACCAGGGCGTTGATATCGTCCTCAGGGCGGGAGAACGAGGTCCCCTTCCAGGTGGGCGCGTAGAGGATGATCCGGCGTCCATCGAGAGCCACCCCGCCCTCCTCAATCCCGGCACGGACCGCAGCGACAGCGGGCGCATCCATGAACTGGCGGTCGATCCGCGGATAGCCCTCCTGGATGATCTGCCCCCGATAGATCTGGCCCAACCGGTGCGACTTCTCATACATGTGCTCGGTCATGAACGGACTCGCCGAGAGCAGGAAGTCCGCCGAGAGCAGGTTGCGCACCACATTCCCCACCCGGGTGGCCGGGTCACCGATGTCATAACCCATCCGCTTGAGCGGGGTGCCGTGCCACGTGTTCACATACACCTGTGCGGCCCGCTTGCCGAACTCGGGCGGGAATGTCGCGTTGTTCACCAGGAAGCCCGCGGTCGCGAGGGCGCGGAAGTAGGCGAATGACCCGGGCCGCACGAACCGTACCGACCGCGATCGAGCGAACTCGCGCACGACAGTCGGATTCTCCCGCGCGCTCGCCAGCACCCAGACATGGCTGAAACCTCGGAACTCCGGATCGTCGAGCAACGCCCGGAAGATCGCCTCCGGATTGCAGAGCATGCCATTGCCGGCGAAGGACTCGTACATGACCATCGTGGGACGCACCGCGCGTCGTCGCCACACCGCGTAGACCTCGGTCTTGGCCGCCTGCCAAAGACGTCGTTTCAGGCTGAGGAAACGGCGACGGATGGCGACGAGGCCGGGCAAATCCGTCATCCTGATCACCAGTTCACTATAAAGTCCCACGCGCAGCCGATCGTCACGGTGAGCGGGTACCGCTGTGCTCGAAGACCGCCGTCCTCAAGACCCGCGGTGTTCTCAGAGCCGGATACCTCCCGCCCCAATAATGCCGAACACCGCCAGCCAGGCGAAAGTCGATGTGCTCGCGAGGCTGAGCAGGATGTGGGCGCGTTCCCCACCCGGCAGGGTCTGTACCGTGTCCGCTCGGCGTTGCTCGCGCCAGTGACGGACGAAGAAGGCGAAGGAGAATGCGAGCATCGCCAGAGTGATGACGCGAGCGAGTGCGGATGGCGGGTGCGCCGACAGCAGGGCGGCTACCTGATGGGCGGCGATCACTCCCCACGGCACGATGCCGATCGCCGCACCGAACCAGAGCGGAAGCATCCGTGCACTCGCCGGGCGGCGAGAGCGCTCCTGGAGCACCGTGAACAGCGTCATCCCGCTGGTGATTGCATACCCCAGCACGAGTGTTCCGATGTCGCTGATGCCGTTCAGCTGCGCCACGAGGAAGATGAGGATCGATGAGCTGAAGGCGAACTCGATCCATCGTGCAGTGTGCCGGTTGCTCTGGACGCCCGAGGAATAGCGGGGGAAAACCGACGGCACCACCACTACCAGTCGCGCGAGGCCAACCAGAGCGCACAACACGACGACGGCCGCGCCGAGGTCGACTCGACCCAGAAGAGTCCTGCCGTCATCACCCCGCGGGGAGAGGGCGACGGGCAGAAGAACCTGCGTGTGCGACCGAGCGATGATGACGGCGATCACGACGGCCTGTGCCAGAAGAACTGCCCCCGACAGACCGGAGACACGGCGGAGACCGGCGCTGGTCATCGGCAGGGAGTCAATCCGGGATTCTCAGGACTGGATGTTCTTCGTCGCAAAACGGCTGTGGGCGAGCGCTCCGAAGATCACAGTCAAAAAATTAGCACAGCACCTCGGCTATCCCTCGGAGCCGAGCCCGAAGCGCGGCGACGCGCTAGTGCCCGGCCGTGTGGAGCCTCGCCCCGAACACCGCCCCGAACACCACACCGAACAGGGTGAGGTACGGTCCGAAAGGGGAGCCGAAGACTGGATGGCGAGAACTCGCAGGGTCGGGGACCGAATTCAGAGCTGCGACGCGGTCCCCCTCCACGTGAACTCGGGGCGCTTTTTTTCGATGAATGCAGCAGCCCCAATCGCAGGCTCGTCGCTGGCGACCATCTCGGCCTGCCATCGCTGGGTGACCGTTGCGGCATCGCCACCGGAGGCGATAGCATCCACGATCTCCTTCATGGCCCGGATCGAGAGCTGCGATCTGCTGGCGAGGTGCGCCGCGAAGCCCAGTGCCTCGGGCATCAGGGCATTCACCTCGACGACTCGGGTCACCATCCCGAATCGCTGCGCATCGGACGCGCTCACCAGGTCGCCGCTGAACAGCAGGAGTTTGGCGACTGCCGGTCCCACGACGGCGACGAGCCGCTCGATTCCAGAGAGCGGATAGACGATGCCGATCCGGCTGGGTGTCACTCCGAACGAAGCACGAGATGAGGCGATTCGAATATCGCAGGCCCCCGCCAACTCCCAGCCCCCGCCGACGCAATAGCCGTCGATCGCGGCGATCGTGGGCTTGGCGAAGTGGGCGAGCGCATCCTCTGCTGCGGTGATCCAGCCTCCTTCAGCTCCCGTGGGCGCGTTGAGAATCCGGTCAAGGTCGCGAATGTCCGCGCCGGCCGAGAAGTCATCGCCTGCCCCGGTCACGACCAGCACCATCACGGTCTCGTCCGCCGCGAGGGAGTCGAGGATCGGCCCGAGCTGCTGCCACATCTCTGCCGTGAGGCAGTTGCGCTGGCCCAGGTTCTCGATGACCAGGATTGCGACGGTCCCACGCCGCTCGATTCTCAGGCCGGGCATATTAGGACAGACATGTAAGGATGGTCATGTCAGGAGGCTGTCTTAACGATACCGGCCGCGAGAAGTCCCGCGACCTGGTCGTCGGTGAGTCCGAGCTCCGCGAGCACCGCCTCGGTGTCTTCCCCCAGCGCGGGCGGGGCTTTGCGGATGCGCAGGGCCTTCCCGTCCACCGAGATCGGTCCGCGAAGCAGCGGGAGGTCGGTGCCGTCGGCCCTGGTCACATGCTGCACCATGTCGAGGTGCTTCACCTGCGGATCTTCGAATACCTGCTGGTAGTTGTAGATCGGACCGGTTGGGATGCGCGCCTTACGAAGAGCCTCGACCCATTCCAGCCCGGGACGAGCGGCGAGAGCGCGCTTGAGTCGCTCGGTGAGTGCATCCCGGTTGGTGAGTCGCAGCGATCCCGTGATGTAATCCGCCTCGGTGGAGAGCTGCGGATCGCCGACGAGCGCACACAGGTCGCGCCACTGCTTGTCGCTGCCGACGGCGATGATAATCGGGATGTCTGCCGTCGCGAACATGCCGTAGGGAGCGAGCACGGGATGGTTGTTGCCCTGCGGTTCCGGCACGACCCCGGTGCTCAGGTAGCGCTGGCCTTGGAAGGCGGAGATCGCGATCGCTGCCTCGAGGAGGGAGGTCGACACCTCGAGTCCCCCGCCGGTGCGCTCCCGGCCGACGAGCGCCACGACGATTCCGAAGGCCGTGAAGACACCGGCGTAGATGTCGACGATCGGAATGCCGACCCGGTAGAGCTCGCTCGCGTTCTTGCCGGTCACCGACATCAGCCCCGACATCGCCTGCGCCACCTGGTCGAGGCCCGCCGTCTGGCTGAGCGGACCGGTGCTGCCGAAGCCGCTCACGGAGGCGATGATGAGCGAGGGTTTTTCGGCACGGAGGCTCGCGGCATCCAGTCCCATCTCCGCCATCACGCCGGGGCGGAAGTTCTCGACAACTACGTCGGAGGCGAGGGCCAGTCGACGAAGGAGCGCACGCCCTTCCGGCGTGTAGAAGTCGAGTGCGATGGAGGACTTGCCGCGGTTGACGGAATCGAAGTAGAGACTGTGCTCGTTCTCGAACGGCGGCCAACCGCGCGTGGAATCCCCGCCCTTCATGCTCTCGACCTTGGTGATCGTCGCCCCCATGTCCGCGAGCAGGGCTGTCGCATAGGGACCGGCGAGCGCCCGGGTGAGGTCGAGCACCGTGATGCCGTCGAGTGGCAGGGGGTCGCTCATCCCCTGAGCCGCACGTTGATCTGCTTGGTCTGGGTGAATCCGGCGAGCATGCCCTCGAGCGAGACTTCACGCCCGATTCCGCTCTGCTTATAGCCGCCGTAGGACTGTCCGACCACCTGTCCACCGCCCTGGTTCACCTGCACCCAGCCGGCCTCGACGCGGTGAGCGGTGTTGAGCGCCGCATCGAGGTTATGACTCCAGACGAAGGCGGCGAGCCCGTAATTCGAGTCGTTGGCCATCGTCACCACGTCATCGACCTCGCGCCACGGGATGGCGACGAGCACGGGTCCGAAAATCTCCTCCCGGGCGAGGCGGAAGTCGTTGCG
>JBBRDX010000092.1:0-11833 GCA_038203515.1 Actinomycetales bacterium | reverse complement strand
CACACAGGGTCGTTTCGTGTCCGAACTCGGGGGCAGAAGTCCGGGATGGCGTGGCACGTGACAAAAGTTGTCACGTCTCGCGCTAATTCGGACAATCTCTCATGCCCGGACTGCTGTAATTTCGGGGTTTCCGTATTTGGTGAGCACCACGTCTTGCCAACCTAGTTCGGATAATCTTCGGTCGGGATTGGGGGGAGAGTGAGAGGAGTCACGAGCCGTCGGTTTTCGCTCGAGTTCACGCAGCGCGGGTGCACGACACTCGAGGGGTGTTCCCTGACATGGAACCGAATGTGCTGCTACGTTGAAGGAACCTCATTCCAAATCCGCCGAACGCCCTTGTTCGCTAGTGACCTCTCGGGAAGATCATGAAGCAATCACTCTTTGCCCATGCCAGGATCAGTGGGCTGTTCGCCGTCATCGGGCTCACCTTGGCCGGCTGCGCCGTGGTGGCATCCTCGACCGGAACCCCCGAAGCGACACCGGCGACATCAAGCAAAGCGACGGCCCACGGCATCGTCCACGGGGGTGAGGGACTTGCTCTGGTGGCGAGCATCCCCACTGGCGACGTCGGCCACGGCGCCTTGACCTCGCGCAACGGCACGACAGGATCCGTAGGGTTCTCTAGTAATGGCACTGCGCTCACCCTGCACGTCGACAAGCTCTCCACTTCCCAAGTCGGACCATTGGCTGTGGTTGCCGTCGTGGACCCGGTGGGGGAAGACGCAACGTGCATCGATACCGGATTTCGGATCGAATTTGGTCAGATCACACCTCAGGGTTCAACTCCTTTAACCGCAGATTTGAGCGTCGGTGACCTGAGTATCCTCAGCGGCGATCCGAGCGGAATCAACTCTGTCTTCCTGACCTCGACTCCCCAGAGCAGTTCGATGAATACATGCCTGGCTTCAATCGTCGCGCGCGCCGACATCACCTGGAATTTCGCTCCGCGGCGTAGCTACATCAAAGCCGTCGACACCGGCGCTTCGATCGGAGCTGGGGGTGCAGTAGCGATCGTGGACGGCTCACCTGCTTCATATGTCGTTGCGCCGAAGGACCTGATCGACGAGGTCGCCGCGCGTTTCCATCTGACCGCCGACGACATCCTTTATCTGAATAATGCGCGCGTTCCCAACCCAGGATCGCGCGTTCTCCTCACCGGCGAAAAGCTCAACCTCATCCTCGCGAATCGCTGATTGCGGGATGTGCACTGGACCGTACGGGTTATCGTGCGCCCGTTTCGATGGTGGCGATATCTCGATGTTTTGTCGAGGCCGACTGGCCACTCTTCAGTCCGAACTGGCGTGGCAAACGACACGGGTGCCCAAGCAGATTCGAACTGCCGCCCCTGCCTCCGGAGGGCGCTCGGCGGCTTCTCACCGCGCGCTGTGCCCCTCGATCCCAATAAATACGGACTTTTTGGGTCACGTCGACAGGGCGTCAACTGGCTCGTTTTCGAAGAGGTGTTTCCACTTCGTTGCCACGCGCTCAGGTCAGGTCGGCCCGCGGGGGAGTGGCCGGCTTCGGGGGGTCGGCCCCTTCGAAGTTCCGGCCGAGAACCGCGATCGTGCGGTCCTCCAGCGCATCGCCGGGATAGAACGATTCGAGGAGTGCCTCCCACTCCACGGTCCGACCCCAACGGGGGATGAACATCGCCGCCTGGTCGTTCAGCCAGTCGCTTGGCCATCCGCGTTCCCTGCCGATCTCTTCGACGAGGGGCAAGATTTTGTCGAGTGACTGGATTTGCGCATCGATGTCGGAGGTGGTCGCCCGGTCGAAGGAGGCGATCCGCAGAGCAGCGCCTCCGAGGATCCTGATCGAGATGCCCGAGATCTCAAGCATCCGGGCCCGTCGGATGAGCTCGCGCAGGCCCTCGATGAAGTCTCAGCGATCAAGCGGGCCGGTCATCAGACGCTGGCCAGAGCGGCCTGTTCGAGGAGCACGTTTCTGCGCAGGAACTCCAGTGGGACATTCGCTCGGTCTGGTTCGAGGTCATAGTTGCCGAGGTGCGGAGACTCAGGGCTGGCGAGGAACCGCTTCGGATCTTTCAACCAATCGGGCTTGAGCAGCTTGCCCTTGTTGAGCCAGAACTCGCTCACCGATGCGAGAGCCGCATCCCACGCGCGCGAGCCGGTCGGCGGAGGTTCGGACACGGTGAGCACGACCCGGTTCGTCCCGGTGACGGCGGCGAGGCGGTCCGAGTAGTCGAGTAAGGCGCGCAGCGCTGCGTCCCGACTCTGGTCACAGACGGCGCCGGCGATCCGATCGGCCGTGTCGACGGCATCCGGTCCGACTCCCGGTACCGAGATGATCCGATGGCCGGTCTGAAGGGGGAGTCGCTCGAGCGTTTCGACGATCGGAATGCGCGCGCCGCTTTCGATGGTCGAGACGTCGGGTTGGCTCGTTTTGGCACGTACGGCGAGGTCCTGTTGTCGGATGCCGGCAGTGAGCCGAGCCGCGCGAAGCCGGGTAGATGCACTCATGAGCTCCTCCAATCTTTTATATCTATTTAGATATTTTGCCCTTCTAAAGCCATCTGGAAATGAACGATGAAAACCAGGCCGCCCTATTCGGGTGTCTCTTCATCGAAAATGAATAGCTAACCGAATAATGATGGGGTGTTTCTCCCCTGTCCCACCGCTGCTCCCGAGCGATCTCTCGTCCTGACCCCTCACCCTCCGCAAGCTGCATGTAAGGGGTCAGGACGTACCGTGCTACCGCCGACTGAAAACAGGGCCACTTTCGCCCGGTACCAATGGCCCTCTTTTCGACCGGCGTCAACATACGGAGCAGCGGTGGGACGGGGGAGAAAAAGGGGATGGACCAGGGAGCGGGTGAAGAGAAGATTGCAGGTGCTGGGGGAGAAACGGGCATTCAGGAGTGCGGTTCCAGTTCGGGTATTCATTGCCGGCAACGACTGGAGCTGGTTCGGTGGCCATTCGAAACTGGTTGATGCTCCTATGCGCGAGACGCAATCATGAGAGTCGCCCCGCCGCGAGATCCCGGGGATCGGGAAAGTCGCAGGGGGTGGGGCCCGAAACGTTTTGCATCGCCTGGGCTAGGAGTCGCAGAGGCAGCGTTCTCGGGCTCGTGCGTTAGATGCCTGCTCATCGGGCTTGATGTCGGGCGGCTCAAACGCACGACGGCCCGTCTGCGGACGTGTCGGTGCCAATGGTGGCGTAGGAGTGTCCGCAGGCCGTCCCGCCGCCGGGCCCTCGCACGCGCAGCTTTCAACTTTGTTTGCAGGACAACCGCGTCCTTTGGGGACGAGAAACTGACTGCAGTGCTACAGGGATGGTGAGCGCGAGCAGGTGTGGTCGAGTTGCGACAGCTTTGTGCTGCGATTCGAGCCCCCAATGTCCGGAACGAAGCGCGAGGTGTGCGACGAGATGGCTGCTAGGGCACGATTCACCGTCGAGGTGATCATTGCCGCTTGTATTCGCAGACGTTTCAATTTCACTCCAATAACGGCGATCGCGGCACCGTAGTAGCATCTCGCCCAGCCTGTTCATCGGCAGGCTGGTTACGTCCGCGGCCGAGTCATGGTCCAGGGCCTCAATGGTGCTGTAATCGAAGAGGCCTTCGGAGTAAGACCGAGTGGCATTGAGTTTTCCTGGCAAGGTGGGCAAGCCCGCCCAGATGAGAACGAACAGCCAGCCCATCTGCCCGGCAAGGTGCCGTAGCTAAATGAGGGCACCGAGAAGTTACTCATCAAGATCCTGCATCTCGTCGATGATGCCGATCCTGAAGCCACCGCCCGTTCGGCCCATCGCTGTTGAGATGTCTTCGACGAGTTCCTTCAGGTCGATGTCCGGGTTGCCGGAATTGGTCCGGCCTGCCGTGACACCAAGAGTCGCTGATGCTCCCTTCAGCCCGAGGGTTGCGCTGAATGAGCTGATGCTTCCCAAAACATTCTTGAGAAATGCCCAAGCGGAACGGGCGCGCAGCTTTCTTGCCCCGCCTCGATCCCCCGGGCGAGTTTCTGACGGGTTGCCTTCCACCCATCCGGAGTTGGCTGGGCTTCTTTCTGGACCATAAACCACTCGTGACGCCCCGCCTCTGCAGCGAAAGTGTTCAGCAGCACGGTCTTGCAGACTCCCAAAGGTTCGACGGCAGCATGCCGCGCTCTGCGGCCTGGTGTTCAGGCCGGGCGATCAGGCGCTCGAACACATCGATCTCCGATTGGCGGCCCCCCAGAGTCGGGGTTTCAGCCCGGAGTCGGGAGCGGAGGGGTCCATTTTGGAGTCCACAGGAACACTGCAGAAGAGTATGAAGTAATGAAAAACTAGCGTCATACCGCTTGGTAATTTGTTAGAAGCCGCCCGTTGAACGGCGGATTTTGGCTCGCCGCCGTTCCCGGATTGCCCTGTCGTCTCCGAGGCCTTTCCGGGGGAAGACCTCAGTCAGCAGGATGCTGCAGCTAAAGATCGAACACCGCCGAAACCCAACCGCTGCGCGACGGCGCGTCAAGAGAGACCACCTTCTCATCCAGCCGTTGGACCTGCGGTTCAGGCTTCCTCAGACGACAGACAGGCCCTCATAGCCCTGCAGACGAACCGCCCCGTCGAAACCGCCAGATGCAGACCCCCGCCAGCCAGGCGAGAACAAACAAGCCAACAACGGCATAGCCCATTCCTGTGAGATCGATGCTGCCGATGGCCGCAAACACCCCGGAAGCGAAGCCCGTTTTCGCCGCGATCACGGACATCAGTTCCACGCTCCCGATGCCCAGGGCGACGGCGGCGGACAGCCCGGTCAGGACAATGTTGTACAGCATCCTCCGGCCGGGCTTCGAAAATGCCCAGCCGTATGCGACGTTCATGAACCATCCGTCCAGGCTGTCCAGCAGGCTCATACCCGCGGCAAATAGGACGGGCAGGGTGAGGACCGCGTACCAGGGAAGTGCTACGGCTGCGGCTCCCCCGGCAACGACCAGCAGCGTGACCTCCGTGGCCGTGTCGAATCCAAGGCCGAACAGCAGCCCCACCAAATACATCTGCCACGGCCGAGTGATGGTCCGCATGAGCGGACGCAGGAAGCGGGTCATCGGGCCCGAGGTGAAGCCGTGCTCCTGAGTTCCTGGATGGCCGGCCCGCAGCCGTCGGAAGTCCGAGATGACGCGGATCAGCAGGGCCAGATTGAGGAACGCGAGGCCATAGAGGAACAGTCCTGAGATGGTGGTGCCCACGAATCCCAGAACCTCTCGCCACCACGAGCCGTCCTCGCTGACGTGGCTTCCCATGACACGGGACCCCGCAGCCAGCAGCATGCAGAGGCCGAAGACAACGCTGGAGTGGCCGAGTGAGAACCAGAAGCCAACGGAGACGGGACGGAGGCCTTCGCCCATGAGCTTACGGGTGGTGCAGTCGATTGCGGCGATGTGGTCGACGTCGAACGCGTGGCGCAAACCGAGGAGATAAGCGCCGACGCCGATCCCGACGCCGAAGACCTGGGTGGAACTGAGGTGGAGGTTCTGCGGATCGACACTGAAAACCAGCACTCCCCAGCCCACCACGTGCAGCAGGAGCACGACTACGGCCATGCCGACCAGGGGCGTCACCTCCGGCTTCCGTGCGGCTACTGCGCCCCGAAGCCTGGTCCACTCAAGTGAAGCCGAGATACCCATGGCCTTCCCATCAGCCCATCGGAGGAGTGAGGCCGTACTTGGCGATGATGGCCGGCAACCACGGCGCCTCACCGAACTGAAGGCCGTACTCGGCTGCCAGTTTGCCGATGGCCTCCAGATCAAGCGGCCCCCCGACTTCGAGCTGATCGGCCAGCCCCCAGAAGAAATGCTCGAATCCGGCGGGACTGATCACTTCAATCATCCTCGCTGGAACTTTGCCCGCGTTCCACATTGTGTGCAGCTCGCCGCGTGGCTTCGTGATGTAGCCGCCGGCGCCCAGCACCACCTCACGCTCGCCGGAACGGAATCCGATCTCGCCCTCGAGGACGATTGAATACTCATCCTCACGGGTATGCGTGTGCGGCGGGACCAAGGCCCCGACCGGGAACGGGTGCTCCACGATCGAGATCTGCTCGTGAGTGTGATCGCCGAACAGTTTGAAGACAACCCCGATACTTCCGAGACTGCCCTGGCGTCCTTCCCCTGGCTGCACGACCGTCAGCCGCGGTGCTTCCTCAGCGCCCATGACAGGCCATCCTTCCTAATTCGCTATACACTGATGTACAGCGAATTATCCAACCGCAAAGAGACCGGTGTCAATACTTTGAGTGAACAGATTCGTTCAGCCAAATCCCGCCGATATCAGATGATTAAACGGGCCGAGCAGGTGGACACCACGCGTCAACGCATTGTCGAAGCGGCCGTGGCCCTGCACGGTTCCGTAGGCCCTGCGCGGACGACGATTGCCGGCGTCGCCGAGCAGGCCGGGGTGACGCGCCTGACGGTCTACCGGCATTTCGTCGACGACGAGGCACTGTTCTCTGCCTGCTCCTCGCTTTGGCTCTCCCACCAGCAGGTACCAGATCCAGCCGCGTGGTCCAACTTCCCCGATCCCCTGGAACGCCTGCACGCCGGCCTGACGGATCTCTACAGGTTTTATCGCGGCGGCGAGTCGATGCTCACACGCATCTATGCCGACTGGGATGTACTGCCGGACAGACACCGCAAAGAGCTCGAAGAGCGCAATACGTTTTTCCGCGACGCGCTGCTCGAGCCGTTTTCGGCGCCGGGCAGGAGCGGCCGGTTGCGCGCCGTTGTCGGCCACGCCGTTTCGTTCTGGACGTGGCGATCGCTCTGCCACGACAACGGGCTTTTCAATCGGGACGCCGTCCAGGCCATGACGGCCTTGGTAGCAATGACGGCCGCGGAGCGCCAAGTGTCGCTCTCTCCCTGTCCACTCTGGAATCCGGTTCCCTGGGTCAGCGCATCCGAGGTCACCACACCCGACTCAGAGACTTGACCATTTTGCACCCGGACGCTGGCCGCGGGGCTTCCCCTTTGGGCAGCTGATGAAAGTCGAATCCAACCGCGATCACACTTTCGCGGGCACCTGAAATGCTGCCCGGTGATCGTTCGGATGAACCCGCCGCCCCCACCCGGGCACCCCGTCTCATAGGGCCAACATCGCGAATTGGCCTTTTCCTGAGGACACGAATCGCTGCCCGTAGATTGACCGGCTTGCGGGCGCCCAGGGGCTAGCGATGAGCTCGGGCACTGACGCTTACCGGGGCTCGAGACCTTTGGCACCAGTGTTCGATTCTTCGTCGGAATGGGTTGAAGAGTTACTCACTCAGATGGCATTCACGTTCACAAATGGCGGAGCTGTCCAAGGCGGCCCCGCCATGCTCGTATCCGCAGGATCTCTAGCGGTTCGGCTTAATGTGATGGATCAATTCTCAGAGGTGAAGAAGCTCACGCAATCGCCCTGATTGCCGAACACCGGTGCCGTGCTGGTCGCCCAGCCGCCGTGCTTGCATTCGAGTTTCGAGGCCAGCTTCACCGTCTTGGCGAAGGTATATCGATTCCCGTTGAATTGAAGGGCGTTCAGGGTTCCATCGCCGTGGACACCGGAGCCCAGCGAGAAGCCGAAAGCTAAAACGACCGCGTTGGGAAACGATACCCTCCAGGCATCGAGGGTCCCGTGATATTTGCCTCCAAAGCCGGATGTCGTCGACGGTGCTCCGGTCGTGACGAAGCCTGCAGAATCGTTGCTCGCCCACCAGTCGTTGCCATAGCTGGCCTTCTCGCCCACGAGGATTCCATCACGGGTGCCGTTGCCGTCGAGGTCGACGACGAGTTGGAATCCCGGTGCGGCTCCTAAACTATCGGCGTATTCGAGCGATGGCTCACCCACGGAGGCGAGCGGTACGCCTGCGACCACGTACTCCGCGACCTTTGCGGTCGAGGTCGAATTGTCGGTGTAGACGTGCAGTGCGGAGCCAACCACTTCGTACTGTCCACTTGCGCGAGTGTCAGACAGGGCGTGCACGAAATCCTGGGGGACGTAGATAGTGGCGGATGCGGCTGCAGCGGGTGTACTGATCGCCACGGTGAGACCGATAGCGAGTACGGCGGCGAGCGTGCGCGGATGCTTCAATGCCTTGTCCTTTGTTCAATTTCTCAGGTTTTCGGGTTCTCACCGTCCCGATGTCCGGTCGGCTGCGGCAAGCCTAGATGATTATTTCCCAATTATTTTGGGCAATGTGTGAGCTTTCGAGAGGCGCGTTGATGACCCAGGCGTATGCGTTCGGGTTGTGAACCTGGAAGTGGCTGCAAGAGACGGGCGATCGCTGAGACGATAAAGCTCGGGCGATCGCAGAGACCGTGAAGCTCGGTGGATCGGACGGCAACCATCCTCGTTTCATCCGTTTTTTAGAAGGTCCCCTATTGGGCAGGGCAAGGCAGACCGACTTCTCCTTCGCTGACTGGGCCTGTTCCATTTCTCTTGGGAAACCATGCTCCATCTGTTACAAGAAAGGTGACCACATTCAGCGCAGGCAGGGTCGAAGTTAAGCCGCAGACAGCCCACCGGGCACGAAGTGTTTGGTCAGAGGGCTGCAGTCGAAGCGGAGCGTGTTGAGGGCGTCAAGTTACCAAAACGCATCGCGGTTGCTCACGAATATTTGCCCGAGTAGCGTCTCGCATGGTGCCTACTGCGATCACCTGGGCTGCCTGCCCGATGTTTTTGGCTGGGGTGAAACCGCCCGCAAGCCGTCCGGCTTACGGTCAGAGATTCGCTACACACCGATAAACCAATCCTTCAGGCTGGTCTCAATGCACGGTAGCTTGTGGAATCAGTCAAGCCGACAGCGGCCTCGACGGTCCATGTGCCCCGTCAAACATGTGTCAATCCCGGTTCCCGTCGCGCCTGTCATCGTGGGTGACAACCGCGCAGCGCTTACCCCAGACATCCAGCGGTGTCGATTGAGACCACCATTGGTGACAGGACTGACGTTCCTCCTGGAGTGCCGCCAACAAGGTGACTTCCCCAATGCTCCCCGGCCGCCTGCACCGACTCCGGAGCATTGCGCCATTCCCTGAGCCCGCCTATGTTTATCTTGCGTTTGCATATTTCAATCCTGTGTGTAGTAGACGACGTGTTGCTGGTCGTCGACCTGACTGAAGAGGACCCCCATGAATTATGAAAAAGACGGCGCGCCATGGCGACGCCGCGTCGCCCGACCGGCCGCAGTTCTCCTCGCCGGCTTTCTGATCGCTGGCTCATCGCTCGCATTTGGAGTTGGTGCCGCTAATGCAGCCCCGGGCGACGCCTCGGTGACGGTGATCCACGGCATTCCGAACACTCCGGTCGATGTGTACGTGGACGACGCCGCGGCAACGGGCGCACCGGCTATTGCGAACTTCCAGCCGGGAACGGTCACCGGGCCGATCGCTCTTGCCCCGGGAGCCCACCAGGTGACGATCTTCGCCGCCGGCAGCAAAACCGGGCCGGTCATCAACCAGTCCGCGACCGTAGCCGCGAACCAGAACATCAGCCTCATCGCGAATCTCAACGCGGCAGGCGCCCCCGTTCTCAGCGCCTTCGTCAACGATGTGAGCCTGATCCCTGCCGGTAAGGCACGCTTGGTGGTCCGGCACACTGCCGCCGCCCCCGCCGTCGATGTTCGCGCCAATGCGTCCGTGGTTTTCCCCGGTCTCACCAACGGTCAGCAGGCTGCAGCTGTGCTGGCCCCGGGAACCGTGTCGGCCGACGTTGTCCTGGCGGGTACGTCAACAGTCGTAATCGGCCCGGCACCCCTGACGCTCACCGCTGGCACTGAGACCATCGTGTACGCCATCGGTTCAGCGACGGCCAGTCCCAACACGCTCGGCCTCGTGGTGCAGACCATTACTGGTCTCGCCGCTGCGGCGCCAGTTGCACCGGCGCCAGTTGCCTCGGCTTCCGCCGCTCCTGTGGCTTCGGGGGCCGGAGTCAACACCGGTGGAAGTGTGCAGTCGAATGCGTCTGCGGCCCCATGGCTGGCTGGCGGTGCCGGACTCGGCGGTGCGGTCTTCGCGGTCTTCGCGATCGCGCTGTACCGCCGTCAGCGCCAGAGCGCATAGGGCACGCGACTCGTTGCGTTTTTTCAAGCCGAAGGGATGGTGGGGCAGGCGCCCCACCATCCCCGTGGTGTTGCTGGGCGCTGCAGCTGCTGCTTGCCTGATCGTCGCGGGAATCGCCGGGGTCGTCTCGTTACACAGCTCGACCGACGTGTCCGCTCAAAGTGGGTCGGCAGCGCGCACCATGGATGGGAAGTTCGTCGAGCAGGACCCTGTCATCACGGCCACGCCCACGCCCACGCCCACGCCGACGCCGACGCCGACGGCCGTTCCGGCTCCTGCCCCGGCCCCCGTCCAGCCGACTGGTGACCAGTTCTCGGTACCAGTCGTCGGCCTGAACATCCCGCTCAAACCTTTGAGCGCGAGGGATGGGCAGATCACGCCGCCCGGATTCCAGTCGGCGTACTGGATCACGAATATGGGAGTCCCGCTGAGTCGAGGTACGCAGGGGACCGTGTTCGTCGTGATGCATTCAGTGAGGGGCGGGGGTATTGGTCCTGGAAACTACCTCACGAACGTGCGGGCAGGCACGTCGGCGGTACCGAATGGTTCGGCGATCGACGTGGCAGGGGTTTCGTATCGCGTCACCGGTTGGAAGACCATTCTCAAAGGCGGGCTGGCCACAGATGCCGAAGTTTGGGCGAACACACCAGGGAGGCTGGTCGTGATCACCTGCCTGGAGCACCCGAACGGGAGTCCATCGACAGACAACATGGTGATCACCGCGAGCCGAGTCTGACCGTCCGTCGTCCGACGCGGACGACTCCGTTTCCGTACTGAAACCGCCGTCAGTGCGATAAACGACCGATGAACTCGTTTGACGGGCTGGAGGCTAATTTCCTTGCCGGTCGGCCAGGTTTTTCTTCCAGACGCCGCCTCTCATGCGGCACTTTGCTTATCCTCTGCCACGACGCCTCGGACTACAGCCCGGGCCACCAACACGCACAATTCAGCAAGCCGAGGTTCACTGTAGACGATGTGCTGCCCGCGACAACTGTTGGAGTTAGTGTGCGGCGCTGACATCGTGAAACTTGCGGGAGAAGGTTTATGTCGAACGAACAGCGCGGACCTGGAACTAGCGCAACGTTTGAGACGGTACCTCGAGGACCCGGGGCGGAAGATGAGGCACGCCCTTGATCGAGTAAGTAGTTCGTCGCTAATGACACGGGGCCGCACACACGATTGTTGTCGGGCGCCTGTAGTGCGACCCGGCGATCGTTTGTTAGGCGATCAACTTCGGCGGTGCTTTCGTCTGAACACCGCCGCCAGGATAATGATGGCTGCGAGACCGATACCGCCGAGGGCGACGAGGAGGATGCTGTTAGCGGCCGAGCTGTGATCAGTATGTGCTGAGGCTGCTGCGGGTGCTTGTGTCGTCACAAGAGGGGCGGTGATTGATATTGGAACAGATGCCGTGAGACGGCCTGTCATCGCTTCCACGCTCATCAGGGCCGGTCCAGCACTTTTCGGGATCGCAAACGACATGGTGAAATTGCCCGACTCATCGGTTTTCAGCAAAACATTGATGCCTGCAGGCTCTAGTTTTACAACCCCGACGGCGGAAGCGTCAAAGCCGAACCCCATGACTGTAACTTTTTCTCCGGCGGTGACTGTGGACGAGCTGAGAGCCACACCGATGTGTACATTGGCCCATGGTGTTGCCGCGGTGGGTGCCAACGCGTATGTCGTCGACGCCCCGACGTCCTTTTGGTAACTGATCCCGAAGACGGTAATCGTTAGACCTTTAGAGCGATCGAGACCGGTGAGCAGGGCATTGTGTTGAGGCGCGTCCACAGTCGCGACCTGCCG
>JBBRDX010000091.1:0-11865 GCA_038203515.1 Actinomycetales bacterium | reverse complement strand
ACGTGGTACCCCAGCAGTTTCGCGATCGGCACAAGTGCGGCTCCGAAGTCATTCGCTCCTACTATCAGGAAACGTGGAGCGGGCAGGCGGCTTTCCACCAGAAGCCGGACAAAGCCGGGCCCCTTTCGCTCTTCACCCATCGCCGAGGGGACACTCACAATTGCTGAGTGCCCCTAAAGTAGCGAGGGCGGGACTCGAACCCGCGACACCACGATTATGAGCCGTGTGCTCTAACCACCTGAGCTACCCCGCCGGGACGCCGCCCGATGAGGGCTGCGAGAGCCCCCTGTGGGAATCGGACCCACTACCTCTTCCTTACCAAGGAAGTGCTCTACCAATGAGCTAAGGGGGCGTGACCTGTCAGTCACACCAACTGCATCTATCGAACCACATCGGTAGCACGGCGCTGCGAACAGCACGGCGCCGTCTGGCACCGTAAGAGACTAGCACCCCGTTCGAGCCTCGATCCGCACACCGGATCTCTCGTTATGGGTGCAGGTTAGGGCTCCAATTCGAGCACCGCTCCCGTCGCCGAGAAGTCGGGCACTGCGACGCCGGGCAGCGCGAACGCACTGAACGACGGACCGGTTCCGGAGAGAAGGATGCCGTCACCGCCGCGCTCGGCAGTCGCGTGTCCGTAGAGTGGGCGCGGCATCCCCGCGAAGGCATGCGAAGGAAGGGCGATCTCGAAAGCCCCCCGAGCGGCGATCACCAGGATGGATTCCTCCGCGGTCTCCCGGATGAACACCAGCACCTCGCGGCCTGCGTGCAACCAGCGCATGCCCCCACCGTTGAGTGCCGCATGACCGGTGCGCAGATGGATGAGGTCGGAGTAGAGGTCGATGGTCGGGGCCGAGGCATCCACCCGATCCCATGGCATCGGTGTGCGCGAGTGCTCGCCGTCATCGCCGACGAGGCCGAACTCGTCGCCGGCGAAGATCACGGGGATGCCCGGCAGCGTCATCGACAGGCCGACAGCTACCGGCTGGGCGCTCTCGATCGCGTGAGTGAGGAAGCGCGGAGTGTCGTGGGTGTCCAGGGCGTTCATCGTGCTCAGCTGCACCCGCCAGGGGAATCCGTAGGCGAACTGGCGGTGCGCGGCGAAGACCTGCTCGCCGCTGTAGGACGGGATGGTGCCGAAGGGAAGCCCGAAATAAGAGGACTCGCGCTCCTGGGTCGACAGCCAGCCCCATACCGGTCGGGTGAAGTTGGCATAGGTCATTGCGCCGTGCCACGCGTCGCCCTGGAAGTCGCTCGTGGCGTCGTTGGTCGACTCTCCGAGCAGGATCGTGTCGGGGTTGATCTCGATCATGGTGCGACGGATGATGCCGCGCACCTCCGCGTTGAGGTCGTCGGTGAGGTGTCGGCCGGTCATGTTGGCCACGTCGATGCGCCAGCCGTCGAGCGAATACGGGGGCTTGAGCCACTTGGCAACGACCGAATCCGGTCCCTCGATGAAACGGGCGCGCAGCTCCGGCGAGTTCCAGTTGAATTTGGGCAGGCTCGGCACACCAAGCCACGATGCATAGTCACGCTGCTCAGCATCCAGCCAGTAGTAGAAGGCACTCTCGGGGGTGCCCGGTTTCAGGTGGGATGCCTGGAACCATTCGTGCGCGTCGCCGCTGTGATTCGAGGTGAGGTCACCGATCACGGTGAGCCCGCGCACGTGGGCGGCCTCAATCAGGGAGATCATCGCCTGGTTCCCGCCGAGCAGGGGATCGACCTCGTCGAAGGAGAGCGCGTCATAGCGGTGGTTGCTGCGCGCGGGGAACACCGGGGTGAGATACAGCATGGTGACGCCGAGGCGCTCGAGGTGATCGAGGTGCTGCTCGATTCCTTTGAGGTCGCCACCGTAGAACTGGGTGGCCGTATGAGGCCCGATGTGGGTCACCGGATCGCTCCAGGCGGCAGGCTCGGCCCAGTCGGGTAGCGCACGGCTCGCGGCATCCGCCGACCGGGCGAAGCGGTCGGGCAGGACCTGGTACATCACGGTGGCCTTCGCCCATTCCGGTGGAGCGGGGTAGGCGAGGATCTTGAAGTCCTCGGAGTCGAGAGTCTCGATCGTGTGGAAACCCGTGGCATTGAGCCAGCAGTTGGATCCATCCGCCAGCTTGAACAGGAAGCGGTAGCCGTGGGTGAGATTCTCGATTTCGAGCTCGGCCTCCCACCACTCCCAGCCCTCCACCGAGGCGACGTGGGATGCCACTGTGAACCGCGGCTCGTGATTGGGATTCGAGCGCGTACGCACGATCTCGACCGGACCGAAGTCGGACGGTATCCGCACCCGCACCCGCACGTGCTCTCCGAGTTTCGGAGAGGGGTCAGAGACGTAGAGGGGAGAACCGTCGTGATGCGGCTCGTGCACGATGCCCATGATGATCCTTTTTGCGCGACGCGTAAGGGCCGTTAGGCCCGCCAGGGTAGTGCAGAACCTACAGGAACGGCGTCAGGCCGAATTACGCCAACAGTGGAAGCGCTTCCCACTTGGGGGCGATGCAATAGGGTTTTCGCATGAGCCTCGACATTCTGCAGGGTTTTTCTGCGCCCGCGACCGAGACCGCCACACTCTCCAGCGCCTCCGGAAGTGAGTGGTGGCGCTCCGCTGTGATCTATCAGATCTACCCTCGCTCCTTCGCCGACGGCATGGGGGACGACGGCCTCGGTGACCTCATCGGCATCACCGAGCGGCTGCCCGCCCTGGTAGAACTCGGGGTGGATGCGGTCTGGCTCTCGCCCTTCTACACCTCGCCGCAGAAAGACGCCGGATACGACGTGGCCGACTATTGCGACGTCGATCCGATCTTCGGAACCCTCGCCGACTTCGATGCCCTCGAGACGCGTGCACACGAACTCGGCCTCAGGCTCATCGTCGACCTCGTGCCGAATCACACGTCCGACCAGCACGCCTGGTTCCAGGCCGCCCTCGCGTCGCCTGTGGGGAGTTCCGAGCGCGACCGCTACATGTTCCGCGAGGGCACAGGTGTCGATGGCGAACTGCCTCCCAACAACTGGGACTGCGTGTTCGGCGGGCCAGCCTGGACCCGACTCACGAACTCCGACGGCACACCCGGCCAGTGGTACCTGCACCTGTTCGACAGCTCCCAGCCCGACCTCAACTGGCAGAACCCGTGGGTGCGCGATCAGTTTCGCGACATCCTGCGCTTCTGGCTGGACCGAGGTGTCGACGGCTTCCGAGTGGATGTCGCGCACGGAATGATCAAGGCGGCAGGGCTTCCCGACTACACACCCCCGGCGGACGGCGGCAGCATGGGCGGTAGCGGCACCCTCGGTCTCGAGCCCGAGATCAGCGCGCACGCGGGCACGGAGTCCTCCACCCCGCCCTACTGGGCGCAGGAGGGCGTGCACGAGATCTACCGCGACTGGCATTCCGTGCTCGAGGAGTATGAGGGCGACCGCGTGCTATGTGCGGAAGCCTGGGTGGAGCCGCTCACGAAGCTCGCCCGCTGGGTACGCCCGGACGAGATGCATCAGGCCTTCAATTTCTCCTACCTCGAGACGCCCTGGAGCGGCCCGACGATGCGGGCGATCATCAACGCCTCGCTCACCGCGTTCACCGGCGTCGGTGCGCCAAGCACCTGGGTGCTCTCCAATCACGATGTCGTGCGCCATGCCTCGCGTCTCGCCGTGACGGCCGAGAACCCGCAGGGGCACGGCATCGGGCCACGATCCCCTGGCCAACCAATACGGTCCCTCGGACTGCGTCGGGCCCGCGCCGCCACTACTCTCATGCTTGCCCTCCCCGGCAGTGCCTACATCTACCAGGGTGAGGAACTCGGCCTGCCCGAGGTCATCGACCTGCCCGACGATGCCCGGCAGGACCCGACCTGGTTCCGCACCAACGGCGAACGTTACGGACGGGATGGATGTCGCGTGCCGATCCCCTGGGAGGCCGACGCGCCGTCCTACGGGTTCGGCACGAGCGGTAAGAGCTGGCTCCCCCAGCCGGGGGACTGGGCGCCCTACGCCCGGGACTCCCAGCAGGGTGTCCCCGGCTCGACGCTCGAGCTCTACCGTGCCCTGCTCGCCGAGCGGGCAGTTGCGGACCTCGGACTCGGCCATATCGAGTGGCTCACCGGCTACCCGGATGCCGTGGTCGCGTTCCGCAACGGCTCCGTCACCGTGATCGCCAACACCGGCACCGCGGCGGTGGAGCTTCCCGAAGGCCAGATCATCGTGGCGTCCGAGGCCTTCGACACGCGTGCCCTGCCGGGCGACACCGCGGTCTGGATTCGCGCATAGGTTGACGAACCGGGTCTCGATACGGTCGCTGAGCGACCTACCCGACCAGCGGAGGCGACCCGCTCGACCAGCGGGGTTGTCAGTTCGCGTTGGCCTTGAGCCAGGCAAAAGGATCCACCGGCGTGTTGTTGAGGTGGATCTCGAAGTGCAGGTGAGCGCCGGTGGAGGCGCCGGTACTGCCCACCTGGCCGACCTCATCCGTCACTTTCACCATCTGGCCGACGACGACTCTCACTGAACCGGTGAGCATGTGGGCGTATACGCTCTGCACCTTCTGGCCCTTGACGTTGTGGTCGATGGTCACGTTGTTTCCGAGCCCGCCGCTGTCGAACTCGACCTTGCTCACCACGCCGTCGGCGATGGCCTGGATGACAACACCCAGGCCCGGCGTGAAGTCGACACCCTGATGGAGCGTTGAACAGAAGCCGCACCCGGGCACCGATCTCGGCCCGAAGCCGGAGGTGATCGGCACCGGCACGGGGAACGGCCACTGGATCGTGCCGTTCGGATTGTTGGTGTACGCCGTGCTGCGCGCCGCCGACGCATACTTGGTGGCGATCTGTTGCACGAGTGAGACGACCGTGTAGGCGTCGCGAGTGGGTACAGCGAGAGTTGCTGCCCCATCCACTCGCAGGTTTTGGGCCGACACTGTCTGGCCCGGCACCGCTGCGTTCATGGATGCGCTGCTCGCCGACGCGCTCGACACTGACGATGCACTGAGGAAAGCGCTCGCCGGCAGGGAGGTCGAGATGAGCAGGGCCGCGGCCCCCGCCATCGCCCCGACGGTCATCAGCTTGCGCAGGACCCGCCGCACAGCGTTGCGGCGCAGGGGGGCTGCCGGGCGGCCGAGGTCGCCGCTCACATGAGTCCCGATAGAGGGATAAGAAAACCGGAGAGAGCCATCTTCCGCACGCTCGATACGTCACGGGGTGATGGTGCCATGGCGGATGCTCCTTGCGGCAATGCGCGGCACCACTGGACTGGAACGGCCACGAATGTACTTCGGTCTCGAAACATCACAATGTCTATACAAAGATGACGAACTCGATAAGAGTAGCCAAACAGGCCGGAGATGGCCAGCCCCGAATGGGGGTCAGACGTCAGTTCGCGTTTGCTTTGAGCCAGGCGAAGGGGTCGACCGGTGTTCCGTCGAGGTGTACCTCCAGGTGCAGGTGCGCGCCCGTAGAGTGTCCAGTGCTGCCCACTTGGCCGAGTTCCTGGGTCACGGTGACCTGTTGGCCCACGACGACCTTGATCGATCCGGCGATCATGTGCGCGTACAGGCTCTGCACCTTTTGGCCGTTGATGTTGTGATCCACGATCACGTGATAGCCGAAGCTGCTGTCGTATGCCGCGTACGTGACGGTACCGTCGGCAATCGCGTCGATCGGGGTGCCGGATCCGGGGATGAAGTCCACCCCCTGGTGGAACGAGGAACACCCGCCGCAGGGCGCTTCTCGCGATCCGAATCCGGAGCTGATCGGCACCGGTGCCGGGAATGGCCACTGGATGGTGCCATTGGTGTCGTTGGTGTACTGGAAATCCTGGAGGCCGAACTTCAGTCGTGCCTGCTGGGTGGTGTTGACCACGGTGTAGAGATCGCGCGCGGGCGCGGAATCCGCGGCGGCACTGTCGACAGCCAGGCTCTGCACTTCTGAGTTCGACGTGCCGCGCAGCTCCGGTGTCAGAGCACTGGCAGAGTTCATTTGGAGCGCCACGGCCGGCAGGGAGGTCGCGACGAGCAGTGCGCCCGCACCGAACATCGCGCTGATGGTGATGAACTTGCGCAGCAACTGCGCGCGGCGAGGCGCCGTCGAACGGGTCGAATTCACCGGCACCGACTTAACCGGCACCGACTTCACCGGCACCGGCCTGGCCGTCACCGACCTCACGCGTGCGGACTTCACGCGTGCGGCCCGAGACATCTTCGTTGGGGAGGGCCGCGACGATGTGAGGCTCCGAGGAGCCGTGATGCGGCGCGCCCGGGAAGGCGAGGCCACGGTCTCTTGCGCCCTCCGCTCACGGCGCGATGTGGCGGCGGGTGGCGGGGCCTGAACATTAGCCACTCTCGAATTGTTATCGGAGTCGATGTTCCAGTTGAAGTCGGCCACCCTATCGGTCCTCCGAAGTCGCCTGTCGAGCAGGCGTGGATGAGCGATAGGCGTTCAAGCTGGTGGTCCTCCAACAACGAATACAGCGAGGTGGAGTACTCGAGTACGTCTGTAGGTTTGTGCAACTGGGAGCTAATTCACGGGCGCAGGCCCTCGGAATTTATAACGAACGAATAAAGGCTACGTCACCGGGACGCAAACGGCAATTGCGGCGAGCGTGCCACGGTGGCGCACGGCGATGTTCTCAGCCGAGCCTGAATCCGCGCTCGGAGTTTGCGGAACAGCCGCTCGAAATAGGCGTCGAGCCGATTGCTCGCTCCGCCGTACAGGTCGAGAGACGCCGTTCTTTGCAGTGGCCGGGTTCGCCGGAGTCTTGCGAGAGCGCCGGACCCGACGGCCATGGGTCGGGCGGTCCCAAGAAGTCCGGCCGTCAGTTATTCGGTGATGCAGTGGTGGCAAGTGCGAGATTCGAACTCACGAAGTCGTAGACGGCTGATTTACAGTCAGATCCCTTTGGCCACTTGGGTAACTTGCCATTCGCGTCGACCCTAGGTCGAACGCGCACTGTCAGGATACAGGGTGAATGGCCCCGACGAAATCGGGCGCTCTGTCCATGAGGCCATAAGATTCAGTCGGCCGCACGACGACGAGCGAAGGGACGGTGCCATGGTCGGCATCCAGGAGGTTGCGGATGCCGCCGGCGTGTCCACCGCCACCGTGTCCCGCGCCCTCAGCGGCAACGGCCACGTCTCCGAGACGACCAAGGCTCGCGTGACATCCGCCGCAGCACTGCTCGGTTATGTCGTGAGTTCGAATGCCTCGAGCCTCGCGACCGGGCGCACCAAGAACATCGGGGTCGTCATCCCGTTTCTCAACCGCTGGTTCTTCAGCTCTGTGCTCGAAGGCGCGGAGAGTTCGCTGCTCAGTAATGGCTATGACCTCACCCTCTACAACGTTGGCGGGGGCGGTGAAGAGAGGCGCAGCGTGTTCGAGCACTTCCTGCTGCGCAAGCGGGTGGATGCGGTGGTCGCGATCTCGCTGGAGCTGACACCGGTCGAGCTCGCTGGCCTTCTCGCTCTCGGCAAACCCATCGTGGGTGTCGGCGGTCCGCTGGTGGGAGTGCGTACGTTCAGCATCGATGATGTGGCGGTCGCGAGGCTCGCGACGGAGCATCTGCTTGCCCTCGGTCACGTGTCAATCGCCCACATCGGCGGCGACCAGGAGTCCGAGCGCGACTTCCATCTGCCCACCAATCGGCGGGTCGGGTATGAGGCCGCACTCGAGGCCGCCGGCATCTCTCCCGACCCATCGCTGTTCAAGTCGGCAGACTTCACCATCGCGGGTGGGTACGGGGCGGCCAAGCAGCTGTTCGGTAATCCGCGAACGCGACCGACCGCCGTGTTTGCAGCATCAGACGAGATGGCTATCGGCACGATCCTCGCGGCACGCGACCTCGGTCTTCGCGTGCCTCACGACATCTCTGTGGTGGGCATAGACGACCACGAGCTCAGCGGCTTCTTTGGACTCACGACGGTGGCCCAGTTTCCTGAGCTCCAGGGTCGACTGGCGGTGGAGCTGCTCATGGATGAGCTACACCCCGACCGTCGTTCCTCCGGATCGTCGAACACCCCGCTGCCATTCGAGCTCATCGTGCGGTCGTCGACCGCTCGGCCCGTGGCGCGCTGACCGTTATTCCGCGGCCGCGGCTCTCTCATAGCCGGTGGAATAGCGGATCACGTCGGTGAGGTATTGCTGCGACCCGTTGTAGGCGAGCACAGCCCGGCGCCAGCCGCTTTCGGTATCGAGGGACTTTCCCCCCGCACGACAGAGATAGCCCGCCGCAGCGAGCGTCGCGTCGTCGATGTTCTGCGGATCCTGCACCCCGTCGGCATTGCCGTCCGCGTGCCAGTTGCGCCAGGCCTCGGGAATGAGCTGCATCGGACCAACGGCACGATCGATGGTCGCGTCGCCGTCGATGGCTCCCTTGTCGGAATCGGGGATGTTCG
This sequence comes from Actinomycetales bacterium, assembly GCA_038203515.1. GTDB lineage: Bacteria > Actinomycetota > Actinomycetes > Actinomycetales > Microbacteriaceae > Lacisediminihabitans. The sequence goes on along the minus strand of JBBRDX010000091.1, from coordinate 3,488 downwards.
CGACGGCGCCTCCGGCGAGCGGCACCCCGAAGATCGCGGGAGTGGCGGTACCGTCGGCCGCGATCTTTCCGCCGAAGATCGTGCCGTGGCGCGACTCGATGTCGCCGATGCCCGCCAGAGTGTTCCAGCCGATTCCGCACTCACGGCTCTGGAATGCGATCGCGACGCCGGCGTAGGCGGCCAGCGCTCTCGGGGGGATTCCGGTCTTCTTCCCGATTGCCGCGACCCAGGCAGGGTCCGCAAGCGCGGAGATTGCCGGGGCGGCAGGATCCGCGGCCGCGGTGACCGGCGCGGCCGTGGCGAACCGGGCGAGCGGGGTCGACGGGCCCGCGGGATCCGGAAGCCCCAGTGTTCCGGCACCGCCCGGCAGCGCGAACAACACGATGGCGCCGACCACTGCCACGGTGGCCACCAGGCCAGCCGCGCAGATCAGGATCACTCTCAGAATCGACATCGGCTCCTATCTTCGCCTGATACGCCCGTTAAACTGCTGGCATGGCTGACCCAACTTTTGACATCGTGAGCAAGGTCGACAAGATGGAGGCCGACAATGCCCTCCACCAGGCGCAGAAGGAGATCGCCCAGCGATACGACTTCAAGAACGTGGGCGCAGAGGTGGATTGGAGCGGCGAGAAGCTGCTGCTCAAGGCCTCCTCTGAGGATCGCGTGAAGGCCGTGCTCGAGGTGCTGGAGGCCAAGTTCATCAAGCGCGGCATCTCCCTGCGCAGCCTCGACACCGGAGCGCCGTACCCTTCGGGCAAGGAATACCGAATCGATGTCTCGCTCAAGAACGGCATCTCGAGCGAGGATGCGAAGAAGGTCTCGAAGCTCATCCGCGACGAGGGTCCCAAGAGCGTGAAGGCACAGATCCAGGGCGACGAACTGCGGGTCACGTCGAAGAGCCGGGACGACCTTCAGTCCACGATGACGCTGCTCAAGGGTGCGGATCTCGACATCGACCTCCAGTTCGTCAATTTCCGCTGAGCCCGCTGTCAACCCGACCCAGTGATCTCGTTCGTCATCAACTTCTTCGCGAGTTCGATCTTCGCCACGATCGCACTGGCGATCGACATCTCGATCCGTGTCATCGCCGTGATCGTGGTTCCCCAGAATCGCAAGCCGCAGACCGCAATGGCCTGGTTGCTCGCGATCTTTCTCCTCCCCTACATCGGGATCCTGCTTTTCCTGCTCTTCGGCAGCACAAAGCTTCCGAAGCGCCGGCGCGAGAAGCAGGTGGAGATCAACACCTTTATCCTCGAGACGACCGAGGGGATGGATCGGGTGGAGAAAGAAGTCGACTTTCCGTCCTGGCTCGAACCGATCGTGGAGCAGAATCGCGCGCTCGGCTCGATGCCTCTCGTGGGAGGTAATACGGCGAAGCTCTACACCGAGTATTCGGAGTCCCTCGCCGCGATGACCGAGGCCGTTGGCACGGCCGAGCGATTCGTCCATGCTGAGTTCTACATCCTGTCGTTCGACCCGACCACGAAGCCCTTCTTCGACGCGCTCGAGGCCGCGGTGGCGCGCGGGGTAACGGTGCGGGTGCTACTCGATCACATCGCATCCATCCGCTCCCCCGGATACCTGCGCACCATCCGCAAGCTGAAACGCATCGGTACCAAATGGCACCTGATGTTGCCGATTCAGCCTTGGCGCGGCCGATGGCAACGGCCCGACCTGCGCAACCACCGCAAGCTGCTCGTGATCGATCGCACCGTCGCCTTCACCGGGTCGCAGAACATGATCGACCGCAGCTACAACAAGCGGGGGAACATCCGCCGTGGCCTGCAGTGGAAAGACCTGATGGTGCGGTTCGAAGGACCGATCGTCGCGGGCATCAATGCGCTCTTCGTCACCGACTGGTATAGCGAGACCGACGAGTTGCTCATGCGCGAGACCGACAGTATTCCCGACGAGAAGATCGTGGATGCCATCGATGCCCAGGTGGTGCCGAGCGGCCCGGGGTTCGACCTCGAGAACAACCTGCGACTCTTCGACTCGCTCGTGTACAACGCGCAGCACCGGGTGATCATCACGAGCCCGTACTTTGTTCCCGACGACTCGATGCTCTATGCCATCACCAATGCCGCCTATCGCGGGCTCGACGTGCAGCTCTTCTGTTCTGCCGTCGCCGACCAGCCCGTCGTCTTCCACGCCCAGCGCAGCTACTACGAGGCACTGCTGCGGGCCGGCGTGCGCATCTGGCTGTACAAGTCGCCGACCGTGCTGCACGCGAAGCACTTCTCCATCGATGACGAGGTGGCGGTAATCGGTTCGAGCAACATGGACATGCGCTCGTTCAGCCTCAACTACGAGATCTCGGTGATGCTGCACGGTCGCCACATCGTCGCGCAGCTTCGCGAGGTCGAGGAGACCTACCGCCAGCAGTGCACGGAGCTCATGCTCGATGACTGGCTGACTCGCCCGCTGCGTTCGAAGGTGCTCGACAACACGGCGCGGCTGACGGCCGCGGTGCAGTAGCCCCTGTATTGCTACACCTGGTCAGACCAGATAGCCCCGTACCCAGCGGGTGATCTGCTGGAGAGCCTTCGCGCGCACGGGTACCGCGGACAGCATCACGTCGTGCAGCGCACCTTCGAGACGCACGACAGTCACGGTGTCTCCGAGCCGCAGCGCGCGCTGGGCGACGACTTCGACATCCAAAACAGAATCCGTCGTGAGCATGAGGGGGTTCCAGCGCGGCAGGAGCGTGTCTTTCGCCGACAGAAGGATGAGAACGGGTGTCTGCAACCCGAGGCCGAGTTCGATCCTCGCATGCCCGGCGAGAACCGCACGGAGCCAGCCCGGATGCACCGGGAAGCCGTGCTCGGGTCGCCAGGCATGGTCGTACTCCCACTCCCCCTCGAACCGTTTTGAGATCGCGCGCGTGTAGAAACCAAAGTCGACCGGCGGCAGCGTTCGCTGTGGATCGTATCGCGCCTGAAGCTCCACGACGGGAGTGAGTGCCGCGCGGCCCAGCTCACGTCCCTGGAACTCGAGCCAGGGGCTGTTGAGCACCAGTGCGCTCGCGACACCGACATGCCTCGCGGCCCAGAGGCTCAGCGTGAGGCCCCCGGTCGAGTGACCCATCATGATGAGCGGACGATCGGACCCCATCACCGCAAGCGCCGCGGCGATGTCCTCGTCATAGTCGGAAAGTTCCGTGATGTAGCCGGGGGTCTGCCCGGGCCGCAGGCTGCGACCGTATTTGCGAAGGTCGATGGCGTAAAACCGGGCGCCGGCCGCGTGCCAGAACTCGGCGAGCTCGGTCTGGAAGAAATAGTCTGACCAGCCGTGCACGTAGAGAATATTCGCACCGTGTGCGACCCCGCGCCGGAGGTCGAGGTGCGGATGCTGCACGAACCGCACGAGCGTCGCGACGACCGGACCCTCGGCATCCGGTTCGAGCGCGAGAGTGAGCTGCTCGAAGTGCGGCCCGAGGATGTCGGGCTGCCAGGCCGGAGTGGGGGGCATGCGCCTGAGCATAG
>JBBRDX010000090.1:0-11915 GCA_038203515.1 Actinomycetales bacterium | reverse complement strand
GCTGTCCCAACTGTGCGAGACCAGATCGGAGAGGTCGTGGCGCTCTGGCCGCCAGAAGCACCAGCTGCGGTCGTCTTCGTAATGCGTACGTGGCTCCACGATCTCCACTCGCAGGCGACTGTGCGAGCGCGCGAGCCGAGCCGCGAGGGAAAGTCCGGCGCATCCGGCCCCCAGGATCACGAGGTCGGCGTCAGCCACCGCAGAGAGCCTCGTCACAGTTAAGAAACTAAGCCATCCCGACGGTTCGAATTACCACACTCGGGCTAAGCACAGGTGGGCACTCGCTCAGGCCGACTCCACCGCAGTGAACGCCTCGTCATAGATCACCAGGGCACGCGCGACCTCTTCCGGGGTCACCACGCACGGCGGAACCACGTGGATGCGATTGTCGGCCGAGAACGGGAACAGGCCGCGAGACATCAGCTCGGTCTTCAGCTGGGCGATGACGACTCCCGAGACCGGGTCGCGGTCCTCCGGGTCGTCGACCAGGTCGAGGGCCCAGAATACGCCGAGTCCGCGCACCTCCCCGATCATCGGATGCTTCGCCGCGAGTGCGGCGAGCCCGGGACCGAGGTGGTCGGTGCCGATGACGCGGGCGTTGTCGATGATGCCCTCCTCATCCATCGCATCGATGGACGCGACGATAGACGCCATGGCGAGGGGATGCCCCGAATAGGTGAGCCCACCCGGGAACACCTGGGTATCGAAGGCATTCGCGATCGACTCCGAGATGATCACCCCGCCGGCCGGCACGTAGCCGGAGTTGACGCCTTTGGCGAAGGTGACGAGGTCGGGCGTCCAGTCACCCTCGGCGGCCGCAAATCCCTGCCAGGCGAACCATTTGCCGGTGCGGCCGAAGCCGGACATGACCTCGTCCATGATGAGCAGGATGCCGTATTTGTCGGCGAGGTCTCGCACACCCGCCAGGTAGCCTGGCGGTGGCACGAGCACGCCGGCGGTGCCGGGAACGCCCTCGAGGAGGATCGCCGCGATCGAGGCCTGTCCCTCCGATTGGATTATGCGCTCGAGGTGGCGCAGTGCGCGCGCGCATTCCTGCTCCGGGGAGGACGCCCAGAACTCCGAGCGGTAGAGGAACGGCCCGAAGAAGTGCACGTGTCCGCGGGAGAACTCATTGGGCACGCGACGCCAGTCGCCGGTGGCCACGACGGCCGCGCCGGTGTTGCCGTGATAGGAGCGGTACTGGGAGAGGATTTTGTCCCGACCGGTGACGAGACGTGCCATCCGCATTGCGTTCTCGTTGGCATCCGCACCGCCGTTGGTGAAGAAGACCTTGCTGAACGGGCGACCGGCCTTCGCGAGGATGCGCTCGGCCGCCTGGCCGCGGGCGAGGTTCGCGTGCGCCGGTGCGACCATCGTGAGGCGATCGGCCTGCGCCTTGATCGCATCGATCACCTTCGGGTGCTGGTGGCCGATGTTCATGTTCACGAGCTGGCTCGAGAAGTCGAGGTAGTGCTTGCCGTCGTAGTCCCAGATGGTGGAGGCGAGCCCGCCGGCCATCACGAAGGGCTTCAGTGCCCCCTGCGCAGACCAGGAGTGGAAGACGTGCGATCGGTCGAGGTCGTAGGCGGTGGCACCCTCAGCGTGCTCGAACGCGGCTGCATCAGGGATGGTGGGGTCGAGAGTAGTCATTCGGTGCCTTCGCTCGGGGGTGCGGGGGCCGCAGAACGGCCCCCGCACCGGGTGAATAAAATACTACTTGCCACCCTCCCTGAGAGTGACAGTGAGCGGGGTGAAGCCACTGCCGGTCGTGTCGACGCCTTCCGACTTCAGCGCGGCCAGCGCCTTCTTCACATAGGTGTTGGAGTAGGCGGTCTTCGGCGGTGTCGCGGTGATGATCGTCGAACCGGTGTCATTCTTGGTGCTCATCGCGATCTTCACGGTGTTGCTCCACGACTTGGTGTCGATCAGTCCGATTCCGCCGGTGGTCGAGGGCCAGATCAGCCTGTTGACCTCGTTGGTCATCCAGAGCTGGTGACTGGTGCCGAGGGTGGAGCCGGCGGCCGTCACGATATCTGCGGACTTCTGGGGGTTGTCTCGCACGTAGATCCAGCCCTTGATCGAGGCCTTGATGAACTTGACGGTCCTGGACTGGTACGCCGTGTCGTCGGCGAGCTTGCCGGCATCCGCCCAGATCGCATCCTGCAGCATGGCCGTGCCGTCCTTGTTCCAGTCGATCACGTTCAGATCGCCCACCGTGTACAGCTTGCCGGTGGCCGGGTTGACCGTCTCGAGCACCTGTGCGTACTCGTTGTAGGTCATGGCCTGCGCCGCGTCGATGTCACCGGCCAGGAATCCCTTCATGTCGAAGGCCTGCTGCACGAGGCTGATGCCGGAAGAGGTGTTGATTCCCGCACCCTGCATGCCGGCAAAGAGCTCCCACTCGTTGCCGTAGCCCCAGCTGCCCACCTTCTTGCCCTTGAGGTCTGCCGGCTTCGTGATGCCCTTGTTCTTGAAGGAGATCTGTGTCGTGCCGCTGCGCTCGAAGATCTGTGCGACGTCGGTGACGTTGACGCCCTGCTCGATGGAACCGAGCACCTTCGGCACCCAGGAGATGGCGTAGTCGGCCTCCCCTGCGGCGACGGACTTGATCGGCACCGTGTCGGCACCGGCCTCCTTGATCGTTACGTCGAGTCCCTCGTCCTTGTAAAAGCCTTGGGCTACGGCAGCATAGTAGCCGGCGAACTGCGCCTGAGCCAACCACTGCAGCTGCAGGGTGACAGGAGTGAGGGCGCCGGCGCTGCTTGCCGCTTTCGGGGTGCTGCTGCACCCGCTGAGCGCCAGCGTGCTCGCCGCTGCGACGCCGATGATACCGAGAACAATTCTTCTGCTGTGTTTCATTGTTTCCTCCGTGGGATGTCACTCATTTAGGCGGTGGTTCGCCGTCGGCCCCGAGGACCGCCGGACGTTATGCAGGAGAGTGCCGCGTCGCAAATTTCTCCAGGGCGAGGGTGAGCAGGTAGAACACGAGTCCAAGCACGATTGAGCCGAGCACGAAGGCATAGGCGAGGGCGTAGTTGCTGTAGGCGGCGGCGGAGGTGATCGACTTACCGAGGCCGGCCGCCGGGCCTCCGAAGTACTCCGCGATGAGCGCGGAGATCACGGCCAGTGATGACGCGATGCGCAGGCCGGTGAAGAGGAAGGGTATCGCGCCAGGCAGGGTCACGGTGCGAGTCGCCTGCCAGGAGCTCGCAGCGTAGGCACGCATCAGGTCACGATGCACGGGCCGCACCTGGCGAAGGCCACGCAGCGTGTTGACATAGACGGGGATGAACACCGCGAGTGCCGCGATCAGCTGCCGACCGGTCTCGGCGCCTGCTCCGAACATCGTGTAGAGCACCGGCGCGAGAGCCACGATCGGGACCACCGCGAGCGCGGTGACCACCGGTAGCGTGACCTCGTCGAACACGCGCACGAGCGCAGACACTATGGCGAACAGGATGCCGAGCACGGCTCCAAGCAGCAGGCCGACCAGAGCGTTGAAGCCCGTGACTCTCGTGCCCGACCAGATCGTGTTAGAGGCGCGCCCGAACTGGTCCCCGATCGCCGTGGGGCTCGGTAGCACGTAGGGCTTGATCGCGAAGCCCACGACGGCGAGCTGCCAGAGCACGAGCACGACAACACCGAGGATGACCGGCGCCAGGATCATCCGCACCCGTCCTGCTCTCACGGCCCTCACGGTGTCTCCACTCCGCGCAGTGTCTCCACTCCGCGCAGTGTCTCCGCTCCGCGCAGTGTCTCTTCGCCGCGCACCTCGGCGCCCGACGAGCCGTGCAGCGCCTCGCGCACCGCACTCACCGCGGCGAAGAATCCGGATGCCTCGCGCAACCCATCGTCGCGATTGCCCGCGCTTCCGAGCCCGACCGGCACGATCTCGCGGATGCGGCCCGGCCGGGGCGACATCACCACCACGCGATCGGAGAGGAACACCGCCTCGGGAATAGAGTGCGTCACGAACACCACCGCCGCTCCGGTCTCCGCACAGAGGCGCACGAGTTCGTTCTGCATCCGCTCCCGTGTCATCTCATCCAATGCGCCGAAGGGCTCGTCCATCAACAACAGCTCGGGGCTCTCGGCCAACGACCGGGCGATGGCCACACGCTGCTGCATGCCGCCGGAGAGCTGGTCGGGGTAGCGGTCGGCGAAGTCGGAGAGCCCGACAAGGGCGAGCAACTCGGCGGCCCGGGCCCGCCGGGCGGCCTTGCCGACCCCGTGCAATTCGAGCGGAAGCTCGATGTTGCCCGTGACCGTGCGCCACGGCAGCAGACCGGCCTGCTGGAAGGCGATGCCGTAGTCCTGGTCGATGCGAGCCTGCCTCGCCGTCTTTCCGAAGACCTCGATACTTCCGGTGGTCGGCTGGTCGAGATCGGCGATGAGGCGCAGCAGCGTCGACTTGCCGCATCCACTCGGGCCGATCAGGGAGACGAACTCCCCCGGCGCCACAGTGAGGTCGATCACCTCGAGAGCGACCATCTGCTGGCCGCGGGCGAGCGGGAAGATCTTGGATGCTGCGCAGACGGTGACCGCGTCGCTCATGCTGCTACCTCTCCCCGACGGTATTTCCTGAGGGCCAGCCCGATGGCGGCCACGAGTCCAGCGGAGAGCAGGCCGATCACCACGGCACCGAAGATCGGCGCCCAGGGCTTGCCGGGATCGCCACTCGAGGCGGAAGCGTACTCGATCATCATTCGTCCGACACCGCCGCGCAGGCCGATCGACACCTCGGCAACCACTGTGCCGATCACGGCGTTGGCGGCGGCGAGCCGCAGGGCCGGAAGCAGGTAGGGGATGCTCGCGGGCAACCTCAGCGTCACGAGAGTCCGCCACCATCCGACCGCGTAAGTGCGCATTAGCTCCACGTGCGCCCTGTCGGGGGACTCGAGGCCGCGAAGGGCACCGACCGACACCGGGAAGAAGGCGAGATAGGAGGCGATCAGGGCTACGGACATCCAGTCCTGCCACCGGGCCTCCCCGAAGCGCACCTGGGAACCGATACCCGCCACGAGCGGAGCGAGTGCGATGAGAGGAACGGTCTGGCTCAGCACCACCCAGGGTAGAAGTGCCGATTCAGCAGTGCGGAAGCGCTGCATGAGTATCGCGAGCAGCATCCCGACCACCACGCCGATCAGCCACCCGACTGCCGCAATGCCAAGGCTGAATCCAGCCGCCTGCACCACCGCGCTCCAGAGCGTGGGAGACCCCGGGGCCGAGGTGACCGGCTCGAACAGCCGGGTGAACATGGTCACGAGGTGCGGCATCGCGAGGTCGTTCGTACGCGGCAGGATCGTGAGCCCGTTGACCACGGCCCCGTTTGCCGGACCGAGCGCCTTGTAGACCTCCCACAGCACGCCGAGCAGCACGACGCCGAGGGCGCCGAGCAGGATGCCGCGGGAGTGGGTCATGCCTTCGCCGTGATGTGGTCGCGCATGGCCGGGATTACGGTCTCGCCGTACACGCGGAGGGTCTCCTCTTTGTTATCGTGCTGCAGGTACCCGGCGAACTGGTCGACCCCGAGTTCCTTGAGCGCCTTCAGCTTCTCGATGTGCTGGTCGGCGCTGCCCAGCAGGCAGAACCGGTCGACGATCTCGTCGGGCACGAATTCCGCGTGGGAGTTGCCCGCACGGCCGTGCTCGTTGTAGTCGTAGCCTTCGCGGCCGGCGATGTAGTCCGTGAGCGCCTGGGGGACCACGCCATCCGCCCCGTATTTGGCGACAATATCTGCCACGTGGTTGCCGACCATGCCGCCGAACCAGCGGCATTGGTCCCGCATATGCTCCCAATCGCCCTGCTCGTCTGAATTGGCGACGTACATGGGCGCGGCCACACAGAACTTGATCGACAGCGGGTCTCGGCCCACCTTCTCGGCGGCGGCCCGCACGGTCGTGATCATCCACTCCGCGACATCCAGATCCGCCATCTGCAGGATAAAGCCGTCGCCGACCTCACCGGTCAGTTTGAGTGCGAGCGGACCGTACGCGGCAACCCAGACCTCGAGCTCGCTGCCGACGCTCCAGGGAAACTGCAGCTGGGCGCCGTTGTACTCGACCGAGCGGGAGTTCGCGAGTTCGCGGATCACGTGGATGGACTCACGCAGGGTCTTGAGTGTCGTCGGTGCGCCGTTCGTCACCCGCACTGCGGAATCACCGCGACCGATGCCGCAGATGGTGCGGTTGCCGTACATCTCGTTCAGCGTGGCGAAGATCGATGCCGTGACGGTCCAGTCGCGCGTGGCAGGGTTGGTGACCATCGGACCGACCTTGATCCTGTGGGTCTCGTTGAGGATCTGGCTGTAGATCACATAGGGCTCCTGCCAGAGCAGGTGCGAGTCGAAGGTCCAGGCATAGTCGAAGCCGTGCTGCTCGGCGAGCTTGGCGAGGTGGACCGTACGCGAGGCAGGCGGGTTGGTCTGCAGAACTACTCCGAATTGCATGGGCTACCTCTCGTGGTGCGGCTGATTCAGGTGTGACTGCTGATGGGGCGACTGTGCCTGGTGCGACTGTTCCTGACCGTAAGGTGTGGGCCCGGTCGAGGAGGCCCGTATCTGACGGACGGGCACAATCACCGTGGATGACGGTGGCGCGGCACGCATCAGATCAGGTACTGCGAGAGGCCGCGCTTGACGTATCTGCCGTCGCCCTTCGTACCGAGGTACTGGTTGTCGTCGACGATCACCTTGCCGCGGGAGATCACGGTATCGACGTGGCCGTCGATTTCGAAGCCCTCCCAGGCGCTGTAGTCCATGTTCATGTGGTGCGATCGGCCCTCACCGATGCCGATCGAGGTGTGGCCGTTCGGGTCGTAGATCACGATGTCCCCATCCGCCCCGGGCTGGATCACACCCTTCGTGCCGTACATTCCGAACATTCGTGCGGGCGTGGTGGAGGTCACTTCGACCCAGCGCTCGAGCGAGATCTGTTTATCGACAACGCCCTGGAAGAGCAGGTCCATGCGATGCTCCACCGAACCGATACCGTTCGGGATCTTGGAGAAGTCGTTCAGGCCCATGTCTTTTTGGCCCTTCATGCAGAAGGGGCAGTGGTCCGTAGACACCATCTGGATGTCGTTGGTGCGCAGGCTCTGCCACATGTGGTGCTGGTGACCCTCCTCCCGCGACCGCAGCGGGGTGGAGCACACCCACTTCGCGCCCTCGAAACCGCCCCACTCCTCGCTCGACGCACCGAGCTGCTCTTCGAGCGAGAGGTACAGGTACTGCGGGCAGGTCTCGCCGAAGACGTTCTGCCCGGTGTCGCGGGCGGTGGCGATCTGGGCAACGGCCTGCTTCGCGCTGACATGCACGACGTAGAGCGGTGCACCGGTGAGATTGGCGAGCATGATGGCGCGGTGCGTCGCCTCTTCCTCCGCTTGCCAGGGCCGTGTCGTGCCGTGGAAGTAGGGCGAGGTGTTGCCCGCGGCGATGGCCTGTTGCACGAGCAGGTCGATGACGCTGCCGTTTTCGGCGTGCATCATGATCATCGAACCGTTGGACGCGGCCTTCTGCATGGCCTTGGTGATCTGCCCGTCATCCGAAAGGAACACGCCCTTGTACGCCATGAAGAGCTTGAAGCTCGAGACGCCCTCGTTCAGCAGCTCATCCATCGCGACCAGGGACGAGTCCTGCACATCGCTGAGGATCTGATGGAACCCGTAGTCGATCGCGCACTGCCCGGCGGCCTTGGCCTGCCAGAGGTTGTACTGGTCGACCACGTTCTCGCCGGCGTACTGCACCACGAAGTCCACGATGGAGGTCGTGCCGCCCCAGGCCGCCGCCCGTGTTCCGGTCTCGAAGGTGTCGCTCGCGCTGGTGCCGCCGAACGGCATCTCCATGTGGGTGTGTGCGTCGATTCCGCCGGGGATCACATATTTGCCGCTGGCGTCGATCACGGCGTCGACATTGGCGGTGACATCGAAGCCGAGCAGCCGGGATCCGGGAGCCAATACCGCCGCGATGGTCTCTCCGTCGATGAGCACATCGGCGAGGGCGGTGCCGGTCGAGTTGACGACGAGCCCGTTGGCGATGAGGGTTTTCACGTGAACTCTCCTACGGCTTCGGGATGCTCGTGTACGACTCCGGACGACGGTCGCGGTAGAACTGCCAGTTGTCGCGCACCTGCCGGATCATGTCCATGTCGAGGTCCCGGATCACGATCTCCTCGTGCTCACCGCTTCCGTAGCCACCGATGATATTGCCCTGCGGGTCGACGAACTGGCTGTTGCCGTAGAAGGTGACCGCAAGATCCCCGTACTCGTTGTCCTCACGCCCGACCCGGTTGGGGGCGGCGACGAAGTAGCCATTCGCTCCGGCAGCGGCGGGCTGCTCGATCTCCCATAGGCGATTGGAGAGACCCGGCTTGGTGGCGTTGGGGTTGAAGACGATCTGCGCCCCGTTGAGGCCGAGCTCGCGCCATCCCTCCGGGAAGTGTCGGTCGTAGCAGATGTAGACGCCGATCGGACCGACTGCGGTGTTGAAGACCGGGTAGCCGAGGTTGCCGGGGCGGAAGTAGAACTTCTCCCAGAACTTGTCGAGGTGAGGGATATGGTGCTTGCGGTACTTGCCGAGGATCGTGCCATCGGCATCCACCACCACGGCGGTGTTGTAGTACACGCCGGGCATGTCTTCTTCGTAGATGGAGAGCACCATCACGAGGTTCAGTTCCTTCGCGAGGGCCGCGAAACGCTGGACGATCGGCCCGTCCGCCGGTTCGGCGTAGGCGTAGTACTTGGCATCTTCGGTGATACCGAAGTACGGCCCGTAGAACAGTTCCTGGAAGCAGATGACCTGGGCGCCGTCGGCGGCCGCATCACGGGCGAATTGCTCGTGCTTGGCGATCATCGACTCCTTGTCGCCGGTCCACGTGGTCTGGGTGATCGCTGCGCGTACGACAGTCAATTGGGCCTCTTTCGCCGAGCTGTATGTCTCTGGGTTTTGTTATTGTGCGTCGTAAACATTTCCCTTATGTTTCTGTTTATGACGTTGGCGTAAACATAGGGCCGATTCGAATCCAGATCAATCATTGACAGCGGAGGCCCGGCGTGAAGCCCATTGCTCTCGCCGTGGGAGAGCCGACTCCGCATGGGATCGCGGCGACCGTCGCGCGCCTGATCACCTCCGGCGATCTCGCGCCCGGCGATCGCCTGCCCACCGTGCGGGAACTCGCGCTCGAACTTAGCGTGAGCCCGGCGACGGTCAGCCACGCCTGGCAGGCACTCTCTGGAGTCGGGCTCATCGTCTCGCGCGGACGCAGCGGCAGCTTCGTAATGGCCACGCCCCGCAAATGGCTCCCGCCTCGCTTCCAGGGCCTTGCCGGGCAACTCGAAGCGACTCGACTCGACCTCTCGAGCGGCACCCCCGACCCGCAGCTGCTGCCCGCGCTCGGCCCCGCGCTCTCCCGGGTGGCGGAACGCGCCGGCACGGCGAGCTACCTCGACCAGCCGGTGGTCCCTGAGCTCGAGATCGTGCTGAGGTCGAGCTGGCCGTACGAGGTGCAGGCGATCACCGTGGTCGACGGAGCCCTCGATGCGCTCTCCCGCGCCATGGAGACCGTGATCCGGTTCGGCGACCGGGTGGTCGTGGAAGATCCCGGATTCCCACCGATGTTCGACCTGCTCGACCACTTCGGGGCTGTGCGCGTGCCTGTCGGACTCGATGAGGACGGCATGCGCCCCGACCTGCTCGCGGAGGCCCTCACCCTGCGTCCGGCCGCGATCCTGCTGCAGCCCCGCGCGCAGAACCCGACCGGGCGGTCGCTGACGAAGACACGCACGGAGGAACTGGCCCGTGTCATCCGTCGCAGCCGCCATGCGAGCGGCGCGATCGTGATCGAAGACGACCACTCCGGCGAGATCGCGGCCTCCCGCGATGTGAGCCTCGGCAGCTGGCTGCCCGGGCAGGTGCTGCATATCCGCAGCTTCTCCAAGTCCCATGGGCCCGACTTGCGCATCGCGGCCATCGGCGGGCCGACCGAGATCATCGACCAGCTCGTTGCCCGCCGCATCCTCGGTCCCGGATGGACCTCGCGCATGCTGCAGACGATCCTGCACGATCTGCTCACCGACTCCACCTCGATCTCGGAGGTGAACGACGCCCGGCGCATCTACCGCTCCCGGCAGAAGCGACTCTCGGAGGCGCTGGCCGCCCACGGTGTGACGCTGCCGCCCTCCGACGGCATCAACACCTGGCTCGAGGTGGCGGATGAGCGGTCCGCCATCGTGCAGCTGGCCGCAGCCGGCATCCGCGTGGCGGCGGGCACACCCTTCGAGGCGAGTACCAGCGGAAACTTCGTGCGGGTGACCGCCGGTCTGGTGAGCCGCGATTTCGACTCGATCGCCGAGCTGCTCGCGACGGCGGCTCGCGGCTGAGGGCTGCGCTACCGCCCGCTGCCCTGCTGCCCTGTGCCCTGCTGCATAACTCCTGCAGAACACCCCTGTCGAGGTCACCGTGCCCGACTTTCCCCGCCCTGGCCAGTTTCTGCAGGAGTTGTGCATCGCGACTCGACTTCAGTGGGGTAGCCGAACACCGACGAGTGGACTCCCTTGGACAGGGGCAAGGCTGAGGTCTCGTGGCTGAGGTCTCGTGGCTGAGGTCTCGTGGCTGCCACAACTGCATAACTCCTGCGGGGCACCCGCGCCGGGGTCGAAACATGCCGGTTGTGACAGCTGATCCGAAAACTGCAGGAGTTATGCCGCAGGTGCGGCCGAAGGGAGGCCAGACGGGTGCGCAGGAACAGCAACGGGAGCACCCCGCAGAGCAGGTAGCGGAGGGCCCGGGCATCCAGGATCGGCAGCACCCCCATGCGGCCCGCGAGGATGTGGTCCGCCACGGTGTGCACGACGAACACCAGGGCCGCCGCGGGATCTGCGGAACCCCGCGGCGGCTCTTCGTGTGCGCGGTGGCTCTACTTACGCGCCGGGACTACCTTGCCGTGCGACCGCAGCAGCTCGGCGACATGGACCGCATCGCCTGATGGTGCGTCGGACTTGCGATCCGGTCGCGCGATGAACAGGTACAGCAGTCCGACCCCCATCACGATCGCGAGGCCGATGAGCACGATCCAGTCGTTCAGGAACACCCCGGACCGCCCCGGCACCGCGAGAAGGACCATGGCTAAAACCCCATAGACAAGCGCCGCGACATTGACCGCAAAACCGGCCCGCCCCAGGGTGAATGGTCCCGCCGGGCGCCAACCCTTGACCCGCTGTCGCAGCGAGGCAAGCACTACGGCCTGGAAGGCCACGTAGATACCGAGCACGGCAAACGCGGTGATCTGCGTGAGCAGACCGTCCGGCCCGACGAAAATGATCAGGCACAGGATCACCGGGATGATGCACGCCACGATGAGGGCGTTGGTCGGCACCTTGCTGCGCGGCGAAACCCGGGCAAGCCACCGGTGGCCGGGGACCATCCCGTCTCTCGCGAACGAGAAGAGCAGTCGGCTGGCAGCGGCCTGGAGGCTCAGCACGCAGGACAGGAACGCGGTGAGTGCAACCACGAGGAAGATCTTCGCACCGACATCCCCCAGCGAGGCCTGCAGGATCGCCGGGATCGGATCGACGTCCTTGCCGTCGACGATGGCCTGCAGGTTGGGCGCAGCCATCACGTAACCACCGAACGCGAATAGCGATGACACCCCGCCCACCAGGATCGTCAGGATCATCGCCCGGGGGATGCTGCGGGCGGGGTCAGCGACCTCCTCCGCGACATCGCCGCAGGCCTCGAAACCGTAGAACAGGAACAGTCCGGCCAGAGCAGCACCGAGGAATGCGACGCCGTAGGAGCCCTTACCCTCGACGCCCATCGAGGTGAA
This sequence comes from Actinomycetales bacterium, assembly GCA_038203515.1. Taxonomy (GTDB): domain Bacteria; phylum Actinomycetota; class Actinomycetes; order Actinomycetales; family Microbacteriaceae; genus Lacisediminihabitans. The sequence goes on along the minus strand of JBBRDX010000090.1, from coordinate 96 downwards.
GAACACGCTGAATTCCTGGTGGCGCTGGAAGATCAACAGGTACAGCCCGACCGCGATCACGCCGATGAGCTCGGCCGCGAGGCCGATCCTGGCGAC
>JBBRDX010000089.1:0-12074 GCA_038203515.1 Actinomycetales bacterium | reverse complement strand
GTCCACCGCTGCTGGCGCTGGCCCGAATTTCAGGACGGTATCGAACGTGTCGATGAGAGCGGTGTATCCGAAGGTCAACCCGGTGATGGCAAGACCTCCGAGGATCGCAGTCTGGGGCGAAAAATGTGTCCACAGGGTGGTTCCGAGAGCCACCGCGGCGGTGAAAACAACGAACAGCTGAAGTGCCTGGCTTGCGGGCGATAACTCGATACCGAGCAGCACGCGGGACGCGACAATCGCCCCGATAGGTACCGTCACCGCTATTGCAAGGGATGCGATCGCCTGGGGCCAACGCGTGACCTGGCGGGTCGGCCACGCCCGTTGCTTGGCCTGTCGTGCGACCCCGGTCCCGGCGCCGAGGAACAGTGCGGACTTGAAAAGCCCATGGGCGATGAGGTGGAACACGGCGGCAGCAAAAGCTCCCATCCCGCAAGCGAGCATCATGAAGCCCATTTGCGCCATGGTCGAGAAGACCAGGCGACCCTTCACATCTGGTTTGATCAACCGCACCGCGGATGCATACCCCAGCGTCAGTGCCCCCGCGCAGAAGACCACCGCCATCGCTACAACGGACTCTCCTATCGCGGGAGAGAACCGCAGGATCAGGATGGCGCCCGCGTTGACAACCCCCGCGTGCATCAGGGCCGACACCGGGGTTGGGGCTGCCAGCGTTGCCGGAAGCCAGCCGTGGAAGGGCACCTGGCTGGATCGCGCGAGCGCCGGAATCACCAACAGGATAGCGATCACAGTGGTCAGAACAGTCGGCAGTCCCGCCATCGAAGTGCCGAGATCGGTGAAGGACAGATCCCCGCCGGCCGTTGCCAACAACAGCGATACGGCCACCACCAAGGGCAGGTCGCCAATTGCGAAGCGGATGGCCGTGCGCCGCACTCCGTCGCGAGCCTGAGCCATGTGCGGATAAGTTGCCAGCAGCGCGACCAGGCTGACGCCGGCAGCGAGCCAGGCCAGCCCGAATCCGAGGATCGTGTTGGTGCAGATCATCAGGGCCGTAGTGGCCGTCACCAGGTTGGCGGTAACGACAAACCAGACCTGGCGGGGGTCCCCGCGAAGGTAACGCACAGCGAAGAACTGGATCAGAGCGCTCAGGCCGAGCACCAGCATCAGCATCAGGACCGCCAACCAGTCGGCAGTCAGCCCAGGGAGTCCCATCAGCGGGGCGCCTTCAGCACGGGGTGCCGCAAGGTGCAGGAGTGCAAGACACATTGCCGCAATCCAACCCGCAGCGGCGAGGCTTGCGGCGAATCGCGCGGCCAGATCCGGGGACCAGCGTCCCACTACGGCTCCGCTGATTGCCGCAAACACGGTGGCCGTCAGCACGAACACCACGAGCACCGTCTCAACCATCAGCGACTCCTCAATAACACGCTTACCAATACCGGAAAAATATAGCACGTTATAAGAGTCGGGAGATTCATTTGGGGATACCTCTGGCTGTCAACGGTAGAGTGACCGCATGGCGCACTGGACATTCCTGACCAATCACGCCCACGTTCTGCTGTGCGTGTTTGAAAACCCGAACGCTCGGTTGCGCGACATTGCCGAGATGGTCGGGATAACAGAGCGCGCCGCGCAACGAATTGTCACCGAGCTCGAAGACGCCAAATACCTCGAGCGTGTGCGCGAAGGCCGCCGAAACAGCTACCTGTTAAATGCCGCCATGCCGTTGCGCCACCCCTTGGACAGCGACCACCGCATCGGCGAACTACTGGCCGCTTTCTCCAATATCCCTAACGCGCACTAACTGGCCTCCGGGCTGTGCTGGCCGAAAGAAGCCCTCGAACGTGGGTTCACATCCCAACGGGTCCGCCAAGATGGGCTTCTCTTGTAACTATGAGCACGTTGCCCGGTGCATGTGGATGGGCGAGTCGTTGACGGCCGATGATCAGAACGATATCGGTCGAGCCTCGACGGCCGCGTCGGTCCTTCAGAGTGCGGCAATCTGGCCGGCGACCGTCTCAACGGATGCTGGCGGAACCGAGATGCTGGCACTCGGGCCGCGCCGCCAACTGATTGGCCGGTGGGGGTTGGCCGAATATCTACAATTCGCTCATTACTCGGTTGCGAACCTCAGTCGATCAAACCATGCTTCACCGCTCGCGCGCGCTGGTGAAGCCGGGTGCTCGGAATATCCGACTCTTCGGAAGTCTCGCCGGCGGCGATGACAGTCCGGCGAGCGATATCGATCCTCTTGTCGACGTGAGTGCCAGCGTTGATCTTTTCGCGCTCGGACGTATGCGAAGCGAGGCCGAGCGCATCCTGGGGAGCAGTGTGGACAACGTGCCAGCGAACAGTCTGGGGCCGGACATCCCGTGGACGGACATTTCAGGTACGCGTAATCAACTCGCGCAGCGCTCCTTCGACACCGCACACACACCGGTGACCCCCACCTTAGTGTTGCTTCCGGGCATCGTGGAGCCCAGCGGCCTGAAAGTCGAGACCTTCGCGGTAACTGCCCCCGGTCACCATTTCGGGCGGCCGGCCGTCCCCTTCGTGCCCCGCTTCAACATCGTGGGGATCGTCTGCGATTCCGACGGATCGATCATGGTCAACGCCGCTACGCGCAGTGGGCGAGGCCGCATGCTTCGGGGACAACGCAGCGCAGCGGGAGACGCCCGTGCGGCCTTACAATCCGATCGGGTATTGCACGCAGCGGCAACCCTGGTAGCGAAGGACTCCCTGCCTACGCTGTCAGCTGCTCGATCGCCTCAGCAAGGTGCTCTCCGATGGCGAATGATGAGGTAGCGGCCGGAGACGGCGCGTTGAGCACGTGCAGCACATTGCGGTCGCGGCGGATCAGGAAGTCGTCGATGAGGGTGCCGCGCGCATCCATCGCCTGGGCGCGGATGCCCATCGGACCGCGATGCAGGTCTCTCGCTTGCACCTCGGGCACATACTGCCGCAGCGAGACGGCGTAGGCGCGGGCAGACACGTCATGTGAGAACTCGGTCCAGGCGGTGCCGAGGTGGCCGGCGGCAAAACGCCAGAATCCCGGGTAGCCGAGCGAGGAGAGTGAATCGCGCGGGGTGACCGCCCAGGGCTTGTATGTGCGGCGGCTGAAGGCGAGGAAGGCGTTCGGGCCCGCCCAGACTTCGCCGTTGATTCGACGGGTGACGTGCACGCCGAGGAAGGGTAGCGAGGGATCCGGCACCGGGTAGATGCTGCCCCGGATGCGGTCGGCCAGTGGCTGTGCCACGCGATACCAACTGCCGCGGAAGGGCAGGATGCGTACATCCTTCGCCGCATCGCCGGCGAGACGATCGGCCTGGAGCCCCGCGCAGACCACGGCCTGGCGACCGCGAAGCACCGCGCCACCCGGCCCAGTGACGATGCAGCCCTCGGCGGTACTGAGAACGGACCGCACCGGCCAAGAGGTGAGCAGTGTGCCGCCGAGAGTGACGATTTCGGTGGCGAGTCGGCGGGTCACCTCGGCGAAGTCGACGACTCCGGTGCGGGGCGAGTGGATGGCCGCTACACCGACGGCCGCCGGCTCGATCTGTCGTAGTTCGCTGCTGTCGAGGCGTCGGAGCCCCGGTACGCCATTCTGCGTTGAGCGCTCAAATAGTCGAGCAAGCCCCGGCAGCTCCGCATCGGAGACGGCGATGACGAGCTTGCCGTTGAAGTCGATCGGGATGCCGTGGTCAAGGCAAAACTGCTCCATCAGGCCACGCCCGCGCGCGCAGAGCACGGCCTTGAGCGACCCGGGAGCGTAGTAGATACCCGCGTGGAGCACACCCGAGTTGTGGCTGGTCTGGTGGCCAGCGACATCCGCTTCCGCCTCGACGACGGTCACCCGTGAGCTCGGACGGCGCATAAGAATCTGCCACGCGGTAGCCAGCCCGATTATACCGCCACCGACCACGACGACGTCGACGACGTCGGAATCAGAAGGGGAATCAGCCGCCGTCGGGTTCGGCGCTTCACTCACCATGAATCGAAGTGTAGCCAGCGCAGGCCGTTCGATCTAGAGGCCGCGGCTCCGAGCGCACAGTGGCGGGCCTCATTGCAACGGCATAGCGCGCCAGGGGAGGCGCATATCCCGCGCCAGGATGCTCGCATCCGACTCACCAAAAGCCACCATGTCTGCGCATTCGCGAAGTAGTGCGATGCTCCACGTGGAGGAGAGTCTCAGCGCGCGTCACCTTCGTCGCGCTGCGAGCGCTTGTAGGCCTTGAGTGCCTTCACGCGGGCGTTCTCGTCATTGACCTCAGCATGAGTTGCGCGCTCGCGCACCAGCCAGGCCGGGGGCTTTTGCAGCAGCGTAGAGATCTCATCCGTGGTGAGCGGCTCGGTGACTTCGCCACGGGCGAGTCCGGCATTGGAGACGCCGAGCTTGTGCGCGACAACGGGGCGCGGGTGTGGCCCGGTCTTGCGCAGCTCCACCAACCATTCGGGTGGATCGGCGATCATCTGGTTGAGCTGCTGGCGTGAGACAGGCTCTGCCTGGAAGGGTTCGGGCGTGGCAGGGAGGTAGACCCCGAGTTTTTGGGCCGCTGTCGCGGGCTTCATGGTCTGCGGTTTTTTCGTCGACTGGGGGGATTTCGCCGGGGTCATGCGCCCAGCGTAGCCTGAGACCCCCACAGCGTTCTGCTGCGGGTGCACCGCGATCGAAGGGAGACGCTCGTGGACGAGGTCCCCGCCGACTTCACCATCGCCTTCGCGACAGGCGTCACCCTCACCCGCTGGACCCGTGCCTGGCAGCAGCGGCAGCGTGGTATCCCCCTTGCCTTCCTTCCGACGGATGCCGCGAGCCAGGTATCCGCGCTGCATGAGGGTCGTGCGGATGTCAGTTTCGTGCGGCTGCCCGTCGCCCGTGATGGCCTGAGCCTCATCCCGCTATACGACGAGGTCGCCGTCGTGATCGTGCCGAAGGAGCATCCGGTCTCCGACGTCGAGAGTGTGACTCTCGCCGATCTCGCGAGTGAGCACCGAGTGGCAGACACGCTGTCAGCGGGGGATGCCGTCGAGCTCGTGGCCGCCGGGGGCGGCATCGTGATCCTGCCGCAGTCGATCGCCCGCCTGCACGCCCGCAAGGACGTCGTGGCGCGTGCCGTGACGGATGCCGAGGTCACGACCATCGCGATCGCCTGGCTCGAGGACAGCACTACCGCGCAGATCGACGAATTCGTCGGCATCGTCCGGGGTCGCACGGCGGCCAGTTCCCGAGCGGTTCCAACCCCTAAGACCCCGCCTCTGAAATCGGAGAAGCCACGCAAAGCTGTGACACCCAAAGCGCGTGCACCGCAGCGCGCCCGCGCCCGCAAGCCCCGCGGGCGGTGAGCATCCCGGTGGCCAACATTGCGGTGGCTAACATGGCAGGATGACAGCAATCTCAGTCTGGCGCCGACTCCCGATCGAGAAAATCGCGAAAATCGCGACCGGAGTCGTTCTCGGGATCGCGGTGCTTGCTGCGGCGGACCTGGGATTCACCGCGCTGGCGGTGATCCTGTCCACCGTCAACCCGCGGATCGGCCTGATCGGCGACGCCGGTGCGGTGCTCAGCTATTTCACGTTCTATCCGAGTGTGCTGGTCGCCGCACTGACCCTGCTTGCTGGCGCGCTCATCGCCTGGCGCAACCCACGCCTCACTCGCCTGGGCATCGCCGTGGTGATCACGGGAATCTTCTCGGCAGCATTCGTCGCCGTTGCGCTACTGCCGCACGCCCTGCGGTAGCGGCGATATGCGGTCCACGACGCTCAGGCCGCAGCGCGATTGCGACGCCAGGACAGGATCCCTGCGATGATCGAGCCCAGGATGAAAGCGCCCCCGACCAGGTAGGCGGCCGATTTGACCGCGGGGATGCTCGCCGCGAAGTACCCGGTCACGGTGAGCAGCACTCCCCAGACGAGCGCGCCGACCAGGTTTGCCGCGACGAACTTGAGGTAGTCCATGCGGGCGATCCCGGCGATCGGTGGCACAAGCACTCGGCCCCACGGGATGAACCGCCCCACGACCACCGCCCACCACCCGAGCTCGGTGTAGAACTTCTCCGCGCGACGGATGCTGCCCTGCACCCACGCGCCCGTGCGGCGATCCAGGTAGGGGCGCCCGTGGCGGCGGCCGAGCAAAAACCCGACCTGGTCACCGAGGAAGGCGGCGATGCCCACGCCGATGGCGAGCACCCAGATATTGACTCCGCCGTGTCCGGCCGAGAGGATGCCCGCAGCGAAGAGCAGGGAGTCCCCGGTGATGAAGGGGATGAATACGCCGACGAAGAGTCCGGTGCCCGCGAAGACGAGCCCCCAGACGATCGCGTAGAAGAGGATCGGACCGAACAGCTCGAGCCAGTTCGCGACCTGGCCATCGAGCGCGGCAAGTCGGAGCATCCGCTGTCCTTGGTTGATCGCCGGAGTGGGGTGGGGTTCGCGGCTTCAGGCCTCGGGGTCGATCGAGCCCTCGTCGTACTCCCCCTCTTTCTCACCTCGCGCGGCGAGTGCCGCGGCGCGCTCGGCGAGACGGCGCTGCACGTCTGCCTGGGCGGACGCGATCACCTCGGGAGCGAGATAGGGGTTCTCGTGGGCGTTCGTGCCGTGGTGCTTCTCGATGTAGGCATCGAGCTGCGGGCCGGATTCCCATGAGGTGATGAGGCAATATCGCGGCTCCGGTCCCTTGTGCCAGACCGCGTGCCAGAAGCGCTGGGTGTCGACGATGATCTGTGTTCCCGCCGGCAGTGCGATCCGCACCTCGTTGGTCGGATCGAAACGGTCTTCACGAAGTGTCATGAACGACTCGGCGTCGTCGCTGAGGTTGAAGAATCCGCGTACGATCCAGCCAGAGCCATCGGGGTTCAGGCGATTGTTGTCGTCCTGGTGGAGGTTGTAGAGCGTGTCGGAATAGACGTTCGGCTGCAGCTCGATCACGCGGCAGCGGCCGACGTTGGCGCCGGGCTCCGTGGCGCGAGCGGTGAGTCGCGGGGCCTTCGCGACCTGTGAGTCGATCCAGACACCGTCCTTGTCGGTGCGTGGCGGCGTGTGGTGCCAGAATCCGTTGACCTCGATATTGCCGAATGCGCTGGCCAGAGGCGCGAACCGGGTGACGCCAGAGGACTTCCAGTCGACGTATTCGATGTCCATCCACTCCTGGGGATCGGCGGTTTGATCATAGGCATCGAGGATGACGAAGCCTTTTTCGTCGAGGAGTGCGGATTTGACGTAGCCCATCTGGAATGAACCCCTTCGGTAAGAGAGCCAGCACGTTTTAACAGGCCCAACTTAGGCCACCCTAACATCCTGGTTCGGGGCCTCACGGGTCTTAAGTCCTGTGATTCTCGACCACCGGATTGTGGGGAGCTTAGGATCGATGTCACCATGACGGACACCTCCACCGGCGACAGATTCGATCCCCGCTTCAATCCGGCCTTCCAACCCGGCTACGACCCGAGCGTGCACGCGCGGCCGCCGGTCGTTCCGCACCGCGCCTCAGTCCCAGAGCTGATCGAGCATCCGCTTCCGCCGGATCCGGCGGGTCCGGTCCCCGACGGCGAGCCGCCCGCAGGAGTGGCTGGCAAGCCCGGGGAGCACCTCCCCGTCGCGCGACGATTCGACCCCTATCTGGCCGGCCTCTGGGCCCTCAGCCTGGGGTTCGTCGCCGCTGGGCTGCTCACCATCCGTTACATCGCAAACCGGATGGATCGGCTCAGTGCATCCGGAAGCGCGTTCGACTACAACCTGGTGCTTGTCTACACGATCGCCGCGCCGTTGCTGGTGATCCTCGGTCTGGCGACCGCGACGGCGACCCTGTTTCTGCTGGCGTCCCGCCGCCGCTGACCCGGGCTTGTTGCTGGGTTCGGGAACGTCAGGTTTTCTTCGGCCGAGTCATCTCTGGCCGAGTCATCTCTGGCAGGGTCATCTCTGGCACTGCGGACACCAGTAGATGTCGCGCAGCTGCAGTGTCGTTTCGCCGAGTTCGCCGTGTTCGATGCGGGTTGCGCAGCGCAGGCAGGGCTTGCCCTCGCGGCGATAGACCCAGTCCGTGTCACCGCGCAGCGTGCCGGTGGTGGTGCGGTCGACCCGGTCTTTGTTGGCGTCGATCAGCCGGTGGGCGAGCGCCACCAGCTTCGCAGGGTTCTCGATCCGACCGACCGGTCGGGTGGGCAGCGCTCCGCTCAGAAAACACAGCTCGTTGCGGTAGACGTTGCCGAGTCCGGCCATGACGCGCTGGTCGAGCAAGGCGAGGCCGATCGCGCGGGCCGGGTCGGCGGAGAGGCGCAGGAGCGCTTCATCCGCGTTCCAGTCCGGGCCGAGCAGGTCGGGACCGAGATAGCCGACCACACTCTCCTCATCGGCACGCGCGACGACGTCGAGTGTGCCGAGCTGGAAGCCCACGGCCATCCAGTCTGCGGTGGCGAGAATGGCGCGAGCCTGCCACGCCGGGCGACGCCACTTCGTACCGTGCCGGTAGAGGTGCCAGGAGCCCTCCATCTTGAGGTGGCTGTGGATGCTGTGCTCACCGACCCGAATCAGCAGGTGCTTCCCCCGGCTCACCACGCCTTCCACGACGTCCCCGGTGAGATCCACCGTCGCGAACGCCGGAACACGGATGTCGCAGCGGATGAGCTCGCGCCCGGCAAGCGCCGCATCGAGGTTCACGGCCGTGCGATAGACGGTATCGCCCTCCGGCATGTCAGAGTCCTGTCATCAGTCGGTACTCTCGAGCATTTGGGTGTGATGACGGCCAGCCTGACGATCCTGCTGTCGGACGATCGCACTGCACGTCAACCCCGTAGCCGCAGCCCCTGGGGCGTGGCGCTGAAACCCGCTTCCACGAGGGCATCGCCGAGGCCGGTGCCGATTACGAAGTCGCCATTCACGCGCTCGACCCTCAGTCGCCCGCCGGAACGACGGATGACCGAAGCGAGCGAGTGTGCCGCGGTGGTCATTGCGCGGTCGTCCTCCGCGAACGTGAGCATCGTCTTTCCGCCGCGTTCCACGTACAGGGCGAGCGCCCCGTCGACGATGACGACGAGGGCGCCGGCCTTACGGCCGGGGCGGTGGCCGCGCTTCGGGTCGTCCCCTTCGACAGCCACTGCCGCCGGCCAGGCCAGTGCCGCACCATAGGCATTCGCCGGGTCGGTCGCGGCCAGGGTGATCGCAATCGGTTCGCGCTCGGAGTCGGGCTCGCGAGCGAAGGAACGCAGCCGGTCTACCGTGGCGCCGGTGGCGAACTGGGCGGCGCCGAGACCCTCGACAAAGTAGCCGCGACGCGCGCGACCGGTCTCCTCGAATCCGCTGAGCACCCGATAGGCGAGCGAGAAACCGCCGCGGATGCCCTCGCTCACGACCGCACCCCGGGTGACGATGCCGTAGCGCTCGAGCAGCAGCTCCGCGGTCGCGACACCGCGCACCGTGGCATCCGGTTCCGCGAGAGGAAGCAGTGACCACCGGCCGGCTGCGCTCGGCGGACCGCCGGCACTCGGCATCGTGGGGCGCGCTCGGCCGCGGTAGGCGCGCGAGCGCGGAACGGCCCGTGCCTTGGTCGTGGTTGCCCCGAGGTAGGAGCGAAGGGGAGAAAGAGTGTCATTGGTGACGAGTCCTGACCAGACGAGGTCCCAGAGCGCTGCGAGCAACTCCTTGTCATCGGTACTACCGACGGCGTTGGATAACTGCCGGAAGAAATACGCCCCGCCGCCGGTCAGGCTCGCGAGGATCGAGCGCTGCAACTCGGTGGTCTCGGCTCCCGTCGGTTCCGGCAGGGTGAGGGCCGCGCTGTCGGCCAGGTGCAGGCTCACCCAGCCGTCGTTGCCGGGCAGTGCGCCGCCCCCGGACCAGATGACCTCTCCCGCGGCGGTGAGTTCGTCGAGCATGACCGGCGAGTAGTCCTTAATCCGGGCGGGAAGCACCAACGATTCCCAGGCGGATGCCGGCAGCGCGACCCCGGCGAGCTGGTCGATCACCGTGGCCAGGCCGTCCACCCCGCGCAGCGGTTCGGCAACGTGCTGCCACGACGGGAGGAAGCGACCGAGGGTCGCAGCATCCACGGGCTCGACCTCATGGCGGAGGGCTGCGAGCGAGCGGCTGCGCAGCCGACGCAGCACCTCGACGTCGCACCATTCGCTTCCGGTCGCGCCCGGCCGGAACTCACCCTCGACCACACGCCGCTGGCCCGCGAGCGCACGGAGAGCAGTGAGCACCACCGCTGTTCCGAGGCCGAGTCGGTCGGCGACGGCGGACACGGTGAAAGGAGCGTGGGTGCGGGCGAAGCGGCTCACGAGGTCGCCGAGAGGGTCATCCACCGGCTCGATGAAGGCGGAAGGGATTCCGATGGGCAGGGGCGTGCCGAGTGCGTCGCGGAGGCGCGCGGCATCCTCGATGATCGCCCACCGTTCACTGCCGGCCCGCCAGATGCGGTTCGACCGGGCGAGCCCGGTGAGTGCGCCATCCAGCGCCGCCCCCACGATTCCGCTGGCCGGATCGAGGCGCAGCAGGATCTCAGCTTCGGTCAGTGGACCGAGCATGCGCAACAGGTCGACGATGCCTTCCGCGTCGCGGGCGCGCCGATCCGGCGCGAGTCTCTGCAGTTCGAGCTCGAGCTGCTCGATCACGGCCGGGTCGAGCAGCTCGCGAAGTTCGGCGCGACCCAGAAGTTCGGCAAGCAGCGTCGGATCGAGCGACAGTGCGGCGGCCCGGCGCTCGGCGAGCGGCGAATCGCCCTCGTACATGAACGCAGCGACATATCCGAACAGCAGCGAGCGTGCGAAGGGCGACGCCTGTTCCGTTTCGGTCTCGACGATGCGGATTCGCCGGCTCTCGATCTGCTCGGCGAGCTGGGTCAGCGCCGGCAGGTCGTAGACATCCTGAAGCACCTCGCGTACCGTTTCGAGCACGATGGGGAAGCTCGGGTATTTACGCGCGACATCCAGCAACTGGGAGGCTCGCTGGCGCTGCTGCCAGAGTGGAGAGCGCCGGCCGGGGTTGTAGCGCGGCAGCAGCAGCGCCCGAGCGGCGCACTCCCGGAACCGGGAGGCGAACAGCGCCGATCCCCCCACCTCCTCGGTCACGATGTCGCGCAGCTCGGCAGGGTCGAACACGAACAGTTCCGCGCCGGGCGGCTCACTCTCCGTGTCGGGGATGCGAAGGATCACGCCATCGTCGCTCGCCATCGCCGCCGCGTCGAGCCCGAATCGCTCACGTATCCGCGCCCCGATCGCGAGCGCCCACGGCGCATGCACCTGCATGCCGTACGGGGAATGAAGGATGACCCGCCAGTCCCCGAGCTCGTCGCGAAACCGCTCCACGACCAGGGTACGGTCGCTCGGCACGTGTCCGGTCGCCTTCTTCTGGTCGTCGATGAAAGACACGAGGTTGTTGACGGCGCGGTAGTCGAGCCCTCCCAGCACGGCGCGGGTGCGGGCATCCGTCGTCGAGCCGCTGGCGATCTCCCGGGTGAACTCCCCGATCGCGCGCCCGAGCTCGGCAGGGCGTCCGATTCCGTCACCCTTCCAGAACGGCACCTTGCCCGGCTGTCCGAACGCGGGGCTCACGATCACGCGGTCGTGGGTGATGTCTTCGATTCGCCAGCTCGTGGCACCGAGCGCGAAGACGTCGCCGACCCGGGATTCGTAGACCATCTCCTCGTCGAGCTCGCCGACTCGCGCCGGCGCTCGATCCCCGGTGCCTGATCCCACCATGAATACCCCGAACAGGCCGCGATCCGGGATGGTTCCGCCCGAGGTCACCGCAAGGCGCTGGGCTCCCGGGCGACCGGTGATCGTGCCGCCGACCCGATCCCAGACGATGCGCGGGCGGAGTTCCGCGAATTCGTCGGAGGGATAGAGTCCGCTGAGCAGGTCGAGGGTGGCGTCGTAGGCCGAGCGCGGCAGGCTGGCGAAAGGGGCGCTGCGCCGAACGGTGTCGAACCATTCGTCGACGTCGAGCGAGTCGAGCGCCACGGCGGCGACAGTCTGCTGCGCGAGCACGTCGAGCGGATTCTGCGGGATCCGCATCGCCTCGATCAGCCCGGCGGACATCCGCTCGCTCGCCACCGCGGAGTGGATGAGATCGGCCCGATGCTTGGGGAAGATGATGCCGCGCGACACTTCGCCGACCTGGTGCCCGGC
>JBBRDX010000088.1:0-12417 GCA_038203515.1 Actinomycetales bacterium | reverse complement strand
GTACTCGTCTGGGCCGCCCTCGGCATCCTGCAAATCGGATCAGTACTCGTCGTCCCCGGCCTCATCATCTCCGCCCTCCCCCACGTCTTCACCACCCAAGCCGAACAATCCATCGCCTCCGACGCCTCCATCATCGGAGCGGATATCACGGTCGACTGCGCGAAAACCCTTCCCGTCATCGTCGGCCAGACCTTCACCTGCATGGCGACGAGTGCGAACAAGGACCCGTTCACTGTGACCGCATCCCTGCAGCGCACGAACGGCTGGATCAACTGGCACGTCGAAGACTGGGGTATCTATACCCTCTCCCGCTGAGCGGGGTCCGCGGCTCATTCGACGAGGCGCTCATCCCGATGCTCGTCGGTCGGGTGTTCCAGGGCGTGGGGCTCGAACATGGCCCCGGGCGTCAGCCTCCTGAGGGCGGTGTTCCAGCTCCGGAATCCAGGCGCCGCCGTCACCCTGGTCAGTGCCACCGCGGCATCGGCGGAGCGATCGGGTCACCGGTCACCTGGCCATCCGGACCGGCAGGGCGTTCCGGATCATCTTCACCATCGGCAGCAGCGTCACCCCCGTCGACGTCGTCGTGGCCTTCTTCACCCGCCGCCGCGGCCGCGAATTCGGCAATACTGCCAGCACGCCGATCACCCTGCCCACGCGCTGACCGGCAGAATGGCTCTGTGCCCTCCTCCGCCCTGATATTGCTCAACCAGCCATCGGCGTCGGCCGCTCCGCACCGTACCGACGCACCCGCTCTCGCAATCCATGACCCGAACTCTCCGGTGCTCAGCGCGCTGGATCTCTCGGCGACCCGGGGCGACGGAATCTTCGAGACCGTCGGTGTGGGGTGCGGGTCGCCCCAGGCGCTCGACCACCATCTGCGGCGGTTCACGGAGTCCGCCCGCCTTCTCGAACTGCCTATGCCGGATATCGCGGCCTGGCGGGACGCGATCGCCGCCTCGATCGCCGCGATCGACCCGGTCGCGGAGGCCTCGGTGAAGATCGTGCTGAGCCGGGGGGTGGAGGGCGACGATCGCCCCACCGGCTGGGCCTTCGCTAGCGCGTCACCCGACTACACCGCCGCGCGTATCGACGGAATCGCTGTGATCACCCTCGACCGCGGCTACCGGCATGACGTGGAGATCACCTCCCCCTGGCTGCTGGCGGGCGCCAAGACTCTCAGCTATGCCGTGAACCGTTCCGTGATGCGCGAGGCAGCTCGTCAGGGCGCCGACGACGTCGTCTTCGTCTCGAGCGACGGCTTCGTGCTCGAGGGGCCGTCCTCGACCGTGGTCTACCGGGTAGGGGACCGCATCCTCACCCCGGGGCCGAGGCTCGGCATCCTCGACGGCACAACCCAGGCGAGTATCTTCCGCTGTGTCGAGAGCCTGGGGCGCGAGACCGGCCTCGCGCAGCCCTCACCCTCCGACCTTCGGGTGGCGGATGCTGTCTGGCTGGTCTCGAGCGTGCGTCTCGCCGCTCCCGTTCACCGACTCGATGGGATCGAGCTGCCTGTCGACCGGGAATTGACCGCGCGGATCAACGCGTTCCTGCTCGCCGTGCGAGAGTAGCCGGGCGGGAGCAGCCGGGCGGGAGCAGCCGGGCGGGAGTAGTTGGGCGTGAATAGTCGGGCGGTTCCCTGCCTCAGACCGCGGCGCTCACCATCCGCAGCAGGGCCGCAGCGTAGGCATCGGCCGGTTCCGTGGCATCCCATTCCGAGCGCTCCCCGTTGACCACCAGCCCCACGGTGTAGCCATCACCGGAGCGCGCAAGTGAGTCGAAGGTGCTACCGAGAAGCTCGCGCAACTGGTCTTCGCGCGGCAACCAGAGGGCATCCTCGACGGCAACCGAATCGAGCGCCCACTCGGTGGTGCCATTGAAGCCGAGAATCGTTCCGGTCTCGAATTCGTGCGATTCGATCGTCATGTCGCTCACGACGAAGACATCACTTTCGAAACCCTCACGGGTGATCACGAAGGAGTCACCCGACGACGGGCGCCAGCCCACCCCGGCAGAACGCAGATCGAGAGCCAGCGATACAGAAATCATTTGCACATTATGAGGCAGCAAGATGGGCGAACAGCCCGTCTCCGGCTGGCCCTGGCAAGCGGGTCCGTGGGGGCGACGACTTCGTTACTGCGAGAATTTGAGATCGGGCATACCCCCGTATCCCGCCTCCGACTCTCGCGAAGTCGCCGCCACCCAGGTGTCCCCCGATGGTGCTAGTGAAAACACTATTGGCTGGTGAGACGCGTGTCTGCCCCCAGAGTGGGGTTCCCCCGAACAGGGGACTCCAGTGCCCACATGTGCCAAAGGGGTGCCCGATCCCAGCGGTGCTGCGTAGGGTAAGGAGAGTCCTATTATCGGCGCAGAGCGCCCCCAACGCTGGAGGTGCCCGTGACCGGCGTTCCCGACTATCTCGAGACCTGGATGACGCGGCAACGCTGGTATGCCGGCAAGTCTCGAGCGCCGAAGCTGGAGGTCATCGGCGGATTCGGCCTCGCCGACCCGGCCAGCTCTGCCGTGATCCGCGTTTACTTCGTGCTCGATCATGCGGAGTATCCGCTTCTGTACCAGGTACCGCTCACGGAGCGGGGCGAGCCGCTGGCCGGGGCCGAGAACGCCCTGGTCGCTTCCTTCGATGTCGAGACCGGTCGCCGCTATATCTACGACGGTCCCCATGACTCTGCGTTCGCGGAAGCGTTGCTGAGGATGATCCTCGATGACGGTGAGGCTCACGAGACCGACGGCCCGACGGCCGCCAACAGCGGGGGGCCCCTCGTCGCGCGCGGACACCACGCGCCCGACTCCGCTCCCGTTGGTTTCGTCTCCTCGCGGGTTCTCGGCGGCGAGCAGTCCAACACCTCGATCATCTTCCAGGTGGCGGGCACCGACGGCACGCCATCGACGCCGATCATCTGCAAGCTCTTCCGGTCGCTTCATCATGGCGAAAATCCGGATGTGACGCTCACAGAGGCGCTCGGCGCCGCAGGGAGTAATGTTGCCCCCCGATCCATCGGGCATGTCACCGGCCTCTGGACCGACAGCGGCATTGCCGACGGCATCGCCACCGGCCACCTCGCCTTCGCGCAAGAGTTCCTCCCCGGGGTAGAAGACGCCTGGCGAGTGGCCGTGCGCGCGGCCGAGGTGGGTGAAGACTTCACCGAGCGAGCCCGCGCGCTCGGCGTGACGACGGCCGAGATGCACGAGACCCTGCATTCGGCGCTCCCGTCACGTGCGACGACCCCCTCGGACATCGCCACGACGGTGGCGAGCATGCGCTACCGTTTCGAACTAGCTGCCGCAGAGGTGCCCGGTCTCTCCGAATACCGCTCCGCCCTGGAGCGTGTCTACCGTCAGGCCGCGGCGAGCCCCTGGCCGGCGCTCCAGCGCATCCACGGTGACTTCCACCTCGGGCAGGTGCTCGCCGTGCCTGATCGCGGATGGGTCGTGCTCGACTTTGAGGGCGAACCGATGCGCCCGATGAGCGAACGCTCGCTCCCTGACATCCCGCTGCGGGATGTCGCGGGCATGCTGCGATCATTCGACTATGTCGCCGGATCCTTCGCGCTTGCCCACCCGGGTGAGTCGGCTGCGGCCTGGGCTTCTGCGTGCCGGCGTGCTTTCGTCGACGGCTACATCGAACGTTCCGGCAGGGACCTGCGTGAGCACCGGGCGGTGCTCGACGCCTTCGAGATCGACAAAGCGCTTTACGAAGCTGTCTACGAGGTCCGAAATCGCCCCGGCTGGCTCGCCATCCCCACTCTCGCGATCACGCGCCTCATCGAGCGGTCTGCGACGCCGTAGCGCGAGTCTGTAGCGAGTGTGAAAGTCGCGCAGCCCTTCTAGTCGCGGCGGGGGAAACGCCGGGTCTCGGCGGGCTGGGTGCGTCGCGGCGGGAGTTACAACTCCCTCCGCGAGCCACTGACCCCCGCCACCATCCCCCGCCATGACATCCCCCGCCACTAACCCCCGCCACGACATCCCCGCGCGGCATCAGCAACTGGGCAGCGCCAGCCATGTTAGCCAGACCCGAGGAATCCATACGAGAGAACTGGGCGCGGATTAGTCCCGCTCTGCCGCCTCGAGCGCATCTTCCAAGAGGGCCACGAGGGCCTCCAGCTGAACACTGGACTCCCCCGCAGTGTCGGAGTCGTCCCCGTCCAGGGCGCGCGCGGCCAATCCCGCCTTGCTGTCGATCAGCTCGGCGATCTTCGCGTCGATCGTCTGGGACGCGATGATTCGCCAAGCGGTCACCGGCTCGGCCTGCCCGATACGGTGAACTCGGTCGATGGCCTGGGTCTGCTCGGCGCTCGTCCAGCTCAGCTCGGCGAGCACCACGTTTGACGCGGCCTGCAGGTTGAGCCCTACTCCGGCGGCAGTGAGGGACGCGACGACGACGGACACGTCAGGATCGTTGTTGAAGGCATCCACCTGCTTCTGGCGGAAAGCGGCCGTCTGGTCTCCGCGGATTGACACCGTCGTGAGCCCGCGCTTGGCCAGTGTCTGTTCCGCGACGTCCATCACATCGATGTGCTTCGCGAAGAACACAACCTTGCCGACGGAGCGCGCCAGCTGGGCGGTGTAGTCCGCGGCGAGCACGGCTTTCGCCTGCCCGATCTTGCGCACCATCGTGAAGACATTCTCGCCGGTCTTCGCCGCCTTGGATTCTTCGAGCTCAGCTTTTGCGACCATGCGCACCAGCTCGGGATGAGGGACATCCGCCACCTCGGAGCGGGCCGTGAGCAGTGCCCGGTAACGCGACAGCAATCGAAGTCCGAGCTCCCGTTCTGCCTGGCGGATCGACCGGCCGAGGTCGTCGTCGAGTTCTACGGGCAGGTCCGCCACCCGCTTGGACGGCAGGTCGGCGGCCACATCGATCTTCTTGCGGCGCACGATACCCATGTCGATCACGGTCTGTCGAGCCTCGGCGAAGAAGCCGAAGTCGGCCGGCGTGAGACCGTTCTCCTCGAGCTCCTGCATGAGCCTTGCGGTCGGCTTCTCGCCGTCGATCCAGCCGAGAAATTGCCAGATCGCACGGAAGTCCTCGATCGTGTTGATGAGCGGGGTTCCGGTAAGAGCAATCATGAGAGCACGTGGCGAGCGGGCGCGGATGCTCTTGGCGAGGGCGAGCACGTTCTTCGAGCGCTGTGAATCGCGGTTCTTGATGAAGTGCGCCTCGTCGACGACCATGCCTTTGAAGCCGAGGGTGCCGAGCCAGCCCATGTGACGGTCGAGTACGTCGTAGTTCACAATCACGACATCGGCGAAGGCGTCGAGATTCTCACCGGAGCCATGGATGACCGTGGCCGACCGTTGCGGAGTCCAGAGCTCCACCTCCCGCGCCCAGTTCATCTTCACGACGTTCGGCACGACGACGAGCAGCGGATAGGAGCTGGAGACCTGCGCGGCGAGCAGCGCCTGCGCGGTCTTTCCGAGTCCGGGCTCATCTGCCAACAGGTAGCTCCGGTGACCCTCGCGGGCGCTGGCGATGAACTCGGCCTGATGGTGGAAGAGCTCGAGACCCGCGGGGACCCGACGGTCGGCCGCGGTCGGCTCGGGCAGTTCCATGCTCGCGACCTGCCCGCCGGAGCCGTATTCGAAGGCGCGGAAGAGCGGATCGAGCAACTCCCAGTTGGCGAGGCGATGAGTGACCGGGGAGACCTTCACCGTGTGGCTGAAGTCGGGGGCGAGAAAGGGGTTGGACAGCTGGCGGGCGATCACGGACTGCGGCACGACCTGGCGCTCCGCTGCCGGTACTACGGGATCCGGCTCTTTCACGATGATCAGTTCGTCGGGCGAAAGTTCGGTCCCCGCGGCGATGAGCATGTCTCGGCGCAGGGTGCGAGCGGCGGCGGTGACGGCGGTCTCTTCGGCGAGCAACTGGATGAGCGAGGTATCGCGTGCGGCGGTCTTGGCGAGAATCGTGGCCACGCCGTCAAGCCGCTTGAGTACCTCGGTGCGTTCGGCATCCGTGACTTCGCGGTCGGCCTTCGCGCGGGCGCGCTCTTCGCGCATGAGGAGAGCGATCACCTGGAACTTGGTGCGGTTGGACGGACCGACCTTGCCGCGCTCTGCAGCACCTTCGACCTCGCGAACGGCGCGAGCGAGTATCGGGATGACGCCGGCGTCATCCGCGCCCCGCGAACGCCGCAGCTGCGACTTCTGCTGCGCTGGCTTCCTGGTCGACGAACGGCGCGTCGATTTTCCTGTGCCACCCTTGTTCTGGGCGCTCTGGTTGTGGGCGGAATGTCCCTGGCCGGACCGAGCCATGCTTCTCCTGCGTCTCTGAGCAGCGTCTGCGCGTCGACCGATCACCCCCGGGGGAGGTGCCCCCACAGCTGAGGGACCGGCTGGCCGCGCGAGAGCGTGCCGTTGGTGACCGAGCAATCCCGAGTGGAGCCGCCCGAATCGGGCAACTCAGTCGCACCGGTAAAGAGACAGACAGTGGTGAGTAAGACAGTGGTGAATCGGACCACCTGGTACCGAGAACTCTCAAGTACCTCAGGCCGGGACCACATCTCGGGATGAACGGATGCTACGCCCAGTTTAGGCCATCCATCTACTCATCCGTGCACGACACTCCCCCGATCTGGGGTAGGGATCGCCGCAGTTTGTTCACCCCCCGGCCAGCTTGGAGTGATCAAATGGACGAATGACCGGTTACACGGCCCAATATCCACGGCCCGACCATTTCATTGTCCATCTGAGCGACACCCATTTCGTAGCCGGAGGCACGGGACTGTATGGCGGGTCCGTCGACAGCGAGACCCACCTACGTCAGCTGTTTACCGAACTCGACGCTTCGGGGGCGCAGCCCGAGGCGATCATCATCACCGGCGACCTCGCGGATGCCGGTGATCCGATCGCCTATGAGGAGCTGAAAGCGATCGTCGAGCCAGCCGCCCTTCGCTACGGCGCCCAGGTGGTCTGGGTGATGGGTAACCACGACGACCGCGGCGCGTTCCGTGAGGCACTGCTCGGCCAGCATCCGTCCGCTGCTCCCATCGACCGGGTGCACTGGGTGGGGGGATTGCGGGTCATCGCACTCGACTCGACCGTTCCGGGGCACCACCATGGCGAAGTGACAAGTGCCCAGCTCGACTGGCTCGCCGAGGAACTAGCCTCTCCGGCGCCCCACGGCACCATCCTCGCGATGCATCACCCGCCAATCCCGAGCGTGCTGGACCTTGCGGTGCTCGTGGAGTTGCGCGATCAGGCCGGCCTTGCCGAGGTGCTGCAAGGATCCGACGTGCGTACCATCATCGCCGGGCACCTCCACTATTCCACCAACTCGACCTTTGCCGGCATCCCGGTCTCTGTTGCCTCGGCCACCTGCTACACGCAGGATCTCAACGTGCCGGTCGGAGGCACTCGCGGTCGCGACGGAGCCCAGGCATTCAACCTCGTGCACGTCTACGAGAACAGCGTGCCCCACTCGGTGGTTCCTGTCGGCCAGAACGGCGCGGTCTCGTACGTGGATGCGGCGGAAACGGCCCTGATCCTCGCCCGCAACGGCGTGAAGTACCCGGCGAGTGGCACCATGCCACCACCACCCGACGTGCCG
The DNA here is from genome assembly GCA_038203515.1 of Actinomycetales bacterium. GTDB lineage: Bacteria > Actinomycetota > Actinomycetes > Actinomycetales > Microbacteriaceae > Lacisediminihabitans. The sequence continues at coordinate 4,853 of JBBRDX010000088.1, read as the reverse complement.
ATCACCGACGAAGAGCTGCACCCTCCGACACGCGAACTACTGGTCGTCTGAGGCGACCCAAGCGAGGGGCTAGGACTGTGCGGGGCCCGGATCGGCGCGCGGGCCATCGACATCGAACCCGCCGCGAACGTACTCGTCGGTCGGCCGCTCCCAGGGGGCTGCGATCGGATAGTACGAGTCCAGGAACGACCGAACGGCCGCCGCACGCTCTTCGGCCGTCAACTCGGGGAAGCTGCCGTCATTGAGGCAGAACATGTCGATGTTGCGGCGCTTGAGCAGGGTCGTCATCTCGGCGAGGCCGGCCCGCATTGTCGTGTCGACATACAGCACGTTTGAATCCGTCTGCGCGACCGCGCGACCGGTCACCCACGCGTAGTAGTGGTAGAGCGAATTGGTCACCGAGATGTCGGTGGCCGAACGGAAGGTGCTCGCGGCGGTGCGCCGGAAGTCCTCAGGGAACTCGGACTCCAACTCCTGCATGACCGACTTGCGCAGCGGAGTTGGCGTGTGTTCGAGGTGCCGCGTGATCGTTCGTCCGAAGCGCTCCTGGATGAGTCGACGGTTCACCCGGGCGGCGTTCTCGAAACCGCTTCGGGCCAGGTTGGACTCCCCCATGCCGATGCGCGTGGTCGCCTCGATGAACTTGGTGACGCCGCCGGGTGAGAAGAACATGTCCGGAGAGACCGCTCGACCGAAGAACATGTCGTCGTTCGAGTAAAGAAAATGCTCGCTGAGACCGGGGATGTTGTGCAGCTGGCTCTCTACGGCCTGGGAGTTGTGCGTGGGGAGCACCGAGGGGTCGGCGAAGAACTCCTCGCTCGGCACAATCGAGACCCGCGGATGCTCGGCGAGCCACTCCGGACGCGGCGAATCCGTGACAATGTAGATGTTCCGCACCCACGGTGCGAAGAGATAGACCGAACGAAGAGCGTATTTCAGTTCGTCGAGCTGGCGAAAACGCGCGTGCGAGTCGTCTCCCTCTCCGACCACGTAGGCCTTCATGCGGCGGGCACGGGCGCGCTGCCACTCGATCGCGGCGCCGTCCACCCAGGAGAAGACGAGGTCGATGTCGAAGTCGACGTCCTGCGCCTGGGGTGCGAACATCCCTTCGAGCGTCGGCCAATCCTGGCCGTAGAGTACGACCGTGCCACGCACGGCCTCCTCACGGGGCAGCGTCACGCGCATCAGTGCGTTCTCATCCGGGGCGATGAAGGCATCGGCAGTGGACTTCCACAGCTCGAGCCGCACGCCGGTGCCCGCTCCGTAACGCAAGGCGCCTTCGGCCGTGATCCGTGGACGGAACAACACCACGACGCGTGCTTTCGAATCCCGAGCAAGGCGCCCGTCGGCAAGCAGCACCGTCTCGCCGCGCGATCCATCCGCCGGCTTGGAATAGAAGGGCTCGTCGACGCACGCCCGGGCGAGCGCGGTGCGCAAAACCTTGCGGTCACGCCAGTCCACTGCGAGCACGGGGCGGCTGTCGTTGCCCCGGACCAGCAGGAAGTCGATGCCCGCCACATCCAGCACCGAGCGCACGAAGAGCAGGTCTTCGATCATCGCCTCCCGCGGCGTCGCACCGGTATTCAGCAGGGCGAGCCGGCCTTTGGCGAGCACCAGGTCCGAGCGCAGAGTCGGAGCGGGCAGAGTCGGAGCGGGCAGAGTCGGAGCGGACAGAGTCGGAGCGGACAGAGTCGGAGCGGGCAGAGTCGGAGCGGGCTGTTGCGGTGCGAGATGCGCAGGAGGGTGCTCAGGCGTTTGATTCACTGTCATATCGGTCACATCGAGCCCAATCGTTCGAGCCCGATCCGCTGCCGTCGTGAGGCGCGGATCTCCAGCCAGCGACATTTTAGCCTGCTCCCCTGAAAAGGGCCGAGTCTGCGGTCGACTAGCCGGTGGTGGAATCGGTGCTGCCGTCGATTCCGCCACGGGGCCCGTTTCCCTGAGCGGCGCCCAAAGGGCGTGTCCCGTTCGTGCCGATCCCGGATCCACCATTTGTGGAATCCTGACTTCCGGCGCCGCCTTCTCGCCCAGGACCGCCCGCTCGCCCAGGGCCGCCTTGGAAACCTGCGCCCCCGTGGGCCTGCCGGGCATCGGTGACGCCGTGGTTCGAGCCTAAGGAGGTGCCGACGAGCACTCCGCCGCCGAAGGTTTCGCCAAGCACGATGACTGCCGCGACGATGCTGCCGGCGAGAACGAGTCCGCGCCTCGACGGGGCAGTTCGAGCTGGTGCCGCCGAAACCGGAACGGTCGCCGGGGAGGCGGTCGGCGCTGGGGCGTGCGGGGCCTCCTCAGCGGCGATCGGCGCGGCGGTGTTCTCGAAACCGGGCTCGTCGTCTTGCGGGTTTTGGTTGAGTGGGGTCGTGTCGACCATGATGTTCTCCTGACTGATTCGGGGGTGAACGATTGTTTTCACCCCGACCCCCACTGTTGCCACGATGGCTATGCGGGACCACGATGAGACCCGCCAACCGTCGCCCAGAGGGCTATGAGCCGGCTATGAATCGTCGTCGACGCCCGGAGGAGTTATCAGCGCCGCGCGCCAGCTTTCGGGCGATTGCGATCCTCCGGATTGACCACCTTCACCTGGAGCCCCGTGGCCACGAAGAGCAGGGCCGCAACGAACTGCGACGCGACCCAGATCTGTCCGCTGAAGGCGAACGGCCAGATCGGATTCCAGGCCACGGCGATCGCGGCGAGCCCGATGATCCACCACCACTGCCCGGACTGCCACGAGAACACGCACATGATGAGCGCCAGGATTGCGACTCCGAACCTAATGAAGAGATACCCGCCGGGATTGTCAAGGAGCACGAGCCCCGCGATCAGCACAATTGCCCCGAGGATGCCCGGAGCCAGCGCCGGACGTCGGAATTCGGGTGTCGGGTACGAGGTCATCGGTCCATTCTCCCGCAGGCGGAATGCGACGACGCGCGCGGTGTTGCAGGGTGGACCCATGCCTGATCCCGTGGCCCACTTGCAGGCACTCGTGCGACTCGCGACGATCTCGAGGCTCGACCCGGCCGATACCGATTGGGGGCCGTTCGACGCCCTCATCGCTCTTCTGCCCGAGCTCTACCCGGCAACGCACTCCGCGCTGTCCCGCGAGCTGGCCGCCGGCCACTCGATGCTCTATCGCTGGCCCGGGCGCACTGACGGTCCGCCGACGGTGCTCATGGCGCACTATGACGTCGTCTCGGCGACGGATGAAGGCTGGACACATCCGCCGTTCCCGGCCGAGATCGTCGGAGTGGGCGATGAGCAGCTGGTCTGGGGGCGCGGCACCCTCGACGACAAGGGCTCGCTCACCTGCATCCTGGAGGGCGTCGAGGCGCAGGTTCTCGCCGGGTATCGGCCCGAGGCCGACATCTACTTGAGTTTCGGGCACGACGAGGAGACCGAAGGCAGCGGAGCACGGACGATCGTGGAGTTGCTCGAGTCGCGAGGCATCCGCCCTTCCCTGGTGATCGACGAGGGTGGTGCCGTCGTCGAAGACATCTTCCCGGGCATCACAGGTCCGATCGCCGTTGTCGGCGTGAGCGAGAAGGGCATACTCAGCCTCACCCTCACGGTCGACCAGCAGGGCGGCCACGCCTCCACCCCACCCCGGCTCTCCGCGACGGCACGCCTCTCCACGGCCATCGTGCGGCTCAATAATCGTCCGTTCCTGATCGGATTCACTCCGACCACGATCGAGATGATCCGCACCCTCGGATCGCACGCCACATCTCCCCTGCGCTGGGTCTTCGCGAACCTCTGGCTCACGAAACCGCTGCTCCTCGTGATGTTCGGGCGACTCGGGCCGGAGACGAGTGCGATGATCCGCACCACGCAGGCCGTGACGATGCTGCAGGCGGGCCAGGCGGCGAACGCGCTTGCCGAACGAGCCGTGGCGACCGTGAACATCAGGGTGGCCATCAATTCGTCGGTTGCGGATGCCGTGGAGCACGTGCGGCGGTCCATCAACGATCCGCTGGTTCGCCTCGATATCCTCCACCCGAACGAACCCTCTCCGGTCTCACCGACCAGCGGGGCCGCCTGGCAACTCCTGAGATCGGTCATCGAGCAGACCTATCCCTGCACGATTATCACGCCCTAGGTGATGATGGCGGCAAGCGACAGTCGCTACTTCGCCCGGATCAGCGACTTCATCTACCGCTTCAGCCCCTTCGAGATGTCGACGGACGAACGCGGCACGCTCCATACGATCGACGAGCGGATACACGTGTCGACCGTGCTGCGCGGCGTGGGGTTCCACACGCGACTGGTCGGCCGGCTCTGAGGTGAATCGGCCGGGCACCCGGGTCAGGCCTGCGAGGTGGGGCGCGCGTAGTCGTCGATCATGATCGCCCGGATCGGGCTGGTCATCGGCGGGAGGTCTCGAAGGCGCACGAGTGCGGGGCGAAGTTCGGACAGCCAGGCCTCGTAGCCCGCGTCGTTGAGGTGCAGGCGGTCGTCGGAAAACGCCGGGTTGAGTTCTCCATCCTCGAGGGCCATCGCTGGCCACAGGTCGAGGAACTGCGCGTGCACGGTCGCCGAGAACTGGCGCAGGTGGATGTTGGCCTCGCGAATGCGATCGCCGAACTCACGACCACGCGGCATGATCGACTGCACGAGCATCCGCGATCCCGGCAGGTCACGGCGCAGGTCGACGAGGATGGACTGGATGTTACGCACGAGGCTCTCGACGTTACGTCGCATTCCGAGGTCGTTGGTGCCGATCAACAGCACGATTTCGTCCGGATTGAGCGCCACGACGGACTCAAGACGACCGAGCACGTCTTCGGACGTACTGCCGCCGATTCCGAGGTTGACGGCGCTGAGATCGGGGAACCAACCCGCCCAGTCGCCCGCCT
>JBBRDX010000087.1:0-12482 GCA_038203515.1 Actinomycetales bacterium | reverse complement strand
TTCGGAACGAACTTCATCGTGTCGTAGATCGCCATGCCCGCGGTGATCGATCCACCGGGTGAGTTGATGTAGAGGAAGATGTCACGCTTCGGGTCTTCTGCCGCAAGCAGCAGGATCTTCGCGCAGATCTCGTTGGCGTTGTCGTCACGCACCTCTGACCCAAGCCAGATGATGCGGTCCTTGAGGAGTTGGTCGAAAATACTCGAGACCAATGCCGGTTGGGCCATTGTTGCGCTCCGTTTCAGTTTGTCGCTGGTGTCGAATCTATCGGAGGCTCAGGGGCGAAACTGCCGTGTTCGCCGTGGGCAGAGCGCGGGGCGGCGAGGCGCCTGCGTTACAACGCCGCGATGTCGACGCTGTCTCCCCGGTCGGAGCCCGGGGCGAGCCTTCGTGCCCAATAACCGAGGAAGGCAGCACCCGCCTCGTCGTGGATCGAATCACCCTCCACGATCACGCGGTAGGGACGCTCCAGGATGCCGTCGGCTGGACGCACGTCGACGTGCGCTACGTCGTAACCCGCTTCGTGCAGGTGGTCGGCCATCAGGTAGTCGCTTCGGGAATCGCCGATCGACCGCCACAGCGTCGGAAGCGGTCCGAGGCCGGCGAAATACGCGAGTGCGCGTGCGGCGCCGTGGTCCTTGTCGAGTAGCACCGATTCGATATCGGTCGAGATGATCGTGGGATCGAGCCGGAACGGCACATTGCCGGCGGCATCCAGAGCCGATCGCGAACCGAGCTTCACGCCAAGACCCGCCGCGGCGACGAGTGCAAAGCTGTCGTCGTTGAAATGGGCCTGTGCGTGCTGGTAGGTTTCGGCCGAAACGTCGGTGCGCTGCTCCACTGAGATCATTGCCCGCTTGCTCTCGTCGAAGAACATCGTGTCAGAGAACCCGTCGGCGACGAGCGAGCGCACCCCGTCGACGATCGAGGCTGGCAAGGCCACGCTCGTATCGACGGTCACCTCGCCCATTCCCGCGCTCGTGATGGGCGCCCAGGATCCACCCTTCTCGAACACGCCGAACATCCGGGCACCCGGTGTGTCAAGGGCAGTCGCAAGCCCGACCTCGAGCAGTGGCGCGATCACCTGGTCGCGGATGAAAGAATCCGAGCGACCCGTGATGAAGGCGATCGGCACCCCTGCGGCGGTGAGCGCAACGAGGTCGTCGAGAATGCTCGGGATGCGGATACTGCGGGTCACCGGGCTCGCGAGGGGGCCGTCCACGTCGAAGAGCAGGCCGAGATCGAGCATGGTGTTACCTCCGGTTCGACGGCGATGCGATCGCCGTCGAACGCGGGGGATAAAACGGCAGCTCTACTTGTGGTCGTGCCCGTAGTGCTCGTTGTTCGCGGCCCGGCCGTGGCTGTCCTTCGCACCGCCGTGGCTGTGATCCTCGTGATCGCCGGTGCCGGCGCTCGCCTCGACAAAGTTATCTCCGTCGGTGGGGCCGGTCACGGGAGCCGTGAACTCCGTCATATCGACGTCGTCACCGTTTGAGTCGACCACCTTGGCCTTCGACAACACGATGGCCAGCGCCTTGCCGCGGGCGACCTCACCGATCATTCCGGGGATCTGGCCGTTGGAGTCGAGCACCTTGATGAACTCCCCCGGCTCCATGTTGTACTGCGCCGCACCCTGGATCAGATACTGGGTGAGCTCGTCCTGGCTCACCTTCACCTCTTCGGCTTCGGCGATCGTGTCGAGCAGGATCTGGCTGCGGAACGTCTTCTCGCTCGACTCGGTGACCTCGGCGCGATGCTCGTCGTCTTCGAGGCGGTTCTCGTTCTCGAGGTGACGTTGCACCTCGTCGAGTACGAGCTGCGGGGGAACCGGGATCTCGACGCTCTCGAGGAGCTTGTCGACCACCTGATCGCGCGCCTGGGTGCCCTGGCCGAAGACCTTGGAGCGGCTCACCTGCACCTTGATGTCGTCCTTGAGCTCGCCGATGGTGTCGAACTGGCTGGCGATCTGGGCGAAGTCATCGTCGGCAGCGGGCAGCTCGCGCTCCTTCACCGCGAGGAGCTTGACCGTGATCTCCGCAGACTCGCCCTCGTTGTCACCCCCGAGCAGCTTGGACTCGAAGACAGTGGTCTCGCCGGCGCTGAGTCCATCGAGGGCCTCGTCGATGCCGTCGATCAGGTCGCCGGAACCGACCTCGTACGAGATCGCGTTCGCGGTGTCGACCTCATTGCCGCCGATGGTGGCGACGAGGTCGATCTGGGCGAAGTCGCCGGTGGTCGCGGGGCGGTCAACGGTGATGAGGGTGCCGAAACGCGAGAGCAGGTTCTGCAGCTCGGTCTCGACCTCGTCATCCGTCACCTCGATGGCATCGACGGTGAGGGTGATCCCGTCGAGGTTGGGAACGGTGAACTCCGGGCGCACGTCGACTTCGACCGTCACCTCGAGGTCGCCGGAGAAGTCCTTCGTGTTCGGCAGGCCGGTGACATCCGCTTCGGGACGACCGAGCGGGCGGATCTTCTGCTCTTCGATGGCCTGACGGTAGAACTTGTCGAGGCCGTCGCTCACGGCGTGGTTGAGCACCTCGTCTCGGCCGACGCGCTGGTCGATGATGGGCGGTGGAACCTTGCCCTTTCGGAAGCCGGGGATGTTGACCGACTCTGCGATGTGCTTGTACGCGTGATCAATGCTGGGCTTGAGCTCGCCGGGAGTCACTGAAATACTCAGTTTCACTCGTGTCGGGCTCAGCTTCTCGACCGTGGTCTTCACGTTGGTTCTCCTGCTTGCTCGCTAGTGCTTGATTCTTGGGGAGTGCTACCTGGGCTAGTGCGATTGATGTCGGGATGACAGGAGTCGAACCTGCGACATCTCGGCCCCAAACCGAGCACTCTACCAAGCTGAGCTACATCCCGATGGGCCTGATGGACCCGGTGGCCCGGGGACGGCACGCCGGTAGGCGCCCGAAAATAGGCCTGGCCAAGCCTATCGCACCGTTCCTGCGCTCTGGTTCTCGGTCGCGCGCCCGTGTAATAGGGTGGTAACCGCGTAATCGGCCTCGGCCGGCAGCCAAATGGGGATGTAGCTCAATGGTAGAGCCTCAGTTTTCCAAACTGATGGCGCGGGTTCGATTCCCGTCATCCCCTCCACAAAACAGTCGCTTGACCAGCACTTGTAACTCCTCAAGCGGACTGATCCTTAGTGATTGGTTGTTGGAACTTTCGCACAATTTCCGACACTGGTGCCAACTGCGTTGAGAGCAACTATTGCCCGGTCAACGCCCGGTTTCATGGGCCACGCAACACCGACGAGCTACCAGGCGCTAAGGCTGGCCGACGGCGCGTTAATCAAGAAGCCACCGCACTCTCGCGTATCCGCCGAAGCACTTCCACAAGCACCGGTAACTGCGAGCCGGTGAAAAGTGACTCCGGCCCGGTCGGCGCAACGCCGGTGACCGGCTCCTCATAGATCAGCGCGGGGTCAACGACTCCGCGCTGGGTCAGTTGATCGATGAGCAACTCGACGAAGCGGATCTGATTACCTGTCAGGGTGCTGCCGGCGGTGAATTCGGTCAGAGCAGCTATGGCCGCCGCGCGATCGAGGCCGACCATGGAGCGCACGAATAGACCTAGGCCGTGGGATTCTTTTGCGGCCCAATCGAGTTCGGTCTTCTCGAGTCCGATAGAAATCATGATCTGTTCCAGGGAAAGCAGGTCAAGCGAGGTGAGCTGCTGGCCATGGCGCAGCTTGAACAGCACGAAGTCGTCCTCATGGGAGCGGAGGAACGCGAAGGCCTTTTCCCGGAATCTTGCGCGATCGACGGCGATCGCAACGATCTTGATATCACTGGCTTCGGAGGCACCGCCCACATCGGCGAAGTAAGTGTAGACAAGTGGTCGATCGACGATGTCGATCAGAGACACCAGCCCGCGCAGTCGGATACGCATCATCTGGAGCATCGGCACGGTCACGTCCTGCCACCACTCGTCCGTTGCGACGGCGGCGATCAGCTCAAGATTCGACGCGATGACGGGGATACTCTTCTGCGCCGCCAGCGCGTTCGCGATGGCCTGGATCCGCTTCTTCGCGGCAACGAAACCGGGATCGCCGACGAGCACTCCCTCACCATGAAGCGCCCTAGGTTTTCTGCCGCTCTTATACGGGGTGCGGCTCTCGATTGAGGGTCGCGTGGTGGGCTTGCTCGAACTCCGTTGGTGGAACGTTACCGCGGGAGCCGTGACGGCGTCGATTGTTGTACCGATCTACCCATTGAGCGGTCGCGAATTCGACGTCGATGATGGTGCGGTAGGGGCCCTCATGGAAGACAGTGGTGCGGATGCACTCGGCCTTGTAGAGGCCATTGATACTCTCCATTACGTCGTTATCGTATGCGTCACCGACGGATCCGATCGATGCGGTCAGGCCTCCAAGATCGAGGTGTTGCGACGACCAGTTGAATCCGCCACACCTCACTGACAAACGAGTGTTGCAACGACCGGCCGAACCCGCCGTCCGGCTTGCGGGCTCCTCGGAGCGAGATTGGGCTCGGTGCAATGTGGGCGTGTGGATCGAAGACTGCCGATCAGGATTGTGTGCACCGGGATTGATTCTGCGATGCCGATTTTCGTCTCAGATATCGCGGGCTCGCGCTCGATACGGCAGTTCGAGATCATTTGGTCGGCAGCGAATCAAGCAGCATTGGTTTGACACGGGATCTTGATTTCAGTCGATCTGTAACGTTTCGACCTCCACCGGACATTCTTATACGAGATGGATACCCAGAATGACGAGGCCGAGCTTTGGTTGCGGGCGCGCCGCGACGACGGTGCAGCGTTTGCCGCACTGTTCGACCTTCACCAGGCGAGGATCTTCCGACGTGCTCTCGGACTGTTAGGCGACGCCCATGACGCCGAGGACACCACGGCGGCGGCGTTCTTCGAGCTGTGGCGCAAGCGCCGCTCCGTGCAACTCGTATCTGGGTCGGTCCTTCCATGGCTGCTCGTCACGACGGTCAACCTGTCCCGCAATGCCCGCCGCACGGCCGCCCGATATCGGCAACTGCTCCGCGACCTCCCGAGGGGCGAACCCGCGCCCAGCCCGGACGCCGATCGGTCGGAAGCCCGCCAGAGGCTTGCATCGTCATTCGGGCGACTGGCCCCCATCGACGCGGCTCTCTTCGTCCTCACCGTCCTCGAAGATGTGCCAATTACTCAAGCCGCGCAAGTTGTCGGGTTGAAACCGGCGACCGCGCGAGTGCGTCTTCACCGAGCTCGCACTCGGCTTCGCACCGAACTGCACGACCTGGAACCGAATGTCCGCCCGGCCATTGAAGGGACCCAACGATGAGCACCACCGAAATGGACCCGCAGCTCGCACAGGCACTACGCGAGGAACTCGCCGCGATCGGAACCAAACACAGCCGTCTCCAGCGCCACCAACGCCGTAGTCGCGCCCTCGCGGTCGGCCTCGGGGTTTTTGCCATCGCCGGAGCGATCACGGGCGCCGCGATCGTGGTGAACAGAATCCCGGGATCGACAACGGTGACACCTCTCGGAGGGATCACCAGCAAGTCCCACACAGGAACGGGGACATTAGATCTTGGTCCGGTGCCCGCGAATGCTGGCGCAGTCATCGTCAACCTCACCTGCCTCAATAAGCAAGGGACATTGATTGTGCAAACCAAGCCGCAAGCCCCAGGTAGTACCGGGAGCTTCGTCACCATCTATTGCTCGGGTCGGATCGATCCCGTCCACATCAAAGACGCGCTCCTGCCAAAGCCCGGCAGCACCACAATCACCATCACAGCGGACCCTGGAACGAGATGGAAAGCCACCGCCGAGTACGCGAGTTCCTTCACCTCGGCCTGGGCAGCGAATGCCCACGGTCAGACCTACGGGCTGTGCAACCACAACGGGTGCCCCGACCTCATGGCCGCTCGGATCGTCGACGGTCAGGAGGCGTACGTCTCCACCAAAGAGTTTGCCGGGTTGATCGGCAGTGGGTACCTCAACATCTACACGTCGGACGGCACCACGATCGTCGGGCAATTTCCCATCGGCATCCCCAACGACGGGCACCCCGTAGCGACACCCGCTCCGACGCCATAGCGGACCCGCCCGCTGATCGTTCCCCTGCGACACACGCCAAGCTCGCGCGATGCGACGGCCGTTTTCGTGTTTGAACCGCGTCGCGACTCCTGCCTCACCGGACGAGCGCCATTGAATGTCGTCCGAGTCGATCTAGCATTGCCACTCGGGGAGCGAATCGACAGGGCCAACAGTCCCCATTCATCGAATTGAGCAAGGGGACTTTTTGACCTCATCTAGTGACTTTTCAGAAGAGGCGTCTCGCCTGAGCATTGGCGAGGTGTTCGGCGTTATCGGGTTGATAGCAGCCCAACTTGTCATCGCCACCGGAATGTACGTTGTGGTCATTTTTCTGTCGTTCAATGCGGACAGCTGTGCCGGGTCAGGGATTTGCGACTACGGCATGGCCGGAGTGTCGTTGTACCTCATCCCCATCGCAACAGGGATCGCTGTGTTGCTGAGCGTGATGTCCACTATCGTGCTTACTCGGCAAGGCCGATCGCCACTGCTCAGCCCGACAGTGGGCATTTTCGTCGTCATCCTCGCCGGGATCATTGCCATCATTCTGAACCTCAAGGCATTTACCTAATCGGATTCGACGTTTCTGAGCGGCGGCAAATGCGCGAGAAATATTCCGTTTCGAGCCATCTTGTGTCCAAGGATCGAGCAGCTCGTCGCAACCAACGCCGACAAGCGGGCACCCTTTTCACCGACAGCTACGACGGAATTGGAGCCGAGGATCCAAGCGGACCAGGCGCACCGCCATTGGCGGCCACTCTCGCCCTCTTCGGACTCCAAATTCTCGTCTCGGGCTACTTCAACTTTGCTGTGGCGCTCAGCGGCTTCATCGTCGATTCCTGCAGCGAAAGAGACTGCAACTTCCCTCTGATCGAGTTCGCCGGATGGACTGCTCCCGTTGGCATACTTGCAATCTTTGTTTCCTGCATCGGGTTGTGTGTGCGGAACTACAACCGCGCCCGAGCGACCTGGTGGATTCCCCTCGCAGGGATCGGAGCATCCCTGCTCGTGATGCTCGCCTCGATCGGGCTACTCCAGTGGGGCGCGGGCCCGCTAGAGACCTTCCACCCGACCGCCGAGCGCGCCGAGGCTGGGCCACTGAGGAAGGATCCGCAGCCAGTGTCATAGGGCTAATTGGCGGGGTTGACCCCAGTACCGGCCGCTCCGTTGAAATCATCATTGCACCCAATCGTCCAACCGAAGGGAGCGACCCGAAGCGGTTAAGCACCGGTGACCGGAAGCGGTTGAGCAGGCACGACCGGAAGCGGTTGAGCAGGCACGACCGGAAGCGGTTGAGCGGGCACGACCGGACCACCCCGCGCCAACAACTGCAAATCCGACCAGCTGCCATTGAACGTGTCTTGGTCGCCCGGGAAGGTGCCGGAGTCGGCGTACTGCCACATCGCGTACTGAGCCCAGCTCGCCGGCAACGTTCCGGGGCCAGCCGAGATGCTGCGTGGATATCGGGCGATGAACAACGGATTGGCGAAGAACACTGTGCTCGCACCGGTGCACTGAGTCCACCATCCAGTAGTGGTGTAGATGGCCGGCACGATCCCCGTCAGTTTCAGTACCGTGTTCGAAAAACTGGCAATCCATTGCACCATCTGCGGTTGGCTCAGTCCGTAACAGCTGTTCGTCCCGTCACGGGAGGTGTACGGGTCGTACTCGATATCCAGCAGAGGCGGAAGAGTCCTGCCGTCAGGCCGCCATCCTCCCCCATTGCGCACGAAATAGCTGGCCTGGGTTGACCCGTCGCTGATGTTCGGAATCGCGTAATGGTAGGCCCCACGAATCATCCCTACGTTGTACGACCCGGTATATTGGGCGTTGAAGTGGCTGCTCGTGTAGTAATCCCCCTCCGTCGCCTTCGCGTACGCGAACCGGGCACCGTTGGCCCACACCTGATTCCAGTCGATCGCCGTCTGCCAACCGCTCACGTCGAGTCCCCGGATCCCCGGGGGGACCGAGTTCGGGGGTGGAGTCGATGCAGGGCTCGGCACTGGTGCGGTCTTCGCAGGAGCTGTGTGAGTCGCGCGGGCTTTGTGGATCTGGCCCTTCGCATGTGCTGGATGCGCCGGTTTCGCTGGACGTGCTGGATGCGCCGGTTTCGCTGGACGTGCCAGCTGTGCTGGATGCAGTGTTTGCGTTGCCGTGCGCACGTGCGAAGGCCCCGCCGCAAAGGCCCCGTCAGCTGTTATTCCCGCCTGAAGAGCAGTCGCGAAGACCAGCACCACGGCGAGCAGAATTCCCCGCCCTGTCCGCCTACGCATAGAAAGAACCCGATACATTCGCCGCACACTCCCCCGTCACTACCCGAGCCCTACGGATAGTTTTCCCGCCCAATTTGTGCGCTGGTGGTGTCGTGACCCCACACCATCATGCGTTGAGAGACTAACTCAACATTGACCATAAATGTGCCAAAACTTTAGCAACTGCCCCAGCACGCCGCTGCACGGGTGTAATAGCGGTTCCAAGGGAAATTCCCCCGTGGGTCATGGCGAAGTAAATGAACCGTCTGAAAGGGACGATCAGCGGACGGTATTTATCGCCTTCGCGAGTACGCGCTCGAGATGACTTTCAATCCAATCGAATGCCCCGTAGCCGAACCGCCGGCGGTCACCGATCCGGATTCAGAACCGCGCCGAGAATCCACCGTCTGCATTGAGCAGCTGCCCCGAGATCCAACGACCCTCACCAGAGACCAGAAAAGCGACGACGCTTGCGACGTCGGCGGGCTTACCAAGCCGGCCCGACGGGTGCCGGGGCGTGAGATCCTGTCGAATGCTTTCCTCCATCCACCCCGTATCAATCGGGCCGGGATTGAGCACATTGGCAGAGATTCGCATTGGCCCAAGCTCGCGCGCAGCCGCTATGACGATGCGGTCTAACGCGCCCTTCGAGGCTCCGTAGGGAAGATTACCGGTGGTCGCATCGCTGGTGAGCGCGACAACCGCCCCGCCTTCCTTGGAAATTTGACGGGCAAACGCTGCAATGAGCAAAAGGCTGGCGCGCGCGTTGACCGCGACGTGCTGGTCAAAACTCTCGGCGGTCGTGTCGAGAATCCCTGACTCGACGTCGTGAGCATGGCTAAGAACGAGTGCGCTGATCGGACCTTCGTCTCGAGTTACTGCCTCGATCAAAGCCGCAGGGCCGGCCGGGGTCGAAAGGTCAAACAGGTAGTCAGCGTTTTCCAGATCGCTGGTCACCACATGCCATCCGTCCGCACGAAGCCGGGGCACGATCCCTGCGGCAATGCTGTTCTCTCTTGCAGTGCCGGTTACTAACGCGAGAGGCATGCATCGACACTATCGAGTGGGACCACAGACAGGCCACCGATTCGCCAGAGGGACGATCACCGGGCGGAATTTCACGTGCCCGGAAGGGTGTGATCGGGGCCGGATTTCGAACCGATCAGGGGCTCGTAAGCGGATGATCCAGCGACCGCTCTTGACGTAGAAACTGCTCCGGAGCCGTATAGGGGATTTCTGAACGAAGTCTCAGTTGCAAGCTCCCATTTTCGTGTCGCGGCCGAATGGATGGTGGGAGGCTATTACTAACCACCGGGTGTGTGGTTTCCGCGGAAGAAGAACGGATTCTGCTTATGAGCCCGAACCAGGTTTCAGAGAACCTGCCGCAGGAAGTTCGTCGCGGCGGGAGCGGATCTCCGTCGCAGACACCGATGAAACGATCCCCGATCGCACGGTTCTTCGCGGTGCTCGGTCCGGGGTTGGTGACCGGTGCTGCCGATGACGATCCGTCGGGTATCGCGACCTATTCGCAGGCTGGCGCCATTTATGGGACCAGCATGCTGTGGACGGTCCCGTTAACGCTTCCGCTAATGATGGTCACCCAGGAAATCTGCGACCGAATGGCCCTGGCGACGGGCGAGAGCCTTGGTGCGCTGATCCGTCGGCGGTTCAGCCGCGGGCCACTGATCGCCATCGGTATTCTTCTGGTTGCGCTGATCGCTGCGAACTGTTTGAACTTGGCGGCGGACCTCAACGCCATCGGACAGGGCATGAACCTCCTGCACGCGGGACCGCCAGGGTTGTGGAGCGTCGTCGCCGGCGTAGCAATTACCATCGCGGTCGTCGCCGGTTCATTTGAGCTGATCGGGAAAATCTTCAAATGGTTGTGCATGGTCCTCATCGTTTACATCGGGGTCCTCTTTGTTTCCCATGTCAACTGGGGACAGGTCGGGCAGGGCCTGGTGGGTGCACAGTTGAAATTCAGACCCGCTTACCTCGGTCTTGTTGTCGGAGTGCTGGGCACGACCATCTCCCCCTACATGTTCTTTTGGCAATCCGCGCAGCGGATCGAAGAAATGCGCGCCGAAGACCGTGGCGGCAACACAGCACCCGCGCTGAAAGATCGGCCACCAGCTGAGGCAAAGAGGCGACTGCGCAATGGGAAGGTAGACGTATTCACGGGGATGGCGTTCTCAGTGCTGATCATGTTCGCCATCATCGCCTCCTCCGCAGCAACCCTCGGCGCCCATCACAAGGCGGTCACCTCCGCAGCCCAAGCGGCCCAGGCATTGGAACCCATCGCGGGCAGCTACGCCGGGATCCTCTTTGCCCTCGGATTCATCGGCTCCGGAGTGCTCGCCGTCCCTGTCCTGGCCGCATCCGGTGCCGCAGGAATGGCTGGTTTACTCAACAAAAATTGGGGACTGGAGCGCAGTCCCCGACACGCGCCCCTCTTCTACGGACTGCTGGGCGTCGGCATTGTTACCGGAACCATCCTCAGCGTCGTGAGCACCAATCCCATCGGATTGCTGGTCCTCAGCGCAATCGTCAACGGCATCGCAGCCGGACCCTTCCTGGTGGTGATCATGCTCATCTCCCGCAACCGAAAAATCATGGGCGGTTACCGCAACGGGCGACTGGCCGCAACACTCGGCTGGGCCACCACGGGCATCATGTGCGTTGCCGGAGCCTATGGGGTGTGGTTCACCCTTGCCGGCGGCTAACGGCCGCCGGTGTGTGTGCGTTTCCTCGACCCCACACAAAGAGAAGCGCACCTGCCACCGCACCCAAATCTGTGCAAGGCAAAAAGTATTGGAGAAGTAATGGCACACTCGGACCGCATCCAGTCCACCACCCGCCGTCCAAACGTGAACCGGTGGCGTGTTGCCGCGATGCTGGCCGGCCTCATCGTTGTCGGGCTCGGCGTGGGGCTGACCGGCAACTGGGGGTACGCCCCGACGGCCGGGTGGGCCACGGCGTGCCTGATCTATCTGATCGCGGTGTGGCGAAGTGTGCACGACCTCGACGCGGCCGCGACATCCAAAAACGCCACCCGCGAAGACCCCAAACGCACCCTCAGCGACTTGCTCTTCGTCATCGCGAGCATCGCAAGCCTCTTCGCCCTAGTCTTCGTCTTCGGGCAGGCCAAAGCAGCAACGGGACTTGGCAAAGATGTGATCGCCGGACTCGCGTTCCTCAGCGTGGTGCTGTCCTGGCTGCTGGTTCACACCATTTACACCCTCCGCTACGCCGAGCTGTACTACAGCGGCGGCGACGGCGGAATCGACTTCAACCAGCCGGAACCACCGAAATACACGGACTTCGCCTACCTGTCCTTCACGGTCGGCATGACCTTCCAAGTCTCAGACACCAACATTCAAGACAGCCTCATCCGATCGACAATCCTGCGCCACATGTTCTTGGCGTACCTATTCGGATCCGTCATCATCGCCACCACCGTCAACCTCGTCGCCGGACTCGCCACCTAAAACGGGACACAATGCTTCCGCCCCAGCAACGATTGCGTATCGCGGAAACGCGTCAGATGACAGCGGACAGCTGATGTTCTGACATGCGCGGGGAACCCATCTGACCGTGCAGCAGACCGGGCGGTGGTTTCCACCGGGCGTCTTACGCGCGAAGTGTCTGTCGCGAGAATCTGCTGACCCCCGCGGCACGGTGGGTCGGGGACTCCGCGACCGTGGCGTCGGCGGGGCTCAATCGTGGGAGGAGGGCTTGGAGTCAGCTGACATATTAAAACAACTAGTTGACAGGCTCCTTGCGCGGTGGATTAGTACCAGCGGTTTTTTCGGATACCGCCTCTGGTCAGTCGCACTGTTCCTTCGATCGTCCTTCACACGGTGCCGGGAACTTATCAGCCCGCACCCGGTAGACGAATCTCGACGATGCCGTCCGCGATGCGAGTGTCGAATCGTGGCTGTGCGCTGGTGGCCGGGCCGTGGACGACTTCACCGGTCCGCAGTGAGAAGACGCTCTGATGCCAAGGGCACTCGACACAGGGGTTGCTCTTGGCGGAGGGAGTGCCCTCGTCGACAATTTTGCCCTCGTGGAGAGGAGCGGAAAGATGACTGCAGGTATTTGACAGCACATTGACTTTGTCGCCTCGGCGAAAGACGAGGAGTGAGACCTGTTCCACGATGTGGTGTTCGAGTT
>JBBRDX010000086.1:0-12813 GCA_038203515.1 Actinomycetales bacterium | reverse complement strand
CCGCCATGGCTGTGATCGCCCAGAAGACCGCCGAGTGGGGCTTTCTGCCCGTGAGCGCCGAGGAATCGTTGAAACCGGATAACCAGTTTCACCGGCGCTATATGGTGCACGGAACGTCGCACCACCTCGGCATCGACGTGCACGACTGCGCGCAGGCCCGTCGTGATCTCTATCTCGACGGCGTGCTGGAGGCCGGAATGGTCTTCACCATCGAGCCGGGCCTCTACTTCCAGCCCGACGACCTCACCGTACCGGAGGAGTTCCGCGGCATCGGTGTGCGCATCGAAGACGACATCCTCGTTACCAAAGCGGGTGCCGAGAACCTGTCCATCGGCATCCCGAGGACCGCAGATGACGTGGAGGCCTGGCTGCGCTGACCTGCCGCTAAATCAGGACGTGCGCGACAGCGCGTCCTGCGCCTTCGAGAGCAGGTTGGGTTCGACGACGATCTCGTAGCGGCTGGCGAGCACCTGGTGGGTGGAGGTGAAGTCGCGGGTGCGGCGCGTGACAGCCGTCGCGGCGACACCGAACAGCGCCCCAAAGCCGGCGCCGATGATGATCGCCGCAATCACATACTGCACCACCGTGTTCGTGCCGCCGAAGGTGAAGAGTACGCCGATGAAGAGTCCAAACCAGGCGCCGCTCGCAGCCCCTGCCCCGGCTGCACGACCATAGGTGAGCTTTCCGGTGACGCGCTCGACCGTCTTGAGATCGCTGCCGACTATAGCCACCTGCTTTACCGGGAAATCGGCTTTGGCCAGGCGGTCCACGACGGCCTGGGCTTCGAAATAGGTGTCGTAGGTGCCGAGCACATCGCCCTTCGGAAGGGTCGGGATGAGACGGCCACGGGGGGCGAGGGGGCTTTGATTGGTCATGCCTCCATTATCGTCTTCGACTATTCGGAAGGTCTAAGTTAGATCTGTGAGCGCCGCAAGAGTATTCGTCGCCCGACTTGCCGGGTGCTCCGTTTTCGACCCCGCTGGTGACAAGGTCGGTCGTGTGCGCGATGTGCTCGTGGTCTATCGCCAGAAGGAACCGCCGCGGGTCGTCGGCCTCATCGTCGAGGTGCCGGGAAAGCGCCGGGTCTTCCTGTCGATCGGGCGCGTGACGAGCTTCGGTTCCGGCCAGGTCATCACCACCGGCCTCATCAATTTGCGCCGTTTCGAACAGCGTGGCGGTGAAGTGCGGGTGATCGCGGAGATGCTCGGCCGCGAGGTCACTCTCGTCGACAAGTCGGGCAGCGCCACGATCGAGGATGTCGCGATCGTGGAGAGCGGTCCGGGCGAGTGGGCGGTCAGCGAGCTCTTCCTGCGCCGGCCGAAGACGAGTTCCTCACCCTTCGCCAAAGGCCAGACCGTGTTCTCCCCCTGGGCCGGTATGCGTGAGCGCTCCACCGGCGAGGCCCAGTCCGCCACGCAACTACTCGCCACGTACGAAGACCTGTTGCCGGCCGACCTCGCGAACGCGATGCTCGACCTTCCAGAACAGCGGATGCTCGAGGTCGCCGAGGAGATGAGCGACGCACGACTCGCCGATGTACTCGAGGAGATGCCCGAGAGCGAGCAGGTCGACATCCTCAACCAGCTCGACGACGACCGTGCCGCCGATGTACTCGACCAGATGCAGCCGGATGACGCGGCCGACCTCATCGCGCAACTCAGCGACGAGCGGGGCGAGGTGCTGCTCGACCTGATGCAGCCCGAAGAGGCCGAAGATGTGCGCATGCTGCTCGCCTACGCGCCGGATACCGCCGGCGGCCTCATGACACCGGAGCCCATCATCGTTTCTGCCGACGCGACCGTTGCGGAGGGCCTGGCGCTCATCCGTCGCCACGAACTCGCGCCGGCTCTCGGCGCCGCCGTGTGCGTCACCCTTCCGCCCTACGAACCGCCGACCGGCCGTTTCCTCGGCATGGTGCACTTCCAGCGGATGCTGCGCTACCCGCCGATGGAACGGCTCGGCACCCTGATCGACCAGAAGCTCGAACCGGTGAAGGCCAGCGCCTCCGCTGCCGAGGTCGCCCGCACGCTTGCAAGCTACAACCTCGTCTCGCTCCCCGTTGTCGACGACAACCACCGACTGGTCGGGGTGGTGACCATTGACGATGTCCTCGACTACCTCCTGCCCGATGACTGGCGAAGTCACGACGACGACGATCCCGCCCCGGCGACTACCGACACCAGCACTATCCCCGTAATCACTTCAGCCGGAAGGAGGTCGCCAAGTGGCCCGTCGCTCTGATTCCCTCGATACCCCGAAGGGCCTGCGCAATCGTTTCGTTCCCCGCATGGGTGGGCGCGACCGCGTAGGACGCTTCTCCGAAGGTTTCGCCCGCGCAATGGGCACCTCCTACTTCCTCGTCGGCATGACGGTATTCGTCATCGCCTGGCTCGCTTTCAACAGCTATGCCCCGGCCGGGTCGCAATTCGACCCGATCAGGACGAACTTCACGCTGCTCACCCTGATCCTCTCGTTGCAGGCCTCGTACGCCGCGCCCCTCATCCTCCTTGCCCAGAATCGCCAGGACGACCGCGACCGCGTGCAGTTCGAGCAGGACCGACAGCGTGCAGAACGCAATCTCGCCGACACGGAGTATCTCGCCAGGGAGGTCGTGTCGCTTCGGCTCGCCGTGCGCGAACTCGCCTCGAAGGACTTCATCCGTACCGAGCTCCGAGCGCTGCTCGAGGAGCTCGACCGGGAACGGAAGCCCGAGGGTAGCGCCGGTTGAATATCAGTGGCGGCCTCGACGAGCGAGTGCGTGACGCTCTCTCGCGTGTGATCGACCCCGAGATCCGCAAGCCGATCACCGAGCTGGACATGATCGGAAGCGTCTCCAGCACCCCCGACGGCGCCGTCACTATCGGTCTCACCCTGACGATCGTGGGATGCCCCGCCGCCGACAGCATCGAGCGCGACGTTCGCGAGGCTGCGGCATCCGTGGCGGGTGTCAACTCGGTCGCCGTCGATGTCAGCATCATGACGCGAGAGCAGCGAACCTCACTCACCGAGAAGCTGCGCGGCGGGCGATCCCGCGAGCTGCAGTTCGGCCCGCAGTCGCTCACGCGCATCGTCGCCATCACGAGCGGTAAGGGGGGCGTCGGTAAGTCCACGATCACCGCCAACCTCGCCGTCGCGCTCGCGGCACGCGGACTGGCGGTCGGGCTCGTCGACGCGGACGTCTTCGGGTTCTCGATCCCGGGCATCCTCGGGCTCGACGGTGCGAAGCCCACGAAGGTCGGGGAGATGATCCTGCCGCCGATCAACTACGGCGTCAAAGTGATCTCGATCGGCATGTTCGTGGACGACAATGCCGCCGTGTCCTGGCGCGGGCCGATGCTGCACCGCACCATCCAGCAGTTTCTCACCGACGTGTATTTCGGAGATCTCGACGTGCTGCTTCTCGACCTGCCGCCGGGCACCGGAGACGTGGCGATCTCGCTCGGTCAGCTGCTCCCGCACGCCGAGGTCATCGTCGTCACCACCCCTCAGGGCGCGGCGGCGGAGGTCGCCGAACGCAGCGCTACCGTGGCGCGCCAGACCGGGCAGCGGGTGATCGGTGTCATCGAGAACATGTCCGGCCTGGTGCAACCTGACGGCAGCGTGCTCGAGCTCTTCGGCTCGGGGGGAGGGGCGGATGTCGCGGCTCGACTCTCGGTCGGCCAGGAGCAGCCCGTTCCCGTTCTCACCGCGGTACCGCTCAGCATCGCGCTCCGCGAAGGCGGGGACATGGGGGTGCCGATCGTTCTGTCGGACCCGCAGGACGCGGCATCCGTGGCGATCCTCGCGGTCGCTGATCAGCTCGCACGAGGCGGTCGCGGCCTGGCCGGCCGCAAGCTCGGCTTCAGCCTCAGCTGACCCGCACCGCGCTGGTCGAGTAGCGCCCACCAGGGCGCGTATCGAGGCCCCCGGAAGGCTAGCTCAGACCTCGAGCGTCGGCGCCTGGCGGTATCCGTCGCGCAGGCTCACGACGACGACGGAGGCGATGCCCCACACGGAGAGAACGGCGATGGCTGCGGGGATGATGAAGGCGAACATGATGACCTCGGGCTAAAACTGCGGGTGAATGATTGAATTAATTGCACACCCGTTTTCTCTTTAGCACAATCAAATAGAAGTTGAGTGACTGTGTAGTCTGACTTCATGGATGTGCATCGCCTCGAACTGCTGCGCGAGCTCGCTGAACGCGGCAGCATCACCGCCGTCGCCCAGGCCACCAACCGCACTGTTTCGGCGGTGTCACAGCAGCTCAAAGTGCTCGAACGTGAGGCCGGCCTCCCCCTCACCGAGCGCTCCGGGCGCGGCATCGTGCTCACCGGTGCGGGGCGGATGCTCGCCCAGACAGCCACGGATGTGGCGATCGCGCTCGAGCGCGCTGACGCGGTGTGGAAGGAGTTCACACTCTCCCCCCGCGGCGAGGTCACCCTCACCACCTTTCCCACAGGCGGGCAGATGCTGCTGCCGGGACTCCTGGACGCTGTGGCAGAGATCCCCGACCTCACGCTGAATGCGAGTGACCAGGATCCGCTGCATCCGGACTTCGCCGACCTCACCCCCGACTTCGATATTGTGATCGCCGATTCGCCCGGCCCGATGCCGTCGTGGCGCGAACGCGGTCTCGCCGTCGTGAAGCTGATGGACGAACCGCTGGACGTCGCCCTGCCCGAGGGCCATCCTCTCGCCGCCAAGGCCAGCCTCTCGGCAAAGGACCTCGTGGATGTCACCTGGATCGGTGTGCCCCTCGGTTTCCCCTACGACCGCATCCTGCGCCAGCTGGAGGCCATCACGGGCGTTCCGGCGACCATCGGGCAGAGATTCCTGGATAACGGCATCGTGGAGGCTCTCGTGGCCACCGGGCATGGCATCGCGATCCTGCCCCGCTTCACCACCCGCGATCACGAGAACGGCCTGGTCACCCGTCCGCTCAGCGGCATCCGCTCCACTCGGCAGATCTCCGCGCTGATGCGACCGGATCGCGCCGAGCGGCCGTCAGTGCGTCTCGTCGTCCAGGCTCTGCGTGACGTGGCGAGCACGGTCGCTGCCCAACATCCGGGCTGACGCGAATCGGGGTCAGAAGGCGCTGCTCGGCAGGTCTTTCTCGTCGTCGAGAATGCCGCGGACGATCCGCTCCGCCACTAGCGCGGGATCGAGACCCGCCGGAAGGGCCGGGGCGGTGCCAGCGATGGCACGGGTGGCCAAACCCGTCTCGGTGTGCCCCTGGCGGGAATCCAGCACCCGGATGCCCGAACGGCGGAATTCACGCGAAGAAGCCTGCACGAACGCCGCCAGCGCCGCTTTTGAGGCCGAGTAGGCCGCGAGACCGGCAGTCGGAGACTCGGCAACGATGCCGCTCATCGTCACGATGAATGGCTTGCGACCCGCTGCCGCTGATTCAGCCAGATGGGGGGCGGCTTCACGGATCAGACGCATCGGCGCAAGGGCATTTGTCTCGAAGAGTTGTCGGAGGGTCTCATCACGCACCTCACTCGCCGGGCCGAAGGCCACAACGCCGGCAGCGATGACGATGCCGTCGAGGCGGTCATGAGCGCTGAGCGAGGAGGTAACGATCGCCGCCGCAGCCGCCTCATCAGTGAGGTCGGCAAGAATGGCGTCAGGTCCGCCCAGGTGATCCGGGTTGCGACCGGCCCGAACGACCGTCGCCCCCTTGGACTCGAGGAGCCGCGCTATCTCAGTGCCCAACACTCCCGATGCTCCGACGACGAGAACAATGGCACCAGTTACATCACTCATGCAGTGATCTTAGATGCCCGATCTGGGATCACGCCGGATGCGACCTTGAGAGCCGGCTGCAGTGGACGATGGCTAGTTCAGGTCGCTTCGCTGTCGAAGGGGACTTCGACGATCGTGCCACCGACACTGTTCTCCGCCATCAGCCGCTTGCGCTTCGCATAGGCGGACTCGCCGTTCGGCTGCACGATCGTGAGGGGCACATCCGGCCGGTCGTGCGGGTCCTCGAGGAGGGCCTCGCGGATAATCCGGCGCGGGTCGTACTGACGGGGATCGAGCTTTTTCCAGTCGACGTCGTCGAAGTCCGGACCCATTTCCTCTCGCAGGCGCTCCTTCGCGCCATCCGCCATGTCGCGGACGCTCCGCACCAGGCGCCCGAGCTGCGCCGCGTAGTGCGGGATTCGCTCCGGGCCCAGCAGGAAGACCGCGATCACGAGGATCACGAGGAACTTGTCGATAGTCAGGCCGCCGAACACTCGTTCAGACTAACGCTCCCGACCGCAAACCCTCCCCTACGCTGGGCAGTGAACGAGGAGCGGAATTGGCAGACAAAGAGTCGAGCTGGAAGTTCGCGGAGGACTTCATTGTCGAGCGCGCGGAAATAGCGCAGGCGAGACAGCATTCGATAGAACTCGGAATCGATGCGGTGAGTCCGGCCATGGGCGCCCAGCTCGCGGTGATCGCGGCCGCGACATCCGCGACGAATATCATCGAGATCGGCACCGGTGTCGGCGTGAGCGGGCTCTGGTTGCTCTCCGGAGCTCCCGGGGCCACCCTCACCTCGATCGACTTCGAGTTGGACTACCAGCAGTCCGCGAAGAAGGCATTCCTCGATGCGGGCATCCCGGCGAACCGGGTGCGGCTCATCGCGGGCCGGGCCATCGACGTGCTGCCGCGAATGAACGAGCAGTCCTACGACGTCGTGCTCGTGGATGCCGACCCGCACTCCGTGATCCAGTACGTAGAGCACGGCCTGCGACTCCTGCGCACGGGAGGCACGTTGCTCGTGGCTCATGCGCTCTGGCGCGGTCGTGTCGCCGATCCGGCGCAGCGAGATGACACCGTCACCGGGTTCCGCTCTCTTCTCACGGAGATCGCCGAATCCTCGGCCGTAATCAGTGCGCTGTCACCGGTCGGTGACGGTCTGCTCCAGCTGACCAAGCTCTGAGCAGACCAAAACCCGAGCAGACCAAAACCCGAGCAGATTAACCCGTGGGCTGGCCCGGTCGGCATCACAATACGGCGGCCCTAGCTGGCCGCTGCGACAACCCCGGCTAGCGCGTCGTGCAGCTCTTTCGCTTCAGCATCGTTCACCGAAACGACGAGGCGGCCCCCACCCTCGAGCGGGACGCGCACGATGATGAGGCGACCCTCCTTAACAGCCTCCATTGGTCCGTCTCCGGTCCTCGGCTTCATGGCTGCCATGATGGATCCCCTTTCGTGGAATATGTTTCCATTATCCCGTAACTGGGCGTTAACCCGAAAACGGGGGCTTTGTCGTCAGCGGTTACGGGGGCGACCAGTCCACACCGTTGACCCACCAGCAGAGGTGTAACCAGGCGAACTGACCGACAATCGAGAGGACGACGATCGTGGTGCGGTAAACCACGGATTGCGGCCGCGCCACTGCCCCAAGAAGCGGAAAGAGTGGCATCAGCAGCCGGAAAGTGCTCGACTGCGGAAAAAACACGGCGAGGAGATACAGGGCGTAGCTCGCGCACCAGATGCGCAGATCAGGGCCGAGCCACTTCACCGCCGGTGCGAACAGCACGGCGAAGAAGGCCACGACAAAAAGCACGAGAATCGGGATTGCGACGGCACCAAGATTCCACTGGCCGCCCCAGAACTGCGCACCCTGAATCCACGGGGTGAACGGTACGAGCGCACCCCTTCCGATATAGAGGGACCGCCAGACGAGCTCTGTATCGGTGTAGGCGGAAACAGATCCGGTCACTACCCATGCGGCGATGCTCCAGGCGAAACCCATCAGGAGGCTGAAGGCGGCGAGGGCGATCCCGAGGAGGGCCTCCGCGGCCGGAAATGGCTCTCGCCGTCGAATCCACCAGCGGTGCACCAGATGGAGACCGAGGGCACAGGCAAAGGCGAGGCCGCTCGGACGGGTGAGCGCCATGACTGCGACGACCGGAAACAGCGGGGCGTATCGGCGCTTGACGAGAAGGTAGAGGGCAAGGGCGAGGAGGAAGAGGAACATCGATTCCGCGTAGGCAACCTGCAGGAGGGGCGAAAGCGGTGCAACGCAGAACAACACGACCGAGAACAGTGCCGTCTCGGCCGGGAGCACGAGATGCAGCAGCCGGTAGATCATCAGCGAGGCTGCTAGTGAGAACAGCAGCGAGACCATCACCGAGGCGCTCTCCCACGGTATCGCGGTGACCGCTGAGATACCCCGGACGAGAAAGGGGTAGGCCGGCAGGAATGCCCAGGAATTTTCGGCGACGTGACCGTTGCTCGATACCGGCAGGGTGCTCGGATAGCCGGCCACAGCGATGTAGTGATACCAGACGCTGTCCCAGAGTTGCGAAAAGGCTAAGAACCCCGGGTGCGCCGAGGTGCGAACGGTTTTCTCCTGCCAGCCGGCGAAGACCAGAAGAAGAGAGGTCGAGATCACTCTCGAGAGCAGCCAGATCACGACGACCTTCACCCACCAGGGCGTCACCCGGTAGCGCCTCCGCGCCCACCTCAGGCGGACAGCCAAGCCCGCAAGCCGCGTTCGCACTCCGTGATCTGATCAATGGCCACCCGCTCGTCGTCCGTATGCGCAAGCAGCGGGTCGCCCGGCCCATAATTGACAGCTGGGATGCCGAGGGCCGAGAAACGGGCGACATCCGTCCAGCCGTACTTGGGTTTCGCCTTCCCCCCGACCGCCTCGAGAAACTGCTGGGCGAGCGGGGCATCGAGACCAGGACGCGCGCCATCCGCGCTGTCGGTGACTACGAGGTCGATTCCGGGGAAGACCTCACGCAGGTGCGCCTCCGCCTGAGCACCCCCCTTATCCGGCGCGAAGCGGTAGTTCACCGTGACCACACATTCGTCGGGGATCACGTTACCGGCGACTCCCCCGCTGATCGCCACAGCGTTGAGTCCTTCGCGGTAGACCAGGCCATCGACTTCGATCGATCGGGGCTCGTAGGCGGCAAGGATGTCGAGGATGGGTCCAGCTGCGTGGATCGCGTTCACACCGACCCAGGCGCGGGCCGAATGTGCGCGCTTGCCAGCGGTGCGCAGCTCGACGCGCATCGTTCCGTTACACCCCCCTTCGATGAGAGAGTTCGTCGGCTCTCCGAGGATGGCGAAGTCGCCGACGAGCAGCTCCGGGCTGTTGACCGCCAGACGCCCGAGCCCGTTGAGGTCGGAGGCGACCTCCTCGTTGTCGTACCAGATCCAGGTGAGGTCGACGGCGGCATCCACGAGCTCGGCGGCAAGCTTGAGCTGTACGGCCACGCCGGCCTTCATGTCGACGGTTCCGCGACCCCAGAGGTAGTCGACACCGTCCTCGGTTTCGAATCGCGTCGGCAGGTTTTCGTTGAGCGGAACCGTATCCGTGTGCCCCGCGATTACCACGCGGCGAGTTCGACCGTGGGTGGTGCGGGCGACGATCGCGTCGGCATCCCGGGTGATCTCGAGATGTTCGAGCGGGGCGAGTGAAGCCGCGATCGCATCGGTAATGGTCCGTTCGTGCCCCGAGACCGATTGGATGTCGCAGAGCTGCCGGGCGATGTCGATCGAGGATGCCGTCAGATCGATCACGGGAGCAATGCTTTCGGCGGCGGGCATGGGGTCAGTTTATAAGTCACCCGCTCGCTAATCTTGAGCCATGACTGATCGAGCAGCGTGGGGCTACGGACTCGCGACCATCACCGGCGACGGCACCGTGCTCGACACCTGGTTCCGCACTCCCGCGCTCGGCTCGTTCCCGGCCGGCCGTGATCCGCACATCGCTCCCGCCGACTTCGCATCCGTCGTCGGTCGCGACGCGCGCCGCAACGTGACCATCGACTTCGTGATGGTTCAGATCGACCTGGATGCCGCACCGGCATCCACCCCGGACGCCTACCTGCGTCTCCACCTTCTGAGCCACCTCGTGGTGAAGCCGAACACCATCAATCTCGACGGGCTGTTCGGCCACCTGCCGACCGTCGCCTGGACGAACGCCGGTCCGGTGCATCCGCTCGACTATGCCGACCAGCGGCTCACGCTGCAGCGGCTCGGAATCTCGGCACACTCGATCGACAAGTTTCCGCGCCTCACCGATTACGTCTCGCCCGACCGGGTGCGGATCGCGGATGCCTCGCGCGTGCGTCTTGGAGCCCACCTCGCCCCCGGCACCACGGTGATGCACGAGGGATTCGTCAACTTCAACGCGGGCACTCTCGGGTCGTCGATGATCGAGGGCCGGGTCTCGCAGGGCGTCGTTATCGGCGACGGGTCGGACGTCGGTGGCGGGGCATCCATCATGGGCACCCTTTCAGGAGGCGGTACCGAGCGTGTGACGGTCGGGAAGCGGGCGTTGCTCGGCGCGAACTCCGGTATCGGCATTTCGATCGGCGACGACTCGGTGGTCGAGGCGGGGCTCTACCTCACGGCCGGTACGAAGCTCACCGTGATCGGGGAAGTCCCTCGCACTGTGAAGGCCCTCGAGCTTTCCGGCGTACCCGGGCTTCTCTTCCGACGTAATTCGCTCACTGGCTCGGTCGAGGTGCTCGAACGCAGTGGGCGCGGCATCGAGTTGAACGCCGCGCTGCACGCCTGAGCCGCACGCGTGAGCCGCACACCTGGGCCTCATGCCCGAGCCGCACACGAAATGCAGGCAGTAGCGTGGCAGGTGAGGCCGGTGGGGCAAACTAGCCACACACGTCACGGACACTCCTGCATGTCGAACCAAACTGGTCCGGTGGGGCCTCCTCCACAATGGTGGGGGGAGGAGAGTCTCCACAGATACCCAGCGACGGATGATCATCGGCACGCGAACGAGTCACTCTCGGCTTCATGGACCTTCTCGCCTGCATTCGTTCTCTCGGCGGAGTGGCGCCCACTTACCAGCTCCTCCGAATGGGGTGGACCGGGCATTCGCTGACCGCCGCTGTTCATCGGGGCGCGATCGTGCGCGTACGGCAAGGATGGTACGCATCGGCGTTCGAAACTGCAGAAAATCTTGCGGCATGGCGAGTGGGTGGACGGCTCACCTGCGTGAGCGGTGCAGCCTATTTCGGCCTCGCGACGCGGTCAACCGCAGCACTTCACGTTGCCGTCTCCCGAACTGCCTCTCGCCTCAGGGAGCCCTCGGACATGCGTCACCGGCTCACGACCAGATCCGGCACCGTAGTTCATTGGCGCCCTCGGCGCACCGGAAGCGCGTTCGTTGAGTCGCCACTCAACTGCCTCATTGACATGTGCAGGTGCGAATCACCCGAATTCGTCGTGGCCGCGGTCGATAGCGCCCTGCATGCTGGCCTGATCAGCCGTGCTGCGTGGCTGCGCGCATTGGCTGGCCTGCCTCTGAGGCTTCGACTACAACTGGCGGATGTCGATGGGCGATCCGAATCGATCATCGAGTCGCTCAGCAGGTTTCGATGTCGTGCGTTGGGATTGCGCGTACGAATCCAGGTGACGCTCGCGGCTGGAGTGCGCGTGGACATGTTGATCGGCGACAGCCTGGTCGTCGAAGTAGACGGTCGGGAGTACCACTCCGACCCGGCGGCATTCGAACGGGATCGAATCCGGGATGCGCGGCTCACGGCCCTCGGATACCGGGTACTGCACTTCAGCTACAAACAGGTGATGTACCACTGGCCTACCGTCGAGGCCGCGATCCTTGCCGCGGTTGGCAGCGGGGACCACCGCCTGCACGCCTAGATCACGCAGAACTCAAGACAACTCGCACCGTAGCTGCGACAGTTATGCTGCGAAATGCAGGAACTTGTGCGACTGGTGGGGCAGATGCGCCTCAGCCGTCCCACCTGTCTCGTGTTTTCCTGCATTTGCAACCGGGAGGCCGTAACCGGGAGGCCGCAACCGGGAGAATCCAACGGGCAGGGGAGGACCCGGACCAGCGGAGCAACTGAACCGCAACTAGCGCGCGGGCCAGTCCCGACGCGGCTCGCCGACGTAGAGCTGCTGCGGACGGCCGATCTTGGTGGCCTGGTCGTTGTTCATCTCGCGCCAGTGAGCGATCCACCCGGGAAGACGTCCGATCGCAAACAACACCGTGAACATGCGCGGGGGGAATCCCATCGCCTTGTAGATCACTCCGGTGTAGAAATCGACGTTGGGGTAGAGCTTGCGCTCGACAAAATAGTCATCGGCCAGCGCGACGGCCTCGAGTTCCTTGGCGATGTCGAGCAGGTCATCCCTCACGCCGAGGGCAGCGAGCACCTCATCTGCGCTCTCTTTCACGAGCTTGGCGCGAGGATCGAAGTTCTTGTAGACCCGGTGACCGAAGCCCATCAGGCGGATGCCCTCTTCCTTGTTCTTCACGCGCTCGACGAACTTCTCGACCGACTCACCGGACTGCTTGATCTCCCCGAGCATCGTGAGCACGGCCTCGTTCGCCCCGCCGTGCAGGGGGCCGTACAGGGCATTGATGCCCGCCGAGATGGAGGCGAACATGTTGGCCTGGGTGGACCCGACCAGCCGCACCGTGGACGTGGATGCATTCTGCTCGTGGTCCTCGTGCAGGATGAGCAGGCGCTCGAGGGCCTTCGAGACCACCGGGTTCGCCACATACGGCTCCGCCATCGTGCCGAAGTTGAGCTTGAGGAAGTTGTCGGTGAAGGTCAGGGAGTTGTCCGGGTAGAGGAATGCCTGTCCGAGGCTCTTCTTGTGCGCATAGGCCGCGATGATCGGCAGCTTGGCCAACAGCCGGATGGTCGAGAGTTCGACCTGTTCCGGATCGTGAACGCTGAGCGAGTCTTCGTAGAAGGTCGAGAGGGCCGACACCGCACTCGACAGCACCGACATCGGGTGCGCGTTATGCGGCAGGGCGTCGAAGAACCGTCGGAGGTCTTCGTGCAGGAGGGTGTGGCGACGCACGCGGTCCTCGAAGGCCTC
>JBBRDX010000085.1:0-13091 GCA_038203515.1 Actinomycetales bacterium | reverse complement strand
CGTGGCGATCCAGGTGTTCCAGGGAGAGCGCGAGTTCACCCGCGACAACAAGAATCTCGGAACCTTCGAGCTTCAGGGCATCGCACCCGCGCCGCGTGGCATCCCGCAGGTCGAGGTGACCTTCGACATCGACGCCAACGGTATCGTGCACGTGTCCGCGAAGGACAAGGGCACCGGTAAGGAGCAGTCGATGACGATCACCGGTGGCTCATCGCTGTCGAAGGAAGACATCGAGCGCATGGTGCGCGAGGCCGAGGAGCACGCCGCGGAGGATAAGGAACGCCGCGCGACCGCCGAGACCCGTAACACCGCCGAGCAGCTGGCCTACTCCACCGACAAGCTCATCAAGGACAACGCCGACAAGCTTCCGGATGACGTGAAGTCAGACGTGCAGGCCGATGTCGACGCCCTCAAGAGTGCCCTGGCCGGCGACGACGAGGCGGCAGTGAAGACCGCATTCGAGAAGCTCAGCGAGAGCCAGCAGAAGCTGGGAGAGGCGATCTACTCCCAGGAACAGGCCGCAGCATCCGCCGAAGGCGCCGCCGAAGGCGAGCAGGCGCCCGCGGCAGACGACGAGGACATCGTGGATGCCGAGGTCGTCGAAGACGAGCCCGATGCGACCGACAAGCCGGACTCGACGAAGCCCAAAGGCAAGAAGT
Source organism: Actinomycetales bacterium (assembly GCA_038203515.1). Classification (GTDB taxonomy): domain Bacteria; phylum Actinomycetota; class Actinomycetes; order Actinomycetales; family Microbacteriaceae; genus Lacisediminihabitans. Next base: position 12,432 of record JBBRDX010000085.1, on the reverse strand, counting down.
AGCGCTGATGGCAGCCAACAAGAATCCGAAATCCGGCAAAGGGTCCGCTGACGATGAGAAAGCCAAGGCGGAGGCCGCGGCTGCGGCCGAGGGCCTGATCGAAGCACAGGGCCCGGATGTCGAGACGTCGTTCACCGACGACGATCTCGCCTTCCTGGCCGGAGGCTCCGACACTGCGGCGAACGGCCAGTCGGTGAAAGACCCGGCGGCGGAGATCCTCGGCGATCTCAAGCGTGTGCAGGCCGAGTTTGCCAACTACCGCAAGCGCGTCGAGCGCGATCGTGAAGCGAACCGGGAGGCGAACATCGCCGAAGTGGTGAAGTCACTGCTCCCGGTCCTCGACGACCTGTCGCTCGCTGAGGCCCATGGTGATCTCACCGAAGGGCCGATGGTCGTGATCGTGGCCAAACTGCGCGCGAGCCTGGAGAAGTTCGGGCTCACCGTCGTGGGGGAGAAGGGCGACGTGTTCGACCCTCACCAGCACGAGGCGCTCGTGCAGCTGCCGACAGCGGGGGTGACGGTCAACACCGTTGCCGACGTGATCGCACCGGGCTACAAGCTCGGCGAACGCCTGCTGCGACCCGCCAAGGTGGCAGTCTCGGTTCCCGCAGAATAGAAGCGTTCATGCTGATCGAGTAGGTCGCAAAGTGACAGTATCGAGATCCGGTCCCGATACGGTCTCCAGAGCGGCCTGCTCGACCACCGACTCTGCGTGAGCGACCTACTACTCGATCATTGCTCTCGATCACCGCACCGGTAAGAAAGGAGGCGCCTGTGGCCAGCCAGGACTGGTTCGACAAGGACTTCTACGCCGTTCTCGGCGTCTCCAAGGATGTTTCCGCGGCAGACCTCAAGAAGGCCTACCGCAAGCTCGCCCGCAAGTACCACCCGGACTCCAACCCGGGCAATGCGGCAGCAGAGACGAAATTCAAGGAGATCAGCGAGGCGCATTCCGTGCTCGCCGACGCCGAGCAGCGCAAGGAATACGACCAGATGCGTGCCATGGGCCCCGGTCGCGCACGCTTCACCTCCGGAGCTCCCGGCCAGAGCGCCGGCTTCGAAGATGTCTTTGGCGGCATGTTCGGCCAGGGCGGCCAGCGCGGTGGCCAGCGCTCCGGTGGTTCGGGCGGTTTCGACGACATCTTCAACGGAATGTTCGGCCAGGGCGGCTACGGCCAGTCCTCCGGCGGTTTCCGCGGAGCGGGCGGTCCCACGAAGGGCCGCGACCAGACCGCGGGCACCACTCTCGACTTCCTCACGGCCATCAACGGCGACACCGTGAAGCTGCAGCCCGCGGAGGGCAAGCCGATCAGCGTGAAGATTCCAGCCGGTGTGAGCGACGGGCAGAAGATCCGTCTCAGGGGCAAGGGGGAGCCGAGTTACGACGGCGGTCCCGCGGGAGACCTGACCCTCACTGTGACCGTGCGTCGGCATGCTGTATTCGAACGCGACGGACTCAACCTGCGGGTGGATGTACCCGTCACCTTCACCGAGGCGACTCTCGGCGCGACCATCGAGGTGCCCACTCTCGGTGGTGACCCGGTGAAGCTGCGGGTGGCTGCGGGAACACCATCCGGTCGCGTCCTTCGCGTCAAGGGACGCGGTGTCACCACCGACAAGGGCGTTGGCGACCTGCTGGCGACCGTGCAGGTTGCTGTTCCCGCGTATCTGACCACTGATGCTCGTGAGGCACTCGAGAAATTCGCCTCCCTGCAGCCGGACGAGAACCCCCGCGCCGACCTGATCGCCAAGTCGCGGGCCTGAGCGGAGAGGCATAGCCATGGAAGCGACCGATCCCGTCTTCGCGATCGCGATCGCGGCCGAACTCGCGGGGATGCATCCGCAGACACTGCGCCAGTATGACCGCCTCGAGCTCGTGATTCCCCGGCGAACTGCCGGGCAGTCCCGGCGATACTCGATGCGGGATGTCATGCAGTTGCGCGAGATCGCCCGGCTCGGAACCGAGGGAGTGAGCCTCGAGGGGATCAAGCGGATCCTGCAGCTCGAGAACCAGGTGGCTGCCCTCGCTGACCGCGTGCGGGAACTCGAGCATGCGCTCGCCGACGAGCTGCTCTCGCGTCCGGGTAGCCGCGTCTTCGCCGGAGGCGGATCCGGCGAGGTGGTTTCACTGCGGGCCGGAACGCGCGCCCAGCGCAACACTCAACTCGTGGTCTGGCGACCACTCGACCACGATTGAGGCACCGACGATGACCGACTTCCCCCCAGCGTCTTCAACCGAGCTGGTGAATGCCACCAGTGCCTGACGTGGACCTGGATCGCCTGCGCCGCTGGCCCGACCTTGAGGCGCCCAACCTGTTCGCGGTGGATGCGAGTGACCGACTCATTCTCGATGAGGCATCCGACGCCGTAGTAGCTGCTCCTGCCGGTACCGTCGTCGTGATCAATGACCACTACGGTGCGCTCGCCATCGGAGCGGCCGCGAATCTCGGGGCCACGGGAGTGCGCGTGTTCCAGGATGCCCTGGTGGGCGAGGCCGCGCTGGCGGCGAACGCTCGAGGCATCACGACCGAGCTGCGGAGTCTGCCGCTCGGCCGTGAGTTGCTCCTGGGAGCGACGGTCGTGCTGCTGCAACTGCCGCGCTCGCTGGGCGAGCTCGATGAGATGGCTGGCGAGATCGCCCGCTGGGCAGACCCCTCCGTTGTCGTCTTCGCCGGTGGACGCATCAAGCACCTCTCCCTGACCATGAACGGCGTTCTCGCGAAACACTTCGGCCGGCTGGATGTCTCGCTCGCCCGCCAGAAATCGCGAGTGCTGATCGCCCGCGAGCCGCTCGCCGGGGACAGCGTGTTCCCGGTGCGCGAGTACAACGACGAGCTCGGCCTCTGGGTCTGCGCCCACGGCGCAGTCTTCGCGGGAGCGAAGCTCGACCTCGGCACTCGGCTGCTGGTCTCCGTGCTCGGCGGCGCGCGTGCCGATGCTGCGACCGCCATCGATCTCGGCAGCGGCACGGGTATCCTCGCGGCCTCGCTCGCCCGGTCGCGGCCCGCACTCTCGGTGATCGCTACCGACCAGTCCGCCGCGGCTGTCGCATCCTCCCTCGCCACCATGCAGGCGAACGACCTCGCCGACCGTGTCTCCGTCGTGCGGGACGACGGACTCAGGTCGCAGCCCGACGCGAGTGCCGACCTCATCGTGCTCAACCCGCCATTCCACGTGGGAGCGACAGTGCACACCGGACTCGCCGATCGCATGTTCCGGGATGCCGCGCGCGTGCTGCGCCCCGGAGGAGAGCTCTGGACCGTTTACAACTCGCACCTCGCCTACCGGCCGACCCTCGAGTCGGTGATCGGCTCCACCCGCGAGGTGGCGCGCAACACCAAGTTCACGGTCACATCGTCGCGACGACGCGTGTCCGCATCCGCTGAAAATACATCCGCTGGAAAGGACGTGAGTCGTCCCGACTCGCGCGTGGAAAGGTAACACTAATGGCCAACCTGCAGGGTGCCCCCGCCTCCGACGAAGACCAGAAGACCGCTCTCGAGAAGTACGGCGTCGACCTCACGGCCATCGCGCGCACCGGCAAGCTCGACCCGGTGATCGGTCGCGACGCCGAGATCCGCCGTGTCAGCCAGGTGCTCACCCGCCGCACCAAGAACAACCCGGTGCTGATCGGTGAGCCCGGTGTCGGCAAGACCGCGGTGGTCGAGGGGCTCGCCCAGCGCATCGTGGCGGGGGATGTGGCCGACTCCCTCAAGGGCAAGAGGCTCGTGTCGCTCGACCTCGCCGCACTGGTTGCCGGCGCCAAGTACCGCGGAGAGTTCGAGGAGCGCCTCAAGGCGGTGCTTAAGGAGATCAACGACGCCGACGGTGAGATCATCACTTTCGTTGACGAGCTGCACACGCTCATGGGCGCGGGTGGCGGCGAGGGGTCGGTGGCGGCATCCAACATGCTGAAGCCGATGCTCGCGCGCGGTGAGCTGCGGCTCATCGGCGCCACCACACTGGACGAATACCGCGAATACATCGAGAAGGATGCCGCGCTCGAGCGCCGTTTCCAGCAGGTATTCGTCGGCGAGCCCTCTGTCGAAGACACCATTGCTATCCTGCGCGGGCTCAAGGAACGGTACGAGGCGCACCACAAGGTGGCCATCGCCGACACTGCCCTCGTGGCCGCCGCATCCCTCAGCAATCGATACATCAGTGGACGTCAGCTACCTGACAAGGCGATCGACCTCGTCGACGAGGCGGCCAGCCGCCTCAAGATGGAGATCGACTCCTCTCCGGTGGAGATCGACCAGCTCAAGCGTGCGATCGACCGGATGAAGCTCGAGGAGCTCGCCCTCAAGAAGGAGAAGGACGCCGCCTCGAAGGCGCGCCTCGAGAAGCTGCGCAACGAGATGGCCGAGATGCAGCAGAAGCTCGACGGTCTCAATGCACGCTGGACGGCGGAGAAGGCCTCTCTCCAGGGTGTCGGAGACCTGCGGATGCGCCTCAACGACGCTCGCATCGCTCTCGACCGCGCCATGCGCGAGGGCCGCTACGAAGATGCCTCTCGCCTCGACTACGAGGTCATCAAGAAGATCGAGCGCGACATCGCCGCCGCGGAATCGGTGGAGACCACGGGACCCCGCATGGTGAACGAGCAGGTGACCGAGGAGGACATCGCAGCCGTCGTGGCCGCCTGGACCGGCATCCCGGTCGGTCGTCTCATGCAGGGCGAGACGGACAAGCTGCTCAACCTCGAGAACGAACTCGGCAAGCGCCTGGTCGGCCAGAAGCCGGCGGTTCGTGCGGTTGCGGATGCGGTGCGCCGAGCACGCGCGGGAATAGCCGACACCGATCGGCCGACCGGCTCGTTCCTGTTCCTCGGCCCCACCGGTGTCGGTAAGACCGAGCTCGCCAAGGCCCTCGCCGAATTCCTCTTCGTCGATGAGAAGGCGATGGTGCGCATCGACATGAGCGAGTACAGCGAGCGCCATTCGGTCGCGCGACTGCTCGGTGCCCCTCCCGGCTACATCGGCTACGAACAGGGCGGCCAGCTCACCGAGGCTGTGCGTCGACGCCCCTACTCTGTGGTGCTCCTCGATGAAGTGGAGAAGGCGCACAGCGGCGTCTTCGATGTGCTGCTGCAGGTGCTCGACGATGGACGGCTGACCGATGGACAGGGCCGCACTGTTGACTTCCGCAACGTGATCCTCATCCTCACCTCCAATCTCGGCAGCCAGTACCTGGTCGACCAGACCCTCAGCGCCGACGCAAAGGAGGATGCCGTCAACGCGATGGTGCGACAGGCCTTCAAGCCGGAGTTCCTCAACCGACTCGACGACATCGTGATTTTCAGCGCTCTCTCGAAGGACGACCTCGCCCAGATCGTGGAGCTCTACATCGACCGGCTCACCCGGCGGCTCCAGGATCGCCGACTCGACCTCGCGGTGACCCCGGATGCCCGCAGTTGGCTCGCCGAGCGCGGCTACGATCCGATCTACGGAGCGCGTCCGCTGCGCCGGTTGATGCAGCATGAGATCGACGACAAACTGGCGACGGCGCTGCTCAGTGGCGAGATCCGCGACGGGGATGTCGTGGTGGTCGATCTCGACTCCGAGACCGATGGGCTCAGTATCCATCGAGGGGAAGCGCCGCCAACGGCGTAGCCGTACGTTCTTCGCCGACCCGGCTGTTAGCCTGATGCGCGATGCCAGAATCCCGCACGATCGAGTCACCGACCGCACCCGCGAAGCCGAGGGCCGCCCACTTCCTGCCCCATGTGCAGGGACTCCGGGCCGTCGCGGTGATCCTTGTCGTGCTCTACCACTTCTGGCCGGGGCGCCTCTCGGGCGGTTATATCGGCGTCGACATCTTCTTCGTGATCTCCGGGTTCCTCATCACCGGGCAGCTCGCGCGCGAGCTCGAACGAACGGGACGCATTGCGCTGCCCACCTTCTGGGCCAAGCGGGTGCGGCGGCTGCTCCCGGCATCCGTCACGGTGTTGATCTTCGCGACCCTCGCGACCCTGTTCATCCTGCCGTTGTCGAGCCTCGCCGACTCACTGCGGGAGATCCTCGCGAGCACCTTTTACGTGGAGAACTGGTCGCTTTCCCTCGGATCGATCAACTATCTCAGCTCCCACGACGCCACCGTCGCGCAACATTACTGGTCGCTCTCGCTCGAGGAACAGTTCTACATCTTCTGGCCGTTGCTCCTCCTCGGGGCCACCTGGCTCGGGGTGAAATTCTTCGCGCGCCGCAAGTGGTTGGCGATGATCGGCATCGTCGTGGTCGTCAGCGCGATCTCTCTGATCGTGTCACTGGCCTACACACACACCAACCCGGCCGAGGCGTTTTTCGTGACGTTCACGCGGGTGTGGGAGTTCGGGGCCGGGGCCGTCCTTGCCCTGCTGCCGAAGTGGCGACCGCGCGGCCCGCTGTGGCCCAACGTGCTCGGCTATGCCGGACTCGCGGTGATCCTGATCACGAGCTACCGGTACGGCCCGACTACCCCCTTCCCCGGCACGGCTGCCATCCTGCCGGTGCTCGGTGCCGTCGCCGTGATCGCCTCCTCCCGTGCCGAACGCTGGTGGGACATCGGATCGGTGCTCGGCGGGCGCCCGCAGCGCTTCATCGGGGACATCTCGTACTCGGTGTACCTGTGGCACTGGCCCCTCATTGTGATCGCGCCCTTCATCCCGGGATGGGGGCTCGACGGCATCAACCGTGTCGTGCTGCTGCTCGCCTCCTTCGTGCTCGGCTGGCTCACCAAGCGCTACATAGAGGATCCGGCGCGCACTTGGACCTTCCTCACCGCCCGCAGGCCGCGCGCAACCTACGTGTTCGCGCTGTCGCTCATGCTCGTCTCCACCCTGTTCGTGGTGGGTGTCTTCGCCATCCAGAATCCCAGGTACCAGGCGGCTGCGGCCCAATTGAAGTCGATCAGCGCGCATCCGCCCGACTGCTTCGGCGCCGAGGCGTCGGCCGACTGCCAGAACCCCAAGCTCGCCAACGCCGTCATCCCCAGCTCGGGTTTCGGCAACGCCGACAAGCCCGGCCACGACGAGTGCTTCGTGCAGCTGAACGAGTCGGCGGTAAAGGCCTGCTCATTCGGCTCGACCGCGAAGGGGGCACCCCGTGTCGCGCTCATCGGCGACAGCCACGCCTACCAGTACATCGAGACCATGATCGCTCTCGCCAAGACCAACGGCTGGGCACTCACCACCTATCTCAAGGGCGCCTGCCCGTGGAACACGATCCCCATCGGGGGACCGAGCGTCGTGTTCACGGACTCCTGCAAGGCCTGGCTCGGCAACCTCAAAACCACCCTCGCGAAGCAGCCCGCCTTCGACGCCATCTTCGCGACAGCGCTGCACACCACGCCCTACGTGACGGGCCACCCTGCGGGCAGCAGCGACGCCGAACGGCTGATCGCAGAGGGCTTCTCGAAGGCCTGGACCCAGGCGAGGGGCGCCCCGATCGTCGCTCTTGTGGACAACCCGGACTTTCTCTCCGACCCGAACAAGTGCCTACGACTGAATTCCGCGAAGGACTGCACCGAGTCGCGTCAGGCCGTCTTGACCACGACCGACCCGATCGGTATCGCGGCTGCCGCGAGCGGAGCATCCCTCCTGGACTTCACCGACAGGTACTGCGACGCGAAGCTGTGCTTCAGCGTGGTCGGTGGGGCAAACGTCTACCGCGACCGGGATCACCTCACCGTCACCTGGACGCTCACCATGAAGAATTTCATCGGTGACGCGATCACGGCGGCTCTCTCCCGTCCATAGCGCTGCGTCCGCCAGCAGCGGTATCCGCCAACACCGGTGTTCAACGGCACTCGGCCAGTGAATTACGCTGGATTCATGCGTGCAACAGTTATTCATGGCGAAAGAGACATCCGCCTCGAAGAGGTTCCCGATCCCCAGCTCTCCACCGGCGGCGACGCCATCGTCAAGGTCGTCGCGGCCTGCGTGTGCGGATCGGACCTCTGGCCCTACCGTGGGGTGACCCCCACGAAGCATCCACACCGCATCGGTCACGAGTTCGTGGGAATCGTCACGCAAATCGGTGCCGAAGTCTCGAAAATCCGCGTCGGTGACTTCGTGATCGCTCCCTTCTACGACTGCGACATGACCTGTGTGAACTGCCTCAACGGCGTCAGTACGTCATGCCTCAACGGCGGGTGGTGGGGAGCGGATGACCGCATCGGCGGTTTTGCGGATGGCGCCCAGGGCGAATTCGTGCGAGTGCCGCACGCTGATGGCACGCTTGTCGCTACGCCGCAGCAGCCCACCCCGGAGCAGATCCCGGGTCTCCTCACCCTCGCCGACGTCATGGGTACGGGACACCATGCGGCCCTTTCCGCGGGAGTCACTGCCGGCGACTCTGTCGTTGTCGTCGGGGACGGTGCGGTCGGACTCTGTGCGATCATCGCAGCCAAGCGACTCGGGGCCACCCGCATCATTGCCATGTCGCGCCATTCTGATCGGCAGGCGCTCGCGACAGGGTTCGGAGCCACCGACATCGTCGAGGAACGCGGTGATGAGGGCGTGGCCCGGGTCAAGGAGTTACTCGGGGGCATGGGAGCCGACCGGGTTCTCGAGTGCGTTGGCACCAAGGAATCGATGGACCAGGCCATCCGCTCTGCCCGTCCAGGTGGGCGTATCGGCTATGTCGGGGTGCCGAACGGAGGCTCTGAGCTGCCGATCCGCTCCCTCTTCGGCGGCAACATCGGTGTTGCCGGTGGTGTCGCTCCCGTGCGCCACTACATCGAAGAGCTGCTGCCCGAAGTGCTTTCCGGCGCCATCAGCCCCGGCCGGGTCTTCGACCTCGAATTGCCGCTCGCCGAAGTCGCGCAGGCCTACGAGGCGATGGATGACCGGCGGGCGGTGAAGGTGCTTCTGCGGCCGTAGCGGCCCCGCCTCCGCCTCCCGTCGGTGACCACCTCCCGTTTTTATTACCACCCCCCTGTTGAAACAGCGGTGTGGTGGTAAAAATGGGAGGTGGTTCGGGCACAAAGGGGGTTGTGAGGCAGGGACGCGGATCGCGGGATGCGGCGGGACTACGCCCCCATCTCCTCCACGATCGCGGCGACGAACGCATCCACATCGGCCTCCGTCGTGTCGAAAGCGGTCATCCAGCGCACCTCGCCCGCCGCACGATCCCAGTCGTAGAAGCGGAACTTCGCCTTGAGCCGGTCGGATGACTCGTTCGGAATCAGCGCGAACACGGCGTTGGCGGTCGTCTCCTGGCTGAACGAGAGGTTGCTCACGCGGCCATCGCCGATCGCATCGTCGAGCGAGCGCCGCAGGTGCCCGGCCATCGCGTTCGCGTGGTTCGCCGAGCGGAGGTAGAGGTCGCTGGTGAGCAGCGCAATGAGCTGTGCAGACACGAAGCGCATCTTCGACGCGAGCTGCATGTTGAGCTTGCGAAGGAAGATGAGCCCGTCCGATATATCCGGGTTCAACACCACTATGGCCTCGCCGTAGAGCAGGCCGTTCTTGGTGCCGCCGAAGCTCAGGATGTCGACGCCGGCATCCGTCGTGAACTCGCGAAGTGGCACCTGCAGGGCCGCCGCCGCGTTCGAGATACGCGCGCCGTCCAGGTGCAGCACCATCCCCTTGGAGTGCACGTGCTCGGCGATGGCCCGCACCTCTTCGACGGAGTAGAGCGTGCCGAGCTCGGTGGTCTGGGTGATGCTCACGGCGAGCGGCTGCGCACGGTGCTCGTCGCCCCAGCCCCAGGCCTCCCGGTCGATGAGCTCGGGGGTGAGCTTGCCGTCAGGGGTCGGCACGGTGAGCAGTTTGAGGCCGCTGATGCGTTCGGGGGCGCCATTCTCGTCCGTGTGGATGTGCGCGGTCGAGGTCGCGATCACGGCACCCCAGCGCGGGAGTACGGATGTCAGCGCCGTGACATTGGCACCCGTCCCGTTGAAGACGGGAAAGGCCTCGGCTCGTTCACCGAAGTGCTCCTTGATGACCTCCTGGAGGCGGGCAGTGTAGGCATCCTCGCCGTAGGCGATCTGGTGGCCGCCGTTGGCGTCGGCAATAGCGGCGAGCACTTCGGGGTGAGCACCCGCGTAGTTGTCGGAGGCGAAACCGCGATAGTTCGTGTCATGGAGCGTGGTCATGACCCCAGTCTGCCATCGGTGGCGACATCCTGACTGTGCGCCCATTCGTCGGCCATGCTGTCAATGGTTTGGGCGCATGGCCGACGAACGGCAGCATGGTCGCGCCCGGCGCCCCGGCGCGCCCGCCGCTCAGCGGGCCAGCGCCTCGCGCAGCTTCACCCGGCCGCCCATCCGCAGCAGCGAGTTTCCATAAATGCGTGCGCCGATCACAATGACGAAGGCCGTCGAGACCAGCAGGATCGCAAGCGACAGCAGCGGCTCCCACCACTCAGCGGTGCCGAGGAAGATGCGCATCGGCATGCCCACCGGGGCCGAGAACGGCACGTACGACATGATCCCGAGCACGATCGGATTGTCGTTGAAGATGATCACGAGCAGGTACGGCACCATCACGAGCATCGTGACGGGGGTGGTGACCGAAGCCATATCCTCCTGGCGGGACACGAGGGATGCGGCGGCCGCGAAGAGCGAGGCGAGCAGCACGAATCCGAAGGCGAAGAACACCACGAACCAGATGATCGATGGGCCGAGTGTGCCGAGCAGGGCGGATTGCCCGGTGACGAGCAGCCCCAGCCCGGAGAGGATCGCGATGAGCGCGATCTGGCCGAAGGCGAGCATGCTGTTGCCGAGCACCTTGCCGGCGAGCAGGGTGCGCACCGGAATCGTCGACATGAGGATCTCGACCACGCGGGTGGCCTTCTCCTCCACGACGCTCTGCGCGATGGTGGACCCGAAGGTCACGGCGGACATGAAGAACACCAGCCCGAAGCCGAGGGCGACGACGTAGATGAGCAGCGGACTCTTCTTGGAGGTGTCGAGCAGCATGACATCCGGCGCAACGCTCACGGCAGCGATCACCGCAGACGGTGGCGAATCGAGCCCGATCACGGTGATGCCGAGCTTCGAGACCGTGGAGTTCGACACGATGGCCGCTTCGACGGCCCCCGAGCGCACCAGCTTCTCCGCCTCGGCGCGAGTGTCGACATTCGTCACTGCGAACTGCGGAAGGTCGGGCAAGGCGTTGACCACCGAGCGCTGCACGGCGATCTTGGTCGGCTCGGCATTCGTGCTGACGACGCTGCCGATCACGATCGATGCGAGCACCCCGAGGAGAAGGATGCCCGTGGAGATGAGAAAGGCCCTGCTGCGCAGCCGCATGATGATCTCCCGGTTGGACACGAGGAGGGTGCTCTGCAGGAAAGTGGGCGCGGTGGTGCTCACTGGATGACTTCCCGGAAGATCTGGGCGAGGGATGGATGTTGCGGGGCGAACCGCTGCACGGTACCGTCCGCGATGGCACGCTTCAGTACCGACTGGGCGACCGCAGCATCCGCTGTCTCGAAGAGGGCGTGGCCTCTGTCGAAGTCGACGACGGTGACCCCGGGCTCCTCGCGAAGCCAGCCGAGATCCCCGTCCACGTCGAGTTCGTAGCGGTCGTGACCGTGTGCCCGCTGAAGCTGCTCGCGCGAGCCACTCGCGCGGATCTCGCCGTTGGCGATGATCACGAGGTCGTCGCAGAGGCGCTCGACGAGATCGAGCTGGTGGCTCGAGAACAGCACTGGCGCGCCGTTGGAGGCGGCATCCCGCAACACCGTGAGCACGGAGTCCACCCCAAGCGGATCGAGCCCCGAGAAGGGCTCATCGAGCACCAGCACCTCGGGCTTGTGCACGAGGGCGGCCGCGATCTGCGCCCGCTGCTGGTTGCCGAGCGAGAGGCTGTCGACGGTGTCGTTCGAGCGGGCGGCGAGGTCGAGTCGCTCGAGCAGGCTGGTCGTGCTCGCGGCGGCATCCCGTGCGGTCATCCCGTGAAGCCGACCGAAGTAGGTGATCTGCTCGGCCACCTTCATCTTGGGATAGAGGCCACGCTCCTCGGGCATGTAGCCGAAAATGCGCCGGTCGTCGGCGGTGAGTGTGGCCCCGCCGAGGCTCACCGTGCCCGAGTCGGCGGAAAGTACCCCGAGGATGATGCGCATCGTCGTGGTCTTGCCGGCACCGTTCGCCCCGACGAAGCCGGTGATGCGGCCCTCGCCCACTCCGAAGCTCACCTCGCGCAGCGCGGTGCGGCCGCCATATGTCTTGGTCACCGTGTCGACCTGCAGCATCGTGATCCCGTCTCGTGTGATCTCAACCGTACGAGATGGTGGGGGATGCCGGGACTCTCCGGTGAGGCGGGTCTCGATACGCTCGCTGGGCTCGCTACTCGACCTACGGGTATGGGCAGAGCTCGCTACTCGACCTACGGGTATGGGCAGAGCTCGCTACTCGACCAGCGGGTATGGTCGTTGGTCGAGTAGGTCGCCCCGCGACCGTATCGAGACCGGCTGCCTAGTCGCGCCCGGTCACCCCCGCCGTCGA
>JBBRDX010000084.1:0-13102 GCA_038203515.1 Actinomycetales bacterium | reverse complement strand
CTCCACGAGATGCCAGCCGCGCGGTCGCATCACGATCGTGGGGGTGCCCTGACCTTCTGGGAATGGACCGACGGTGTACTGCTTGCCTGCCTCGCTCGTGAAATCGACTTGGTGTCGGATGGCGTCGTAGAGCGACAGCTGGCCGCCGATGATGTTCGACCAGGTGGGACTGGTGGCATCCTCGAGGTCGGCAAGCCAGACCCTCGCGCCGGAGTTGAGCGCGTTGACCGTCATCTTGCGATCCGTGGGCCCGGTAATCTCCACCCGACGGTCTTCGAGCCCGGGGCCGGCACCGGCCACGTGCCATCCGGAGTCCGCCCGGATCGCGGCAGTCTCGGAGAGGAAGCCGAGGTTGCGGCCGTTCTCGATGTTCTTGCGCTGCACCATTCGTGCGGTGAGGCGTTCCTGGCGGCGGCCCGCGAACTGGTCGTGCAGGCGAGTCAGGAAGGTGAGGGCTTCGGGGCTGAGGATGGTGTCGAAGCCGGGTTCCAGGCTGCCAAGGACGGTCATGCGGTTAGGGCTGGTCATGGGATTCGCCTTTCTGGACGGGTCGGACGGTTTAGTGGAACTGTTCGGATTCAGTCGAGCCGACGAGTGCAAGAGTCGCGCTCCCCGGGTTCAGCACTGTCGAGATCTTGTCGAAGTAGCCGGTGCCGACCTCGCGCTGGTGCTTAGTGGCGGTGTAGCCATCGGCCTCGGATGCGAATTCGGCCTCCTGCAGTTCGACGTAGGCGCTCATGTGCCGCTGGCTGTAGTCGCGGGCGAGCGTGTACATCGAGTGGTTGAGGGCGTGGAATCCGGCGAGGGTGATGAACTGGAACGCGTACCCCAGTGCGGCGAGCTCGCGCTGGAAGGTCGCGATCTGGGCGTCATCGAGATGGCTCTTCCAGTTGAACGAGGGCGAACAATTGTAGGCCAGCTTCTTGCCGGGGAACTCCTTGTGGATGCTCTCCGCGAAGGTGCGGGCCAGTGCCAGGTCCGGCTCTGACGATTCGACCCAGAGCAGGTCGGCGTAGGGAGCATAGGCGTGGCCGCGAGAGAGGACGGTGTCGATGCCTGGACGGGTGCCGTAGAAGCCCTCCGCGGTGCGCGTGCCGTCGAGGAATGGACGGTCGCGCTCATCCACGTCGCTGGTCACCAGGTTGGCGGCGAGAGAGTCGGTGCGGGCGATCACGATCGTCGGCACGCCGGCGACGTCGGCGGCGAGGCGGGCCGCGTTGAGAGTGCGGATGTGCTGGCCGGTGGGGATCAGCACCTTGCCTCCCATGTGCCCACACTTCTTCTCGCTGGCGAGCTGGTCTTCCCAGTGCACGCCCGCGGCGCCGGCGGCGATCATCGAGGACATCAGTTCGTAGGCATTGAGCGGACCGCCGAAGCCGGCTTCGGCATCCGCGACGATCGGGGCCAGCCAGTCGGTCGTGCGCTTGCCCTCGGACGTCTCAATCTGGTCGGCCCGCAGCAGCGCGTTGTTGATTCGTCGCACGACGCTCGGTACCGAGTTCGCGGGGTAGAGACTCTGGTCGGGGTAGGTCTGTCCTGAGAGATTCGCGTCGGCCGCGACCTGCCACCCGCTGAGATAGATCGCTTTGAGCCCGGCGCGTACCTGTTGCACGGCTTGGTTTCCGGTGAGGGCACCGAGGGCGGGAACCCACTCTTCGGACTGGAGGAGGCCCCACAGTCGCTCGGAGCCCCGCCGGGCGAGCGTGTGCTCCTCCTGCACGCTGCCGCGCAGCGCGATCACGTCTTCCGCCGTGTAGTCCCGCTCGACACCATTCCAGCGTGCGTCGGTCTTCCACTGCGTCTCGAGCTCTGCAGCGGTCTGGTTCTGGTCACCCGGTCGAGTGGTCATCGGTACTCCTTCATTGATTGCTTAAAACCCACGATGCGGCCATTTTGGTGGCCAGGCTCGCATATTGATCGCAGAAATTCGACGGTTCTTCTATTTACCGCAAGAAGGTTCCGTGTCATTCTTGGTGCATGGGACCACAGCCATTCGACGCGCTCGAGGATGAAAACATCCTCGATTCACTGACTATCGGCCGCCGAATCCGGCAGCTTCGCAATTCCCGGCAGATGACGCTTGACGATATGGGAGTCGCGATCGGGCGCGCGGCATCGCAGGTCTCGGTGGTTGAGAACGGCAAGCGTGAACTGAAGCTCGGTGAGCTCCAGCGGTTCGCTCGGGCCCTCGATGTGCCGATCGGCCAGCTGTTGAGCCCGGAGCCGCCGACCGGCCGGGCGGGACTCGAAATCGCGCTCGAGCGCATCCAGCGGTCACCCCTGTATGCCTCGCTCGGCTTGCCCCAGCTCGCCGTGCGCAAAGCAATGAGCGACGGGGCGATCGAGGCGATCCTCGGCCTCTATCGTGAACTCGAGCGGGTGCACAGCGAGCGCGCGGCGACCCCCGAAGAGGCCAGGCGCGCCAATACCGAGCTGCGCAAATCGATGCGACGCCGGCACAACTACTTCGCCGAGCTCGAGGATGTGGCACGCGGACTTCTTGCGGCTGTGGGGCACACGGGCGGCCCGCTCTCGCAGCGCGTTGCCTCCGACCTCGGCACCCACCTGGGTTTCACACTGCACTATGTGCCCGATCTGCCGGGGTCCACCCGCTCGGTGACCGACCTCAACAACGGACGCATCTACGTGCCCCTCGGGGCGAGCGCGGACTCCGATCCGCGATCGGTGGTGCTTCAGGCTCTCGCGAACCATGTGCTCGGACACGCGGAGCCCACCAACTACGCCGACTTCCTCGACCAGCGCGTGCAGACCAATTACCTCGCGGCGGCGCTGCTCGTGCCCGAGCAGAGTGCCGTCGAGTTCCTCACCCGTGCGAAAGTGGCGCGTGAGCTCTCGGTCGAAGACCTTCGTGATGCCTTCGGGGTGAGCTACGAGACCGCCGCCCACCGGTTCACCAATCTCTCGACCGAGCATCTCGGTATCCCGGTGCACTTCCTCAAGGTGCACGAGAGCGGCACGATCTCGAAGGCCTACGAGAACGACAGCGTGACTCTGCCGACGGATGCGCTCGGCGCGGTCGAAGGCCAGGTCGTCTGCCGCTTCTGGAGCGCTCGCCGCGTGTTCGATGTGGCCGACCGCTTCAACCCGTACCACCAGTACACCGACAAGCCGGCCGGCACCTACTGGTGCACTTCACGCATCCAATCGTCTCCGCGCGGACAGTTCTCGGTGAGCGTCGGAACCCAATTCGCGCAGGCGAAGTTCTTCCGGGGTCGGGATACCGAGAATCGCTTCACCTCGACCTGCCCCGACCCGTCGTGTTGCCGCACGCCCCCGAGCGCGCTCGCGGCAAAGTGGGACAAACACTCGTGGCCGAGCGCACGACTGAACTCCTCGCTGCACGCAGCTATGCCGACCGGAGCATTTCCCGGGGTCGACAGCACCGAGGTCTTCGAATTCCTCGAGCGGAATGCGCCGACGGCCGGCTGAGGGGAAAAGCGCGGCCATGTGCCGCGCGTCCCGCGTCGCCGAAACGGCGTGTCACGGGCCCCGATCGGCGAAAATGACGTGGTAGCAGGGCTCGCTGACCGCGTGCGCTCGCGGTGCCACGACGGACTCTCGAGAGCCGGTTCGACACCCCCCGAAGAGGGCTGAATTCACTGTAAAACAACTGGGAATTCGCACGGTGGATGGAATCGAGTCCCGGAAATCCGGCAAAAAAAACATGCCCCCATCCAGGGGACCCCTCGATTCGTGTCTCAGTCGGTACTGTTCTAGAAGGCCTCCCGAAGCGCGACCCGAATCCGTGCTGGCCTGTCGAAGGACACCCAATGACGACCCATAATTCCCTTCACCCTGCCCGTAAGAAGCAGTGGGGAGCTGAGCGCCGCGCGGAACCGCTGCCCATCATCCACGCGATTCCGAGTGATCGCAAAGTCACTTGCGGGCGTCTTGCGATAGTCGCGACGGTGCTGTTCTGGATCTCCTATGTGGTCGCGACGATCATCCGGCAATTTATCGACAGCTCAAGCGATTTCCGGTTCACGATGGAGGCAATTTCTTACCTCGTCGTCGTCACTTTCCTCAGCTTCTCGGCCCTCATGTACCTGGTCGCGCGGCAGGGTGCCCTCGAGCGATTCCGCGCCCACGTGCGGTTACCGCGGGCAGAACTGGACCGACATTTCACCGGGCACACCGGATCGATCACGGTTCTCGTTCCCAGCTACGCGGAAGAGCCGCAGGTTGTGCGCCAAACTCTGTGGTCCGCCGCCTTGCAGGAGTACCCATTGGTGCGAGTGGTGCTGCTGCTCGATGACCCACCGCAGCCTTCCGACCCCACAATCGCAGCGCGGCTCGATGCCACTCGCGTGCTTGCGGACTCGATCAATCTCGCGCTCTCCGAGCCAGCCCGGCGGTTTGCGGATGCCGAGCGCGACTTCGCACCGTCGAACCCCTCGAGCTGGGTCGACATCCAATCGGTACGCACGCTCTCGGATCACTACGAATGGGCAGCAGCCTGGCTCGACAGGATGCGTGCCGGGGAAGAATATACCGATCACGTGGACAGGTTCTTCGTCGACGAGGTGCTCGGTGGTCTTGCCGGTGAGCTTCGCATGGTGTCCAACGCGCTCGATGCCGCAGCCAACGACAACGAGGCTCCACCGCGTGAACGCCTTGCTGAGCTCTATCGTCGACTGGTCTGGACGTTCACGGCCGAGTTGAGCACTTTTGAGCGCAAACTCTACGCATCGCTGTCCCACGAAGCCAACAAGGCAATGAACCTCAACGCATACATCGGACTCATGGGCGGCAATTACCACCGGGATGAGACGCCAAATGGCACGGTCCTTCGCCGGGTCGAAGATTCGCAGTTCGCCGACCTGTCTGTGCCCGACTCCGAGTACCTGCTCACGCTCGATGCGGACTCATTGCTGTTGAGGGATTACTGCCTGCGGCTCGTGCACCTCCTCGAGCAGCCTGACAATGCGCGAGTCGCCGTCACCCAGACCCCGTATTCGTCGTTCCGCGGCGCGGGGATGCGTATCGAACGACTGGCCGGCGCGACCACAGACCTGCAACACATCCTGCACCAGGGCATGTCCCATTTCGGTGCGACCTTCTGGGTGGGGGCAAACGCCGTGATCCGCAAGGCGGCGCTCGAGGACATCGTAGAGGTCGAGCAGGTCGGTGGATTCGAGGTCAAGCGATATGTGCAGGACCGCACGGTGATCGAGGACACCGAGTCGAGTATCGACCTCGGCACCCACGGGTGGACACTCACGAATTATCCCGAGCGCCTCAGCTACAGCGCGACCCCGCCCGACTTTGGGTCGCTCATTGTGCAGCGACGCCGCTGGGCGAACGGTGGTCTGCTCATCCTGCCCAAGCTGTGGCGCCAGTTGGCCGAGCGTAAGCGCCATGGCCAGCGAATTTCGGGAATCGAGTTGATGCTGCGGGTGAACTACATGTCATCGATCGCCTGGGCGAGCTTCGGCCTGCTGTTCCTGCTCGCCTACCCGTATGATTCGCGCCTGCTCAGCCCGCTCGTGCTCTGCGCTGCACTGCCGTATTTTCTCGCGATGGCGAGCGATCTCCGCTCCACCGGATATAAGGCGACCGATGTGCTGCGCATCTACGGGTTCAACCTGATTCTGCTTCCGGTGAATCTCGCCGGTGTGCTGAAGTCACTCCAGCAGGCGGTCACCGGTAAGAAGATTCCGTTCGCCCGCACTCCGAAGGTCAAGGACCGCACCGCAGCGCCCGTACTGTATGTGATCGCTCCCTACCTGATCGTGGCCTTCTCGCTGATCACGCTGTGGCGAGACGTCGTGGAGCACAACTGGGGCAACGCGGCGTTCGCGGCTGTTAACGCAATGCTTGCCACCTGGGCGATCCTCGCTTACATCGGGATTCTCAACTCCATCGTGGACGTGTGGCTCGGCGCAACCCAGTGGTTGTTCGTCGATCGGCCGGTTCGCGATGCGAATCGTGAACCGGCGGAGACTGCGACAGCCCTGGACTGGCGCGCAGTGCTTTATCACGGCCACTCGGGTGGTTCACTCCCGGCAGTGTCCGCCGATGTCTCGGCGCAGGCGCCGACGACTCCCGCCGGGCAGGTCTCGGCATGAGCGCACCGATTGACACCACGGAGCGCTCGCGACGACGACTTTCCCTTCCGCGACTCGTTGTTGCGACCGTCACGACCGCGGCCCTGGCTGCGGGCGGTTTTGTTGGGGTGCAGCAGCTCACCGCCGCTGCCGAAATAACTTCCCAGACCTGGTTCGCCGGGTACGCGGATGTCACGGCGACGCCATCCTTCGCGTTCGAGTCACCCGCCTCCAAGGCGGGCAAGAACGTTGTCCTCTCGTTCGTCGTCTCGACTCCGGGCGACGTGTGCGCACCGAGTTGGGGTGCGGCCTATTCTCTCGATGAGGCTGCGAACTCGCTCGATCTCGATCGCCGCATCGCTCGACTTCAGCAGCAGGGTGGGGAGATCGCGGTGTCATTCGGTGGCCAGGCCAATGACGAGCTCGCGACCAATTGCACGAGTGTGACCCAACTCGCGGCGGCCTACGCGTCGGTGGTCGATCGGTACCGGGTCTCCACGATCGATGTTGACGTCGAGGGGGCAAATCTCACGAATCGCGCAGCAAATGAGCGACGCGGCGCGGCGCTCGCCTTGCTCCAGACGGAGCGAAGGGCCGCGGGCAAACAACTCGCGATCTGGCTCACTCTGCCGGTGGCACCGACCGGGCTCGACCAGAGCGGCCAGAACGCCGTCCGGGACACTCTCGCGAAGAAGGTGGACCTCGCGGGTGTCAATGCGATGACGATGGATTACGGATCCAGCCTGAAGCCGGGCACGAGCGAACTCGAGGGCTCTACGCAGGCGCTCACGTCCACCCAGCGTCAGCTCGGCGTGCTCTACCGGCAGGCGGGCATCCGACTCTCGGACAAGACACTGTGGAGCAAGATCGGCGCGACTCCGATGATCGGACAGAACGATGTGCAAGCCGAAGTATTCCCGCTGACGTCGGCGACCGGCCTCAATGAGTTCGCCCGGGCGCACAGTATCGGTCGAGTATCGATGTGGTCGCTCAACCGGGACAGGACCTGCGGATCCAACTATGTGGCGCTCAAGATCGCTTCCGATTCGTGCAGTGGTGTCAAGCAGGGCAAAGTCGCGTTCGCTGATCTCCTGAGCGCCTCGATCAAAGGAAGCCCGAAATTCTCGGCAGCTGTTGTGACCACCTCTCAGCCGATCAACGCCATCCAGGGGAAGGATGAGCCCGCGACGAGCCCCTATGCGATCTGGCAGGACAGCAATTCCTACCTCGAAGGCACGAAAATCGTATGGCACCACACTGTGTATCAGGCGAAGTGGTGGACCCGTGGAAACCTGCCTGACAACCCGGTCCTCAACGAGTGGGAGACCCCGTGGCTGCTCGTCGGGCCGGTGCTCCCGGGAGAGAAGCCGATTGTTGTGCCGACGCTTCCGGCAGGCACCTACCCGAACTGGACGGGAGCGAACCAATTCGACAAGGGAGCGCGAGTGCTGTTCGATGGTGTGCCATTCGAGGCGAAATGGTGGAATCAGGCGGAGAGTCCCGAGGCAGCATCTGCCAATCCCGACAGTTCGCCGTGGGTGCCACTGACGCTGACCCAGATCAAGGAGGTCGCCGCGGCTGCAGGAGGCACCGTGAAAAAGTAGCAGACAAGCGGGCGGAACGGGGGTCGCACGGGCTGTGCCGAAACGGTCCGCCGCAGGGGCTACCAAGCGGCGGGCGCGTAGTCCTTGAGGAAAACGCCGTAGAGGTCCTCGCCGGACTCGCCCCGCACGATCGGGTCGTAGACACGGGCCGCCCCGTCCACGAGATCGAGCGGCGCGTGGAAGCCCTCCTCGGCCAGCCGGATCTTGGTGAAGTGCGGCCGTTCATCGGTGATCCAGCCTGTGTCGACACTGGTCATGAGAATTCCGTCGGCCTCGAGCATCTCCTTCGCGCTTGTTCGCGTGAGCATGTTGAGAGAAGCCTTGGCCATGTTGATGTGCGGATGACCCGGGCCCTTGTAGCCCCGCCCGAACTGCCCTTCCATGGCGGAGACGTTGACGATGTAGCTGCGGTGGGCCGCGGAAGCCGCCAGTGCCGGGCGAAGGCGGGACACCAGCAGGAAAGGCGCCGTCACGTTCGCGAGCTGCACCTCGAGCATCTCCAGTGGATCGACCTCGTGCACGAACTGGGTCCAGCTGTTCTGGTCGTGCTCGTCGGGCACCAACCCTCCCGCGTCGATCGCCGTGCCCGCCGCGAGGCGGGCGAGGGATGACGACCCGGCAGCGAGCGCGAGCTCGGTGAGTTCCACCGCGCTGAGCCCTCCGGCAATCGCGAGGATCGGATGAGCTCCGACGGAGGCGGCCAACGCCTGTGGGTGTGCATCATTCGTGTGGCCGAAGGTCAGCAGCTCGGGGAGTGGCCCGTCGGGCAGCGGCGCGCTCTCGGCATCCGCGAGCGGGGCGTAGGAACCGGGGGAGCGCCGCACGGTCTGTGCCGCGTTGTTGATCAGGATGTCGAGCGGCCCGGCCCCGATCATCGCGTCGGTGAGCCCGATCACCTGTGCCGGGTCGCGCAGGTCGATTCCGACGACCCGCAGGCGATGCAGCCACTCGCTCGCATCCGGAAGAGACGCGAACCGGCGCACGGCATCGCGCGGGAATCGCGTGGTGATCGTCGTGTGCGCACCATCCCGCAGCAGCCGCAGAGCGATGTACATGCCGATCTTTGCGCGCCCCCCGGTGAGTAGTGCGGTCTTGCCCGTGAGGACCGTGCGAGCGTCACGTTTGGCGTGATTGAGCGCGGCACAGTCCGGGCAGAGCTGGTGATAGAACGCATCCACTCGGGTGTAATGCTGCTTGCAGATGTAACACGGGCGGGACTTGAGAAGAGTTCCGGCGGTGGGCGAAGCCACCGTGATGGCGAGGGGGATGCCGCGGGTCTCATCGTCAATGCGGTCGGGGGCTCCCGTGGCCGTGTTCGCCACCACGGCCCGGTCGGCGTCGGCGATGACGGCGCGCTTCTCGAGTCGACGGTTACGCTTCACCGACTTGAACATGCGGGCCGTCGCCTGGCGTACGGCGATGAAGTCGGGGTGGTCTTCGTCGATGGCGTCCATCGTCGCGAGCACGCGTAGGGTCACCTGCAGCTCGGTCGGGTCGATGGCGCCGCTCGAGTCGGCACTGCTGTCGGAAGGCACACAAGATTCTAAGCGACCACCGTCGCCGGGCAGACAAGGCCGGGTCTGGCGACCACCGCGTCCGCAGTACTACTGTGTGGTCACCCCGATCCGCGGGGCGCTTCGCTGGGCCCTGCCTCACCCGACCGGAGGTACACCCCGTGAAATTCCGTAAAAAAAGACATCTGCAGACCGAACCGATTGTCGAGCTCGTGGTCGTGCATGGCATGGGGCGTCAGACCGCCGGGCAGACCCTGCTCGAGTGGACCGAACCGATCCTGCAGCGGATGGACTGGCTTGCGAAGGGGAGTCCGGCCGAGAACGGCGCGACGCTCGCGGCCCAGGACGTTGCGAAGGCTGCCGCCTCCCGGCCTCCGGTGGTGAGCTCACCGCCGACAGACGCAACGGAACTCGGGATAGCCGAGCTGGGCGACGATTCGCAGGGCGAGCCGACGGCATTGGAGTTCGGCGCTGTCGTGCTCGGCACCGCATGCGACGAAGTCACCGCGAGCATCCACTACCTGGATCTCGAGGCAGCACCGCGTTCGATGACCCTGCATGTCACTGAGGCCCGGTGGTCGGAGGCCTTCCTCCCCCTGTCCCGCACCCAGATCTTCACCTGGGGGCTCGGCTTCGTGTTCCGCGCGGTCGGTCGACTGCTGAAGTACCTCAGCACCGTATTCTGGGTGACCTCCGGTGGTTTCTGGGGGATCGGTCGGGTCATCGCCCTGGCAGCAATCGTGGTGTTGGGGGTCGTCGTCGGCATCCTCACCCTCGTCGCCGTGATCTTCCTCGCCCTGTCGGGCCCCCTGTTGATCTTTCCTTTCGTCGGCACGGCACTCAAACCGGTCGTGGATGCTCTTGTGGACTTCGTCGGCGACGTGCCGGCCTGGACCCAGCGACCGACGCGGGCCGCCGCAATGCGGCAGATCGTGGCCGGCGCGGTAGGCGCCGCGCGGGCGAGGGCAGGTGACGATGGTCGGGTCATGGTGGTCGCACATTCGGAGGGCGCGGCGATCACGGCCAACCTGCTCTTCGGCGACGCGATCCGCACGCCGAAATTACGCGTGGACACCCTCGTCACCGTCGGGAGTGCCCTGTCGCTGCTCGGTCGCCCGAGTTTCACCTCTCATCGGCTGACTCCGGCCGAACTCGCGGAGCACGGCCTCACACTGAAGCTCAATCCGGTACGGGCGTGGGCCGGGATGGATTCCTCCCTCCGCCCCCGCTGGCTTGACTTTTTCGCCACCTGGGATGTCATCTCCTCCGGACCGACATCCACCGGCGGTGCCGCTCGACGCGTGCGCTGGAAGGCGAGCTACACGTCGGTGGCAGGAACAGGGACCGGGCCAGTTGGAACACTCGGGGATTCGGCCGAGCTCGGGCCGGAGGAACATCCCGTGCACAACACCGCCTCCGCCTTCACGGATCACCAGTCCTACTCGGCGAACATCGTCCAGGTGATCGATCCGCTCGCCCGAATCATGCTCGGAATCGAGACCCGGGAGCAGGAGTCCGCCGCGGATTCTGCCTCCCGTCCGCTGGCAGCGGCCAGTGCCGCGCAGAATGTGCTCCATGTGCGGGCGGTGAAGGAGCTGGGACTCAATCGATTGCTGGTGCTCATTCTCGCCGCCCTGTTCTTCGTCGTGCCGACGTTCGCCGACCTGTTCGGGGGGATTGCGCTGGGTCCGGCTGATGTCGTCATCGCGGCACTCAAGTGGCTGCTGCAGGTGAAGGATGGCGAGGGTTTTTGGGGCGGGCTGTTCACGGTCTCGTGGGTGCCGTATCTCGCTCTCATCGCGGGAGCGGCGGCGCTGCTGCTCTGGGCCAATGGTGCGCTCTGGCAGCTGTTCGAGACCCGGCTTGCGAGTAGTCGCTACGACAAACCGGCGGTTCCGTTCCTTCGCCTGTGGGGTCTGATCGTTCGGGTGCCCCTGTCGCTGGCGCTCGCTGTCGCGCTGACCAGTGCCGGGCGCGAACATCCCCTGGTTGTCACGGTGTCAGTGATCGTGGGGGCGGTCGCGGTGATCGCGGCCCCGTGGTTCGGCCGTATTCCGAGAATCCTCGAATCGCGTACTGACCCGCCGAGATGACCGGTGGGGCCACTCTTCTCGCGGCGGTAGGCCCGGGGATGTGGCACGGTTGACCCATGCCGAAGAAGATCCTGCTCGATTGCGACCCGGGCCTCGATGACGCGCTCGCCCTGCTGCTCGCGCACGGCGATCCCAACCTCGAGCTGGTGGGCGTCACGACGGTCGGAGGTAACGTCGGACTAGCGCGAACAACCCGGAACGCGCTCGCCCTGCGCGAATACCTGCACTTCGAGAAAGTGCCGGTGGCCGCGGGAGCGGGGAAGCCGTTGAGTGGAGAGACCCGTGAGGCGAGCCACGTGCATGGCGAGTCGGGGCTCGGCTCCGCCGTGTTGCCCGAACCGGCGCTCGCCGTGGATGAGCGGCATGCCGTCGACTTCATCATCGAGACGCTGCGCGCGACTCCGGGCGCCATCCACCTGGTCGCGACCGGTCCGCTCACGAACATCGCCCTCGCGCTCCAGAAGGAGCCGGCAATCGCTCGCTGGGTTGCCTCCTTCACGATCATGGGCGGATCCTTCACCCGCGGCAATGCGACCCCCGCAGCGGAATTTAACATCTACGCCGATCCGGAAGCCGCCCGGATCGTATTCGATACCGACTGGCGGGTGGTGATGATCGGTCTCGACCTCACACTGCAGGCGCAGGCGAACGGGTCGGTGGTCGCACGCCTCGGCCGACTGGGGGTGCTCGCGCACGAGCTCATCCTGCCGCTTGCCACTTTCTGGGCCAGGGCGAATCAGTCCAGGGGAAATCAGTCCCGGGCGAATCAGTCCGGTGCGACTGACAGCGAGTGGGACGGCCAGGCCGTCCATGACGTCTGCGCCGTCGTTCACGTGGTGCGTCCAGACCTCTTTTCGTCACGACCGGCCCGAGTGCAGGTGGAGACGACTGGGGAGTTCACCAGGGGCATGACGGTGGTCGACTTCGATTCTCCGTTCCCGAACGCGGTCGTGCCGGTGACGCTGGATGTCGCCGGCTTCTGGGCACACGTCGAGTGTGTCTATTCGATCGTCGCCGGGCAGCATGCCTGATCTGCTCTTCGACCGGCTGGCTCCGATCCGGGCGGCCGATTCCTACGATCCGGATGCCGTCTACGGGCAGTTCGTCGAATGGACCGTAGCTCGCGGCCTGACCCTCTACCCGGCCCAGGATGAGGCGCTCATCGAGATTGTCTCCGGCGCCAATCTCATCCTCAGCACCCCGACCGGCACCGGCAAGTCGCTCGTGGCGATCGGGGCGCACTTCACCGCGCTCGCCCAGGGCCAGCGCACGTTCTACACCGCTCCCATCAAGGCCCTCGTCTCCGAGAAGTTCTTCGCCCTCGTCGAGATCTTCGGGGCCGAGAACGTGGGAATGGTCACCGGGGATTCGAGCGTCAACGCCGAGGCTCCGATCATCTGCTGCACGGCCGAGATCCTCGCGAATCTCGCACTGCGTCACGGAACGGATGCCCCCGTCGACCAGGTCGTGATGGACGAGTTCCACTTCTACTCCGATCCCGAGCGCGGCTGGGCCTGGCAGGTGCCGCTACTCACGCTGCCGGGGGTGCAGTTCATCCTGATGTCGGCGACGCTCGGGGATGTCGACTGGCTCGCGAGCGACCTGTCGAAGCGCAACAGTCGAGAGACCGCGGTGGTCACCGGGGTCGATCGCCCGGTGCCCCTGCACTACTCCTACGCCACGACCCCGGTGCACGAGACCGTTGAGGACCTGCTCGCCACCGGCCAGGCGCCCGTCTACATCGTGCACTTCTCGCAGCTCGCCGCCCTCGAGCGGGCGCAAGCGCTCACCAGTGTGAAGATCGCCTCTCGCGAGCAACGCGA
>JBBRDX010000083.1:0-13118 GCA_038203515.1 Actinomycetales bacterium | reverse complement strand
AGGGGGAGCACGATCGTGAGTGCCGTGGTGCGCGGGAACCGGGCGGTCAGCAGCGGCGCGATCCACACGGACGCGATCGCGACGCAGAGTCCCCAGCCGAAGAAGATGAGGCCGAGCTGGATGGCGGCGCTCTCCTTCGGCAGGTCGAGTGCGAAGGGCGTCCACGCCAGGAGCGTGAAGAAGCCGACGTTGTAGAACAGTGCGGCTGCGGCGAGGATTGCGAGCGCCGGGTGAGCGAGGGCCCGGAACGGTGCCGAGAACTTCGTCGCCACCCGCGTGGATTTGACTTCTGTGCCGAGCAGCACCGCGATCGCGACGAAGGCGATCGCCATGAGGGCCGCGGTGCCGAAGAACGGTCCGCGCCAGCTCACGCTGCCGAGAAGGCCACCGAGCAGCGGGCCGATGGCGATCCCGAGCCCGAGGGCGGCTTCATACAGGATGATCGCCGATGACGTGCCGCCGCTCGCTGCCCCGACGATGGTCGCGAGCGCCGTCGAGATGAAGAGTGCATTGCCGAGGCCCCAGCCCGCTCGGAACCCGATGACGGCCTCGACGCTGCCGCTCAGCGCCGCGAGAAGCGCGAATACGACGATGAAGGCCAGCCCGATCATCAGCGTCATCTTGGCGCCGATGCGGCTCGAAATCCAGCTGGTGAAGAACATCATCACGCCGGTGATCAACAGGTAGCTGGTGAAGAGCAGTTCTGTCTGGGGCGCGGTCGCGGAGAGCTCGTGAGCGATGGCGGGAAGGATCGGGTCGACCAGGCCGATGCCCATGAAGGCGACGACACAGGCGAGCGCAACAGCCCAGACCTCCTTCGGCTGCGTCAGGATGCTCGCTCCTGCGGACTTTTCGTGAGCCATGTCAGGCCACCTTTCGTGCGGTGATGGTTCGTGATTCGAGAATGGCGACGGCGCGCTCGAGAATGTCGGTCTCGTCGGAGGAGAGATCCGCGAACATCGGCTGGAGGGCTTCGCCCAGTTCGACGCGCCAGGCGTCGAGCGCCCTCGTGCCCGTGTCGGTGATCGCGATCAGCCAGGCACGGGAGTCCGCGACATCCGCAATCCGGTAGATCAGCTCGTCTTCTGCGAGATGCTGGATGAGCTTCGTCATCGTCGGTTGCGTCACGCGGCTGGCCCGTGCGAGGTCTCCGATGCGATATGAGCCATCGCTCGCGAGGATCGAGAGAGTGCGCCAGACGGAGGCGGGTGTCGTGCTCCCTGTGGCCTGGGCGGCGACGCGGGTGAGGCGGTTGGCTTCGATGATCAGCTTCTCGACAAGTGGACGTTGTGTTTCAGGCATCTCCCCAGTATATAGCTAAACTATATAGTTTAGCTATGCACTCCCGGTTATCCCGAGAGTCCCGGGGCGGAAGGCGGGGCGACGCGGCGGAGGGGCGCCGCGACACGAACCTGACCGACCACTCGCGCAACCATAGGCTGGTCGGCGTGACCCTCGCCCTCGCCATCCTGCTTCTCGTCAATGCCGCCTTCGCCGTGGTGGTGTGGCCCACCTTCTACCGCCGGGTGTCGAACGACAGCCGGGCCAGGGATGCCGCGGGCACAACCACCCGATTTCTCACGGTGCACCGGGTGATCGTGGGCATCGCGTACCTGATCGCTGCGGCCTCGGCGGTGGCCGCGATTGTCTCGTTGGTCTGAGGTTGCCACCCGGTCGTGGTACTACTGGAGCATGACTGACGCGCAACCGACTCTTGCCCACGGCGATGAATACATCGTCATCTACCGGGGCGGTCCCAATGATGGGCAGATCGACACTCGCATCTCCACTGATGGCCGCTTTGACACCGAGATCACAGTGCTGACCGCAGTGGGGGGCAAAGAGACTCTCACCGATTACAACCTGGTCGATTTCACCGAGGTCGGCGGCAAGTACCACGTGAACTACAGCTTTGATGCCAAAGACAGCGAGCCGTTCGACGACCCGGAAGATCGCGGCGACCGCCAGTAACGCAACTGTTCGCCGCCGCTCCATGCAGCTCCTCTTTTTCTCCTCGGCATTCTGCGACCCGTGCATCCAGACACGCGCCGCCCTCGACCAGGCATCGAAGCTCGTTCCTGCCCTGAAGATCGCGGAGCTGGATGTCGCGGCCCATGCCGACGAGGCCGAGCGGGCCGGCATCCGCTCGACTCCGACCGTGATCGTACTCGATGGGGAGGGCGCGGAAGTGTTTCGCGCCGAAGGTGCCCCGAGCCTTGACCAGCTGCTTGTCGCCCTGGCGAAAGCAGTCTGAGTCCCGACTCAGTTCGCCGCGGGAATGGCGCCGCGAAACACTCCGATCACCTCGGAGAGGAAGTTGGTCACCACTGCGTGATCTGACTCGCTGAGCTGTGCGGTGGCCCGTGCCACCCCCGCGAACATGGGCGCAAGTGTCTCGAACGCCGCTTGGATTGATGCCGGTGTCGGTACCACGACGACCTTTCGGCGATCGTGGGCATGCGGTTCGCGATGAACGTGGCCGAGCGCGGCGAGTCGGTCGACCACGACAGTGGCGGCCGCGGTGGAGATTCCGAGGCGGCGGGCCAGGTCGGTCGGGGTGAGCGGTCCATTCGTCATGAGGTGCTCCATCGCCGACAGGTCCGTGTCGTTGACCGAAAGCGAGCTTCCGACATGCCGGTGGAACTGGGTCGACAGTGACGCGATGTCGCGAATCTGCTCAGCGATGCTGTCAGAGGCAATGCGGTCGGTGAGGTCGCCAGCCGCGGCCGGCGCCACCGGCGAATTCGACTTGCGCGATTCATCCATACCAGACATGCTAGACGATATAGTAGCTAAACAGACTAGCTATTAAATAAATCGGAGGAATTGTGACGGCGATCTGGCGTTTCATCAGCGGCCGGCGTACGGCATGGATCGTGCTTGTGGGAACGATCGTGGCGGTCGGGCTGCTCTTCTCCCTGCTGCCGAAGAACGCCGGCGACGACTTCCCGAGCACCGGCCTGCCCTCGAGCAGCCAGGCCGCCCGGGTGGATGTCGCGCTCGCGAAGTTCCCCTCTGCGGAGCAGACCGCCGCAATTCTCGTCTGGAGCCGGGGCGACTCGAAGCTCACTGTCGCCGACCGCACCGCCATCACCGACCGCACTGCGGCGCTCGGCGAGCTGTCCACCGCGCCTCGCGCCACCGCCCCACAGTTCAGCGATGATGGCACCGCCGCCATCTCGGTCGTGCCCCTCAGTGCGAAGGCGGTGGACAAGGATGTGACCGGTACCGCCGACTCGCTGCGCACCGCCGCGGCGAAGAACCTGCCGACGGGTCTCGACAGCTATCTCACCGGTGGTGTCGGATTCCAGGCCGACATCACGAATGCCTTCGCCGGCGCCGATTTCAAACTTCTCCTCGTCACCGTCATCGTGGTCGCCGTGTTGCTCATCGTCACCTACCGCAGCCCCGTGCTCTGGATCGTGCCTCTCGCGGTGGTGGGCACCGCAGACGGTCTCGCCGGGGCGGTGGTCTCGGCCCTCGCCAAGCCCTTCGGGATTGCGCTGGATGCCTCGGTCAGTGGCATCCTCTCGGTGCTGGTCTTCGGGGCCGGCACGAACTATGCGCTGCTGCTCGTTGCGCGTTATCGCGAGGAACTGCTGAAGATCGAGGACCGCTCGGTCGCGATGCTCACCGCGGTGAAGAGCGCGGGACCGGCGATCGCCGCCAGCGGCGGCACCGTCGCACTCAGCCTCATCACCCTGCTCTTCGCGGAACTGGCGGGCAACCGCGCCCTCGGCTTCGCCTGCGCCATCGGCGTGGTCGTGGCCATAATCTTCGCCCTCATCGTGCTGCCCGCGGCGCTCGTGGTGTGCGGCCGGGGACTCTTCTGGCCCTTCGTGCCACGCGTGCGCGATGAATCCGCCGTGGTGAAGGAGGGCTTCTGGACCCGACTGGGACGCGGAGTCTCGCGCCGGCCCGTGGTCATCACCGTGATCTCCGTCGCTGTCATCGGTGTGTTGAGCCTCGGGCTGTCCGGCTTCTCCATCGGACTCTCGCAGACCGAGCAACTTCTCGGCAACCCGGAGTCGGTGGTCGCCCAGAAGATTGTCGACAAGTCGTTTTCGGCCGGGCTCACCAGCCAGACGGCCGTGCTCGCCCCGAAGGATGCTGCGGCAGATGCCATGACGATCGCCGAGAACACCCGGGGTGTCGACTCGGTCGCCCTGGGGGAGAGCGCCAACGGGCTCACCCAGCTCACCGTCTCGCTCACGAGCGCTCCCGGTAGCGACGCGGCCTTCGCGACGATCACCCGGCTGCGCTCAGCATTCGCCGACGAATCCGGGGCGGTGGGTAAGACCATCGTCGGGGGACGGGATGCCACGGCACTCGACAACCGCACCACCTCGCAGCGCGACCAGGACCTGATCATTCCGATCATCCTCGCGATCGTCTTCGTGATCCTGGCCATCCTGCTTCGCTCGCTCATCGCGCCCGTGCTGCTGATCGCGAGCGTGCTGGCCACCTTCTTCGCGAGCCTCGGTGCGGCCAACTGGATCTTTGCCCACCTGCTCGGCTTCCCCGCCTTCAACACCAATGTGATCCTGTTCGCGTTCCTGTTCCTGGTGGCTTTGGGTGTTGACTACAACATCTTCCTCACCACTCGAGCGCGCGAGGAACGCGAGTTGCACGGCACCTCGGAGGGAATGATCCGCGCACTGTCATCGACGGGTGCGGTGATCACCAGTGCCGGCATCCTGCTCGCGGCGGTGTTTGCGGTGCTCGGGGTGCTGCCGGTGGTCGCCCTCACCCAGATCGGCGTGATCGTCTGCATCGGAGTGCTCTTCGACACCCTGGTGGTCCGCACCGTGCTGGTGCCCGCGATGGTGTTCATCACGAAGGACTTCTTCTGGTGGCCGTCGCATCGCCGCGCCCACAAGCACACGTCGCCGCAGGATCCCGGTGCGTCGGCGGAGACAGGTGTCACGGTCGGGCAACGCTGATGGAGTCCTTTCGCGATACTGTGCGGAAAATGATCTCGATGGCGATACAGCCGACCGCGGCGACTCCGAACGCGACCGCCGACAGCCGGCCGCTGGGGAGCGTGAAGTCGAGGAACGTGCGCGCCACTGGCACGAGGAAGCCCGCAGCCTGCACGGTCACCATGGTGAGGAGCATGAGGTAGCGTCTGCCCGCCAAGGGTCGAGCCGAGACCACAAGCACCCAGAATCCCACTATGGCGTGTGAGATTGCCGCCGCTGTCGACATCTCATCGTTCGAGAAGCGTCCAGAACGCCTCGCGAATGCGAGCACGCCGATGATCACCGTCGCCGTGACGGTGCCGGCGGGGATCGAGAACGTCAATGATCGCCGCAAGAAGCCCGGCCTGTACCGCCGCTTCTGCACAGCGAGCGCGAGAAACAATGCCGGAATCCCAATCGTGAGGCCGTCTGTCGGCGCGAACTGGCGCGGTAGAAGAGGGAATCTCCACAGCAACGCACCCACGGCAACCGACAGCAGAATCGCATGGACGGTTTTGGTGAGGAACAGTTTCGACACCCGTTCGATGTTCACGATCACGCGGCGACCCTCTGCGACCACGTTCGGCAGGCGGTCGAACTGCCCATCGAGCAGGACCATCCGAGCGACAGCCTGTGTCGCTGCGGCCCCCGATCCCATGGCGATTCCGATGTTGGCGGCCTCGAGGGCGAGTGCGTCGTTCACACCGTCGCCTGTCATGGCGACCACATGCCCGCGCTGCTAAAGCGCTTGAACCATCTGCCGCTTCTGGGCGGGCGTCACCCGGCCGAACACGGAATGCGTTTCGAGGATCCCGGAAATCTCGCCGAGGTCGTCGGGCAGATCGCGAGCGTCATAGCCGGTGCCCTCGAACTGGATGCCCACCTGCCGGGCGATGGTGGCGATGGTCTGGTGGTTGTCTCCGGAGATCACCCTCAGTGCAACGCCCTGCTCGCGAAAGTAGGTGACCGTCTCCGCCGCGTCCGGCCGGATTTTCTCGGCGAAGGTGACGAGAACCACCGGATTCAAGGCCCCGGGCAACCGGTGGTCGGAGACATCGGCGCCCGTGAGTTGTTCGTCACTGTGGGGGAGTAGCAGCGTGCGTAGACCGAGCCCGATGAGGCGACGGAGCTCCTTCTCCATGATGGGATCCGGGTCGGCGGCGCCCGGAAAGACCATTTCTGGCGCTCCCAGTACTCAGGTGCCCTGCGAGGGGACGTGCGAAATACCCAGCGCACTCCATTTGCGGTCTGACGAGAAGGCGGCGAAACGGCTTGGCCGCAGGTCGCCGGACGAGAACGCGTCGTGCAAACAGCGGGCTGTTGCGTTTGCATCGTCGCCGGCGCCGAAGCAGCCCAACACCCCTTTCCAGTCGGAAGAGTCGGCATCCGTCACGCTGTGGACCCCGTCGAACGCAATGGCACCGTCGGTGAGAGTGCCCGTCTTGTCGAAGCAGATCGTGTCGACTCTGGCGAGGACCTCTATGGCCGCGATCTCCTGCACGAGCACCTCTGATCGGGCCAGCTTCGCGGCAGCCAGGGCGAAGGAGATACTGATCATGAGGATCAGGCCCTGGGGAATCACACTCGAGGCACTTGCCACTGCGCCGATGAGCGCCTCTCGCCAACGCCCGGACTGTGCCATGACCGGCGGCGACGGCGGATCCGGAGAGCACCTGGTCACCCACGCGGAGCACAAGCAGACCGTCGAGCACCACCGCGTCGGTAGGAATTTCGCTGATCTCGCCCGCGCGCAGGACTCGTGCCGGGGTTGCGCTCAGAAGGGCGGGCGAGTCGAGAAGGTGTTTGGCACGGAACTCCTGGAACACCCCGATCAGCACGTTTGCCAGTGCGGTTATTCCGAACAGGCCGTCCTGCCAACCACCGAAGAACAGGAGCACGACCGTGCCAGCGCCGACGACCGCATTGAACAGGGTGAGCAGGTTGGCACGAAGAATGTGCCAGAAGCTCCGACTCGATCCCCTGGGCAGCGCGTTGATCACGCCGGCGCGCACTCGAGCGTCGACTTCGCCGCGATCCAACCCGCGGACAGCAAGTTGTGCGATGTCCACAGGAGCGAGTGCAGGCTGGCTGGGAGCGGTCACATGCTCCGCGCCCGAGTGTGGCTGCGGTGAGGGCTCGATCGCCTCAATGCAGCCGAGAGCGCGCAAGCCGATGGCGTGGGGTTCGGCCTTTTCTCTAGCGGTTTTCTCCCGACAGGCGCAGACTCATTGATCAGGAGGACTGCAGCGCTGCGGACGCTGCCTCAGACCCGTCGGGCAAGGGTCAGGCGAGAACTGGTTCGCGGTGCTGCAGCAATGGGTGGTCGCCGCGGCCACGTAGTAATCTGGGGTCTGTCCTCCCCCCGTAGCTCAGCGGAAGAGCGTGTGGTTTCTACCCACTTGGCCGGGGGTTCGAATCCCTCCGGGGGGACTGTCCGCCCGTGGTCCCGCCATCGCGCCCGACCAGGATCTTGTTCTCGAATGGCACTTTCGCGAGCGCCCCTCCCGCTGGCAAAATGTGCTTCCGCTGCTGTGCGAGATGCGCCATCATCCGATCGGGGTCCTTACCGAAGCGGTCGCTGTATATTTCGGGAGTCGTGGCAGCAGAGACGTGGCAGCAGAGTCGTGGCAGCAGAGGCGTGGCCGAGTCCTCGCTGGATCGCGCATACGTTTGCCCGGAGCTGATCGCGAGGCTCGCTGCGAGGGGTCGGAGATCGTGCCCGATTCGGCTCAGCCGCGCCACTCATCGTGCTGGTGTTCGTCGTGCCCGTGCTCATCGTGCCCGTGCTCATCGTGATCGCGGTGCTCGTGGTCATGATTCTCGTCGTGGCCGTCGTGGCCGTCGTGCCCGTCGTGCCCGTCGTGGTTATGGTGCTCGCTGGTCCCCGCGTCGTCCGACGAAGTCTCGTGATCGTCATCCGGCTCGACGATCTCACCCGCGACGATCTCACCCGCAACGATCTCGGACTTCGACGATTCCCTCTCGGCATGATCCCGTTCTGAGTGATCCGCTTCGGAGATCTCCGCTTCGGAGCGCTCCGGTGCTGCATACTCGGGCTCAGTGTGCTCCGAATCCATCATTTCCTGCGGCGGGTTGCCTCCGAAGATGGAGGCCTCCGACACGTCGTGGGAGGAGGTGTCGGCCGGCTCGACCAAGGGATGTGGCTCGTCTCCGGCGGGCAGGCTGGCCTCTGGCGAACTGAAAGTCGGCTCGACGGGCGCGGCGGCGGCGACGCTGGCTGCAGCAATCCCTGTCACAAGTCCAACACTGACGGCGGTCGTGGACTCCACGAGCGGCGCCGGGATCGGGGCGGGCGATATGGGGCGGGTCAACGGGGTGGTCATGACCGTGGTGATCGGTCCGGTCTCGGTCACCTGCTGGGCGGCCCACTTTTGCTGCTGGTGCACCAGCTCCTGCTCGCTGGCAGAGGAGTCGTACGCCCAGGAATCGAGGTCGTTCTTGAAGAGCTTTTTGGCGCGGCTCGGGCGCCCCTGCCACTCAATCAGGCGGTCGCGGAAGACGAGAAGGGACTGCTCTGCCTGGAAGCTGAAGGAGATGGCGTTGCGCTTCATGCCGGCGATCTCATGACTCGACCAATCGGCTGCGAGCGCGGTTCCCGCGACCGGAAGCAAGCGCAGACGGATCTCCGCGTCGCCGATCAGGTGATCGATGTGCTGCTGTTCAGGAGCTGGCAGGGTGTTCCAGACGGCGGCTTTGCGGGCGGCACTGATAAGCGCAGTGACGGCGGATGCCCGCACCTCCCGTTCACTCAGTTCGATCACCTTGCGGGCAGAAGCGCGCCCGATTAAGGCCGCAACGATACCCGCGACGACGATCGCGACAAACGGGATGACCGCCGTCGAGACGATACGCCAGCCGCTGTCGGAATTGAGCCAGTCGAGAAAGTCGGTCCACCATTGCATGAGTCGAACTTTAACCCGGCCACAGGCGACATTCAGCAATCAGCTGTGGCGAGTCTCCAACTGGCATGGGCCCGACTGGCGTGCGGTGTACCGGCAGCGGGCCACCAGTTCAGAAGCCGAAACAGTCCACCGCATCATCCATGCTCCAGAATTCGCCCATCTCGACGAAGCGGCGCTGGCGGACGATGAAACGCTTGGCGCGGAAACGGAGTCCCGCTCGCACGCCGAACCGCTCGACGTAGCCGAGCACTTCTCCTGACGGTCGCGTCACCCGCCACAACTCGTCGTGCAGTTGCACGAGCTGGAGTCCCGGGCGACTGAGGGCCGGAGTGCTGGTGAAATCGGTGCTGGTGAAATCGGTGCTGGTGAAATCGGTGCCGGTGAAAGCGGTGCCGGTGAAAGAGAGAGTGGTCATGCGCGATCCTTGAGTCAGCCGGCCCGGTTGTCGATATGCGTTGTGTCTACGCACAGCGACGCTAGATCGGGCCACCGACATTCGCGGTATTACCGGTCGCTCGTGCCGTGGACCGCGAACGGCTCGATCGCCGCGATCTCCCCATCGGTGAGCGGGGCACTCTCGAGTGCCGCGATGTTGTTCTCCAACTGGGAGACGCTCGACGCCCCGATGAGTGCGGTAGTGACCTGCGGATGACGCAGTACCCAGGTCAGCGCGAGCTGCGCAAGACTCTGGCCGCGGCCGTTCGCGATCTCGTTGAGGGCGTTGGCACGTTCGAGGTAGACCTCGCTGATGTTCTCTGAGTTGATCCAGCGACCCTCGGCCACGCGGGAATCCGCGGGAATCCCTCTGAGGTATCGATCGGTGAGCATGCCCTGGGCGAGCGGCGAGTAGACGATGCTGCCCATCCCCAATTCATCCAGGACCGGAAGAAGGCCCTCGGTCTCGATGTGACGATCGAACATGTTGAAGCGCGGCTGGTGGATGAGCAGGGGGATCTTGTGCTCGGCGAGCGCGTGGTGGGCCGTGACAGTTTGCTCGGTGTTGTAGTTCGAGATGCCGGCGTAGAGCGCCCGACCCGAGGTGACGGCAGTCGCAAGCGCGCCCATCGTCTCCTCGATCGGGGTCTCCGGGTCGGGGCGGTGGGAGTAGAAGATGTCGACGTAGTCGAGCCCCATCCGACCGAGACTCGCATCGAGCGAGGAGAGCATGTACTTGCGCGACCCCCATTCACCGTACGGGCCGTCCCACATGTCGTAGCCGGCCTTGCTGGAGATGATGAGCTCGTCGCGGTGCGGACGGAAGTCATCCGCGAAGATGCGGCCGAAGTTGGTCTCGGCGCTTCCCGCTGGTGGGCCGTAGTTGTTTGCGAGGTCGAAGTGGGTGACACCGAGGTCGAAGGCGCGACGCAGGATCGCGCGCTGCGTGTCGATCGGGCGATCGAATCCGAAATTGTTCCACAGCCCGAGGGACACGGCCGGAAGCTTCAGGCCGCTGCGGCCGACGCGGTGGTAACGGAGGGACTGGTAGCGGTCAGCGTTAGCGACATAGGACATCGTCCAAGCCTAAAGGCGGCTGTGAGCGAGGAATGGCCCCGAGTGTCATCGTGTTGGCATGAGAGGCAGCCTCGCTGTCACCCCCACAAGCGGAAAGTAGACTCTTCACATGCAAACATTTGTTCTCGCCGGCGGCTGTTTCTGGTGTCTCGACGCGGTGTACCGCACCCTGCGTGGTGTGAGTGATGTCGTTTCCGGCTACACCGGCGGAGTCACCAAGAACCCCGACTACGACGCCGTCTGCACCGGGATGACCGGCCACGCCGAGGCCGTCGCGGTCACCTTCGACCCCGAAATTATCCCCGCCGATGTCATCCTCGACGTCTTCTTCTCCCTGCACGACCCGCGCCAGCTCAACCGGCAGGGCAACGACGTCGGCTCGCAGTACCGCTCCGCGATGTTTTATACGGATGACGCGCAGAAGGCGCAGTTCGACATCGCTCGCGACCGCGCATCCGAATACTGGGACGGTGGACTCGTCACCGAGGTCTCACCACTCGGCACCTGGTACGAGGCCGAACGTTATCACCAGGATTTCTTCGCCAAGAACCCGAGCCAGGGCTACTGCATGGCGGTCGCGCTTCCCAAGGTGAACAAGATCCGCAAGTCCTTCGCGGAGTACGTGCTGGCGTCCTGAGCCTCAGCCGTGATGGCCACTAGCCCGTGAATGCCGCTAGCCCAGGATGCCGCTAGCCCAGGATGCCGCGGAGGGCCTCGAGTTGCTCGATGCGCTCCCCGCGTGATGGCGCAAGCGGCTTCACCGAGATCGTGGTGACCCCGGAGGCGAGGAGTGCGTCCACGCGGGCACGCACCTCACGCTGGGTGCCGATGAGCGCCGTGCCGTGCACGAGCTCATCCGGCAGGGCCGAGGCGGCCTCGTCTTTGCGGCCGGTGAGGTAGAGCTCCTGCACGAGCGCCGCCTCGTCGACGAAGCCGTAGCCGACGGCGAGATCGTTGTAGAAGTTCGCTCCGCGGGCGCCCATGCCGCCGACGTAAAGGGCCACATTCTGCCGGTATGCCTCGATGGCCCGGTCCGGGCGATCCCCAAGGTAGAAGGGCACCTGCGCGGTGACATCGAGCGGCCCGAGGTCGGGGGAGCGCCGAGACATGCCGTCGGCGAGGGATGCGCCCCACGCGGCATCCGCCTTCTCCGGCAGGTAGAAGAGCGGAAGCCAGCCGTTCGCGATCTCGGCGGCCTGCGCCACGGCTTTCGGGGTGAGCGCGGCGATCGAAATCGGGATCGTCTCACGCACCGGCTGGTTGATGATCTTCAGGGGCTTGCCGAGGCCGCGTCCCTGGTCGGCGGGCAGCGGGATCGTGTAGTGCGTTCCGTGGAAGTCCAGGCGTTCGCGTCGCCAGATTGCGCGACATATCTCTACGTTCTCCCTGATGCGGCCGAGCGGTGCGGTGAATGGCACACCGTGAAATCCTTCGATCACCTGCGCTCCGGATGACCCGATCCCGAGTTCGAAGCGGCCGCGTGAGACGGAATCGAGCCCTGCCGCTGTCATCGCGAGCAGCGCCGGCGTGCGCGAGAAGATCGGGAGGATTCCGGAGGTGAGGGTCATCGTCGTCGTGATGGCGGCGAGATATCCGAGCTGGCTCACCGCGTCGAAGGAATAGGCCTCCGCGACCGAGACGAGGTTCACGCCGACCCGCTCGAATTCGGTGATCTCTGCGGCGTTGGTGATGAAGTCGTCGGCATAGTCGAAGACGACTCCGAGTCGAGTGGACGGCATCGGTAGTCTCCCGGAGTTCATGAATTTGATAGTGCCGGGTCGTGACGATCACAGCACACTGACTTAGGCTATTCCTGCCGGCACGGTTCGGCAGGTGTGAACAAAAGGAGCTCAATGATGAGCAACACAATGCAGTCAACGTATGATTCCCATGTCCTGACGGGTAACCGCTGGGTGGCGATTGGCCCGGCCGGTGCGGTGGGGTCCGTGCACAGCGTCGAGGGCGGATTCACCTTCAAACTGATGACCGACAACGGCTACCGTGGCATCTATCCCACGCTGGATGTCGCCAAGAGTGCGCTCTATGCGAGCCTGCTCCCCGGCTCTGAGTGGCCGGAGTTTCGCGAGCACTGACTCTTCGACTTTTCGAGGATCCACTCTTGGCGTGTCGCGCCCGGGTCGCCTACAGTCGACTATCGAACAAAGTTTCGAAAGTCGGAGGTGGGAAGATGACGCTCGTTGGCGCGACCGTGACCGTGTGGACCGGTGCCGAAGGCATCCCGGAGCAATTCGTGTGGGCGGGCAGCCGCTATCGCGTGACCGACACTCCGACGCCCCTCGGCGTCGACTATGCGGCCATCACCCATCCGGGTGCGATGCCGCTCGGCTGGCGTTTCCAGGGCACGTCCGACAGCGGTGACACCCGCATGTTCGATGTGCTCTACGACGCGGCCCGGGGTGAGTGGCAACTCCTCCACACCTACCTCTGAGTGCCTGTTTCCCCCGCCGGGCACGGTTTCGGCGATTCGGTGCTCGGTAACAGTTCACACTTGCCGCATGACCGACACAATCACACTCACCGGCTTTGTGGCCACCGTCCCGAATCACCTTGTCACCGGCGAGGGGCTTCCCATCACCAGCTTTCGGCTGGCATCCACGCAGCGTCGATTCGACCGCTCCCGCAACCTGTGGGTCGATAACGGCACCAACTGGTACACCGTCACCTCCTTCCGCCAGCTCGCGCTCAATGCAAACAGCTCGAT
>JBBRDX010000082.1:0-13225 GCA_038203515.1 Actinomycetales bacterium | reverse complement strand
TACACCCGAGCCGCGGGTGACGAATCCGACGATCTCATCGCCGGGCACCGGCGTGCAGCACTTCGCGAGTTTGACGAGGATGTCCGGGGCTCCGCGAACGAGAACACCAGAGTCACTGTTGCGCAGCTGCTTGCTTCGTCCTTTGGTGGGGAACGGAATCTCAGCGTCTTCGGTCTCCGCCTCGGTGTGCAGGGTACCGAGAACCTTCTCGATCACCGACTGGGTCGAGACGTGTCCCTCTCCCACTGCGGCGTAGAGGGCGGAAATATCCTCGTAACGCATCTGAGCCGCGACCTCGTTGAACGAGTCCTGGCTCATCAGCTTCTGCAGGGGAAGGTTCTGCTTGCGCATGGCTCGAGCGATGGCATCCTTGCCCTGCTCGATCGCCTCGTCGCGTCGTTCCTTAGTGAACCACTGCTTGATCTTGTTGCGGGCCCGGGGGCTTTTCACGAAATTGAGCCAGCCCTGGCTCGGCCCGGCGTCCGGATTCTTCGAGGTGAAGATCTCGACCACGTCGCCGGAGTTCAGGACACTCTCGAGTGGCACCAGCCGCCCGTTGACCTTCGAGCCCATGGTGCGGTGACCGACCTCGGTGTGCACCGCGTAGGCGAAGTCGACCGGGGTGGCTCCTGCGGGAAGACCGATGACCTTGCCCTGTGGGGTGAAGACGTAGACCTCTTTGGCCCCGATCTCGAAGCGCAGCGAGTCGAGGAATTCGTTGGGGTCGGCAGTCTCGGCCTGCCAGTCGGTGATGTGGGCCAGCCACGCCATGTCACCGTCGTCGCTCGCCTCGCTCGACGAGCCCTTGCCGTTGACGCGCTCTTTGTACTTCCAGTGCGCCGCCACACCGAATTCGGCACGCTGGTGCATTTCGTCGGTGCGGATTTGAATCTCTACCGCGCGTCCCTTTGGGCCGATAACGGTGGTGTGAAGAGACTGGTACAGATTGAACTTGGGGGTGGCGATGTAGTCCTTGAAGCGACCGGGGATGGGGTTCCAGCGCGCGTGGATGAACCCGAGCACGGCGTAACAGTCACGAACGGATCCGACCAGGACCCGGATGCCGACCAGGTCGTAGATCTCGTCGAACTCTCGCCCCCGCACGATCATCTTCTGGTAGATCGAGTAATACTGTTTGGGACGACCGGCGACCTTGCCCTTGATCTTCGAGGCCTTGAGGTCGTCTTTCACCGCGTCGATGACCTGCTGCACGAACTCTTCGCGCTGGGGCGTGCGCTGCTTGACAAGGTTTTCGATCTCGACATACAGCTTCGGATAGAGCACCGCGAAGGAGAGATCTTCGAGCTCCCACTTGATGGCCTGGATCCCGAGCCGATGCGCGAGGGGCGCGTAGATCTCGAGAGTCTCCTGCGCCTTTCGGGTGGCAGACTCGGCCGGCACGAAGCCCCACGTGCGCGCGTTGTGCAGTCGATCGGCCAGTTTGATCACCAGCACCCGGATGTCCTTGGACATCGCGACGACCATCTTGCGCACGGTCTCCGCTTGGGCGCTGTCCCCGTACTTGAGCTTGTCGAGTTTGGTGACCCCGTCGACCAGCATCGCGATCTCGTCTCCGAAGTCGCGCCGAAGCAGGTCGAGCGAGTAATCCGTATCCTCCACGGTGTCGTGCAAAAGAGCGGCAGCGAGAGTCTTCGGCCCGATGCCGAGGTCGGCCAGGATTTGTGCCACCGCGACCGGATGGGTGATGTACGGCTCGCCGCTGCGCCGCTTCTGGCCGCGGTGCGCGTGTTCGGCGGCCGTGTAGGCGCGCTCGATGATGCTGACGTCGGCCTTCGGATGATTCATCCGGGCCGTCTTGATCAGGCGATCAACCGCTCCGGTGGGCTGGGCCTTGGAGAAGATGCGCGGAAGAAGGGTGCGGAGTGACCCCGTGGGGGCGGCGCTCGTGCCCGACGTGAGGGGCGCAGTGGGCTTGGATGTCGTCGTATCAACCATCAGCGTTCCTCCTGGTGCAAAACTATCACCGCTCGGGTGGTGCTCTTCGCCCGTTCGCTTACGGCGGGATGCGGTTGCCGGGCCAGCGACCTCACTCGACGCGAGCCGCGTCCGCTCCGTCGGAGACCAACGGACCGTCGGTAGCCGACCAGGCGAGCATTCCGCCGGAGACGTTCGCGGCATCCACCCCGGATTCGGCAAGCGCGGTCGCCGCGCGAATCGAACGCGCGCCAGCAAGACACACCACGAGTACCTGCTGGTCGGTGGGGATTTCGGCGACACGTGCGGCGAGTTCTGACAGCGGCACCAGATGGGCGGACGGCGCATGGCCGCGGTCCCATTCGTCCTGCTCCCGTACATCGAGCAACCAGGTACCGCTTTCGCTCAGCCTGATCGCTTCGCTCGCACTGACAGATGCTACGGCCACGGTTCACTCCTTCGAGGTGTGCTGCTAGTTGCTGGAAGCGATGATGCTGGCCTCGCGCACGGCCCGGGTTCGCTTGTCGCGCTTCTTGATCGTATCCTCGCCGCTGCGCAACTGGGCGTAAAGCGGCGCCGCGATGAAGATCGTGGAGTAGGTGCCCACAATGATCCCGATGAAGAGCGCGAGCGAGATGTCTCTCAACGTTCCGGCGCCGAGCACGAAAGCCCCGATGAAGAGGATGGAGCCGACCGGCAGGATCGCAACGACCGAGGTGTTGATCGATCGCACGAGGGTCTGGTTCACCGCGAGGTTCACCGATTCTCCGAAAGTACGACGCGACTCCGCGCCATCCTCACCGGTGTTTTCACGGATCTTGTCGAACACCACCACCGTGTCGTAGAGCGAGTACCCGAGAATGGTGAGGAAACCGATGACGGCCGCCGGGGTCACCTCGATGTGGAACACCCCGTAGACCCCAGCCGTGATGATGAGGTCGTGCAGCAGAGCGGTGATGGCGGCGAGGGACATTTTCCAGGTGCGGAAGTAGAGCGCCATCACGATCGCCGCAAGGATCACGAACACGATGAGACCGGTGAGCGCCTGTTTGGTGATGTCCTGGCCCCAGGTGGCGCCGATGAAGGAGGTCGTCACCTCCGAATCCTTGATCTTGTAGGCCTTTGCGAGCGCCTGCTGGATCGCGACGCTCTGCGCGCTCGTCAGCTGATCGGTCTGCACGCGCACGGAGGCGTCGGTGCCCACGAGCGTGACGCGGGGATTCGAGCCCGGCTCCACCGCGAGCACAGTGTCCTGGGCAACGGTTTGGGCTCTCGTCGAATCGAGGCCTGCCGTGCTGGCGATCTGGAACTGGGATCCACCGAGGAACTCGATGCCGAAGAGAAATCCGCCTCGCAAGACCGGCACGACGATCACAATCAGGATCAGGAAGGCGGAGATGCCGTACCAGATCCTGCGCTTGCCGACGATGTTGTACGAGCGCTTGCCCGTGTAGAGGTCATTCCCGAACTGCGAGAAGCTGGCCATCAGGAATCGTTCCCGTCGGTTTTCATAGAGGAAGTGTTCGTGGAGGAGGGGTTCGTGGAGGAGGGGTTCGTAGAGGAGGGGTTCATAGAGGAGGGGTTCGTAGAAGAGTCTGTCGCTGCGTGCTTCTTCGCAGATCCAGCGGGCTTCTTATTCCCCGGCCCGGTCGCCTCGATCTCAGCTGCTTTGCGCTCAGCGATAGTCTGACGCTTCTGCGCTTCTCTGCTCACTGCGGCCCGCTTGGTAGCAGAAACCATTGTCGGCTCGCGGAACGTCGCGCGCCCGCGGTAGACCGCTCCGAGCGCCCGCGGGTCGAGGCCGCTGAAACGATGGCCCTCGCTGAAGTATTTGCGACGGGAGATCAACTGCAGGATCGGGTGCGTGAACAGGGCGACCACAACCAGGTCGACGAGCGTCGTGAGTCCGAGTGTGAGCGCGAAGCCCTTCACATTTCCGACAGCGAGGATGAAGAGAATGGCAGCCGCGAGGAAGTTGACGGTGTCCGACGCAATGATCGTGCGCACGGCCCGTTTCCAGCCTGCCTCAACCGCAGACTCGAGCGCACGGCCGTCTCGCAGCTCGTCACGTATTCGCTCGAAGTAGACGATGAAGGAGTCCGCGGTGATACCGATTGCCACGATGAGGCCGGCCACTCCGGCAAGGGAGAGCCGATAGCCCTGCCGCCAGGAGAGCAGATCCACGACCAGGAAGGTGATCGTCGCCGCCACGACGAGGGATGCGACGGTCACGAGACCGAGGGTGCGGTACTGCAGCAACGAATACAGTACGACGAGCACGAGGCCGATGAGGCCGGCGAGAAGTCCGCTCTGCAGCTGGCTGGCGCCGAGCGTCGCCGAGATGCTGTCGTTGCTCTGCACCTTGAAGCCGATGGGAAGGGCGCCGAACTTGAGCTGGTCGGCCAGGGCTTTCGAGGACTGCTGAGTGAACGAGCCGGTGATCTGCGGTTTTCCATTGGTAATCACCGCGTTCGTCGTCGGCGCCGAGATGATGCGGCCGTCGAGCACAATTGCAAACTGGTTCCGTACGCCGGTGAGGGCGTTCAGCCGTGTTGTCACCCTGCCAAATTCGTCGGAGCCCTTGGCGTTGAAGACGATGTTCACCGCCCAGACGCCGGTGCTGATGCCTTGGTTGTTGGAGTTCTGGCCGCTGGTGGCGTCGGAAATTGTTTCACCCGCTACCTCGACCGGTCCGAGGATGTATTTGTATTGTTGGCGCCCCTTTTGGGCGACGTCGCAGGTGATGAGTGGCTTGCCAGCGGGTGCGACATTTGTCTTCGCGGCCTCGACCTTGTCGCAGCTGAAGTCGGCGAATTGCTTCTGCAGGGCGGGCGTCACGTAGGC
The DNA here is from genome assembly GCA_038203515.1 of Actinomycetales bacterium. Lineage (GTDB taxonomy): Bacteria > Actinomycetota > Actinomycetes > Actinomycetales > Microbacteriaceae > Lacisediminihabitans. The sequence goes on along the minus strand of JBBRDX010000082.1, from coordinate 8,446 downwards.
TTCGTCGCTGCCGTTGGTCGGCTTGGTGCTCGGGGTCGACTGGAGCGGCGCTCCGGAGACGCTGGGGGTCGGGGTCGGGCTACCGACCGCACTGGTGGCGGCGGCATCTGACACCAGAACGGCCCGGAACTCGAGCTTGGCCGATGATTCGATGCGGTCAATCGTGGCCTGATCCGATTTCCCCGGAATCGAGACGACGACGTTGGACGCGCCCTGCGTGTTGATCTCTGCCTCGGATACGCCGCTCGCGTCGATGCGCTGCCTGATGATCGACACGGCCTGGTTGAGCTCTTCGGTCGTGGGGTTCCCGGCACCGTTGGCGACCTGGGGTGTGAGGATGATTTGTCTACCACCCTCGAGGTCGAGGGCGAGTTTCGGAACCCAGGAGCCCCCCGCAAAGATGGCAGCGTAGCCGTTGAGCCCCGCAAGGCCTGCAACGATGATGAGCAGCCAGGTCAGCGACCTCAGGGCCTTCTTGACCGGGGTCGTTCTTGCCACGGGAGACTCAGCTTTCTACGCGCGTGATCCTGGTCAACGACCGGGCACACAGGAGGCTCGCGCACAGGTCATGCACGAGCACACATCGGGCTAATGGTTAGTCGTCGCTCTTTTTCGGCGCTTCCTTGCGCACCGGCTTCTTTGCCTCGGGCTCGACCCGCTCACCGAATTCGGGGTCTCCCACGACGATTGAGTTGTCCTCGTTGAGCCGGGTGACCGGTTCGGTCACCCCATCACTCTCCGCGTCCGAAACATCGGGAGTCTCCTCCTCGACGGCCTTGAGGATCGTCTGGCGGTGGATCTTCAGCACCGTCCCCGGTGTCGTCTCGATGAGCGCCATGTTGGTGTCCTCGTCGATGGAGAGAACCGTGCCGTAGAGGCCGTAGTTGGTCATGATCTCCACACCCGGTGCGATCGCGGCCTGGCGGGCGGCGGTCTCCTTAGTGCGCTTGCGCGAAGAACGGAACTGGAAGAAGACGAACACCGCGAGTGCGACAGCGATGAGAATGAGTGTGGGATCCATGGGGAAAGAGCCTTTCAGGGGCGTGTAAAGAACACCGGGAGTCTAACCCTGCGCACTGTGACCAGCTTGAATTATAGGTCATCCGCAAAGAGCGCAGACTCCGCCCGGGGGATGCCGAAGTGCGCCCACGCCTGCTTCGTCGCGACGCGTCCACGAGGGGTGCGGGTGATGAGACCGATGCGCACGAGGAACGGTTCGACCACCGATTCGATGGTCTCCGCCTCCTCCCCCACCGACACGGCGAGCGTGTTGAGTCCAACGGGCCCTCCGTCGAATCGGGTCAGGATGATCTCCATCACCGCGCGGTCGAGACGGTCGAGCCCGAGAGCGTCGACGTCGTAGAGTTCCAGCGCCGCATACACGGCTTCGAGACCCGCCGTCTCGTGGACGAGTGAATAATCCCGGACCCGCCTCAACAGCCGATTCGCAATTCTCGGAGTACCCCGGCATCGCCCCGCGATTTCGGCGAGGGCCTCCCGGTCCACGCTGAGGCCGAGTAAGGACGCGGCGCGGGTGAGTACCTGTTCGAGTTCGGCATCGGAGTAGAACTCGAGATGAGCGGTGAAGCCGAATCGGTCACGCAACGGATTGGGAAGCATCCCCGACCTCGTTGTCGCACCGACAAGAGTAAAAGGCGCGAGGTCGAGGGGGATGGATGTGGCGCCCGCGCCCTTGCCCACCATGATGTCGATGCGAAAGTCTTCCATTGCGAGATACAGCATCTCCTCGGCGGAGCGCGCCATGCGGTGGATCTCGTCGATGAACAGGATCTCTCCCGGTACGAGGGAGGAGAGAACCGCAGCGAGATCGCCCGCGTGCTGGATGGCGGGCCCGCTCGACATGCGCAGCGGACGGCCGCTCTCCTCCGCCACGATCATCGCGAGGGTCGTCTTGCCGAGACCGGGCGGCCCGGCCAGCAGGATGTGGTCCGGTGTGCGATTCTGCAGCATCGCCGCCCGCAGCAGCAGCTGCAGTTGCGCCCGCACCTTGGCCTGGCCGACGAATTCGGCGAGGGTCTTGGGGCGCAGCGCACCCTCGAACGCGAGTTCGGCATCCGATTCCGGAGTTGGCAGCACGATCGCGACGGAAGGATCTTTCGTCATCGGGTGCTCACCTGCTGCGGGCCGAGCTGAGTGAGAGCAAGGCGTAGGAGTAAGGCGACTGTCGATGATTCGGCGGCGGATGCTCCGGCGAGGGCCTCATCGACTGCCTGCGCTGCCACCCGCTCGGACCAGCCGAGTCCCACTAGAGCAACCAGCACGTTGTCACCCACCGAGAATGTCGCCGCCGAAACCCTGGTTGCCGACGTCGGCAGCACCTGCATCTTGCCGGCCAACGACACGACGATGAGCTTGGCCGTCTTCGGGCCGATCCCCGAGACCTTGCGAAATACCGAGTCGTCCTCGGTCGCGACTGCGGATGCCACCTGGCCGGGGGTGAGTGCCGCGAGCACTCCCATCGCGGACTTCGGTCCGACGCCGGTGACCCCGCGAAGGAGATCGAAGACCACGAGCTCATCGGAGTCGACGAAGCCGAACAGGGCGAGGTCGTCCTCGCGCACGATGAGGACGGTACGCACTGTCGCCTCCGCGCCGACGCGCAGCGCCAGCGCGTGTTGGGGGGTCACGGTGACCAGAAGACCAATGCCCCCGACCTCGATAACTGCGCTGGTGCCGGTGACGCCGAGCACGGTTCCGCGCACCGAGGAGATCATGATCCCAGCCTACGTTTGGGGGACGACTTCGACGCGAACCGTTCCGCGGCGAGCCATGTCTCTTGCGCCTTTGTGAGGGATCCTGCGGGACTGACGACGGTCGCACCGCGCTTCCAGGCGTGGCAGATCGCGATGGCAAGAGCGTCCGAGGCATCCGCCGGTTTCGGCAACTCGGTCAGGCCGAGCACTTTCGCCACCATGGTGGCGACCTGCTTCTTGTCTGCCGAACCGTATCCGGTGATCGCGGACTTCACCTCGGACGGCGTGTGCAATCCGACGACAAGTCCGCGTTTGGCGGCGAGGTGGAGGGCCACTCCGCTGATCTGGGCGACGCCCATTACCGTGCTGAGGTTCTGCTGGGCGAAGACCCGTTCGATCGCGACGGCCTGGGGGTTGTGGAGGTCGAGAAGACGCTCGATCTCGTCACCGACGAGCAGCAGTCGCTGTTCGAGCGGAAGCGCCGCGCCACTCCTGATCACGACGACGTCCACGAGGGTCGCCCGGCGCGTGGTGGTGACATCCACAATTCCTACGCCGCACCGGGTGAGCCCCGGGTCGATGCCGAGCACCCGGATGGTGCTCCCCTGCGGTGCGACCACCGGGGTGTTATTCCTCGTCGTCGAGCTCGGCCTGCACGTCGGCCGGCACCTCGAAGTTACCGTAGACGGCCTGCACATCGTCGTTGTCGTCCAGCGCGTCGATCAGGCGGTAGATCTTGCGGGCGGTTTCCGCGTCGACCTCGATCGTGAGACCGGGCACGAACTCGACATCCGCCGAGTCGTATTCGATGCCGGCCTCCTGCAGCGCGGTGCGTGCCGAGACCATGTCGTGCGGTTCGGTGATGATCTCGAAGCCGACGCCGCGGTCGTTGACCTCTTCGGCACCGGCATCCAGCACGGCGGCGAGGATGTCGTCTTCGGACACCCCGTCGGTCTTCGTCACCGACACCACGCCCTTGCGGCTGAAGTTGTAGGCGACACTGCCCGGATCTCCCATAGTTCCGCCGTTGCGGGTCATCACGGTGCGCACATCCGCCGCGGCACGGTTCTTGTTGTCGGTGAGGCACTCGATCAGCAGAGCAACACCGCCCGCTGCGTAGCCCTCGTAAATGATGGTCTGGTAGTCGACCGCTTCGCCGAGCTGGCCGGATCCGCGCTTGACCGCCGAGTCGATGTTCGAGTTGGGCACCGAGGTCTTCTTCGCCTTCTGGATGGCGTCGACGAGAGTCGGGTTGCCGGCGAGGTCCGCACCCCCGAGCTTGGCAGCGACTTCGATGTTCTTGATGAGTTTGGCGAACGACTTGGCACGGCGAGAGTCTTTAATCGCCTTCTGGTGCTTGGTGGTTGCCCATTTGGAGTGGCCTGACATGCTCAACATTCTAGCCAGCACAGGAGCAGCACCCGTCAGCCCGTGGCCGAAGATCCCGTCTCGAGCTGAATTCGCTGCGAGCGGGGCACGAGCCTGCGTGATTAGTTTGCCGAGCGAACCCGTTCGAGGAAGTACTCGTGAAACCGGGTGTCACCCGTCATCTCGGGATGGAACGACGTTCCCAGCAGGTTGCCCTGCTCAACGGCCACCACACGCCCGTCGGCAAGCGTCGCGAGCGCGACGACGCCCTCTCCTACCTGCTCGACCACCGGCGCACGGATGAAGACCGCATGCATCGGCGGCTCGCCGAGGGCCGGAATGTCGAGATCGGTCTCAAAGGAGTCCAACTGCGACCCGAACGCATTGCGTCGCACGGAGATGTCGAAACCACCGAGACTCTCCTGACCGGCAATGGCATCGAGTACCCTGTCGGCGAGCATGATGAGGCCCGCGCAGGTGCCATAGACGGGAAGGCCTGCGCGGATGGCGCCCTTCAGCGGCTCCGCGAGCCCGAACATGCGGGACAGCTTGTCCATGACGCTCGACTCGCCGCCCGGGATGACGAGGCCGCCCACCTGGGCGAGCTCTTCGGGACGGCGAACCGCGCGTGCATCCGCTCCGAGCGACTGGAGGACCGCGATGTGTTCGCGAAAATCGCCCTGGAGCGCGAGGACACCGACTATCGGGGCCGAACTACCAGCCACGTTCGGCGAGACGGTGTGGTGCGGGCAGGTCGGACACATTGATTCCGACCATCGCTTCTCCGAGACCGCGGGACGCGGATGCGACCACCGAGGGGTCATCGAAGAAAGTGGTCGCCTTCACGATCGCCGCGGCACGGGCCTCCGGATTGCCCGACTTGAACACCCCAGATCCCACGAAGACTCCATCGGCACCGAGCTGCATCATCATCGCGGCGTCCGCTGGAGTGGCGACGCCACCGGCAGTGAACAGCACGACAGGCAGCTTGCCGGTGCGTGCGATCTCCAGCACGAGTTCGTAGGGTGCCTGTAACTCCTTGGCTGCGACGTATAACTCGTCATGAGTCTTGGCCGACAGTGCGCGGATTTCCGCGGTGATGGTACGGATGTGCTTGGTCGCCTCGGAGACGTCGCCGGTACCCGCCTCACCCTTGGAACGGATCATGGCCGCCCCCTCGTTGATGCGACGGAGGGCCTCACCCAGGTTCGTCGCCCCACAGACGAAGGGAACGGTGAAGGGCCACTTGTCGATGTGGTTCACGTAGTCCGCCGGCGACAGTACCTCGGACTCGTCGATGTAATCCACCTTGAGGGTCTGCAGGATTTGCGCCTCGACAAAGTGGCCGATGCGAGTCTTCGCCATCACGGGGATCGAGACCTCGGCGATGATCGAATCGATCAGGTCGAGGTCGCTCATGCGGGCGACTCCCCCCTGGGCGCGGATGTCTGCGGGAACGCGCTCCAGCGCCATAACTGCGACTGCCCCGGCATCTTCGGCGATACGTGCTTGCTGAGCGGTGACGACATCCATGATGACGCCTCCCTTGAGCATCTGGGCGAATCCACGCTTCACGCGGCTCGAGCCAAGATTTTCGGTGCTGCTGCTGCTGCTTCTGGTGGTGGTGATGTCGGTCACTTCTCGCCTCTCTGATGCTCCGCACGTACCGCGGAGCCCCCCCATTCTAAGCTGGTGAGACTGGGAATTACCGTGGATTACGGGTGCGGCCAGGCCGCCGCGACCTCGGCGCGCACGTCACCGAGGAGGCGAGGTATCGCCTTGGTGCCCGCGATGATCGGGAAGAAGTTTGAATCCTGCGCCCAGCGCGGAACGATGTGCTGATGGAGGTGCTCGGCGATCCCCGCGCCGGCGATGCCGCCCTGGTTCCTGCCGATGTTGAAGCCGTCGCAGTTCGCCGTGGCACGCAACACGCGCATCGCAGCCTGGGTGAGGGCCGAGATCTCGTAGACCTCTTCGACTGTCGCGTCGTCGTAGCTCGCGACGTGGCGATAGGGGCACACCAGCAGGTGCCCAGCGTTGTAGGGAAACAGGTTGAGCAGCACGTAGCAGGTCTTTCCGCGTACCACGATGAGCGCCTTCTCGTCGCTCATCGACGGTGCGACGCAGAACGGGCATTCGTCCTGGTGGGGCTGCGGACCGGCCTTGATATAGACGAGCCGATGCGGGGTCCAGAGTCGCTGGAACGCATCGGGGACCGCGGCGAAATCTTCGGCGGATTCGATCTCGATACCATCGAATTCTTCGGGGCCGTAGGTGTCGGGCACGCTCAGACCTGCGCTCGCGTCGCGATCGCCGTGGTGATCCGCTCGATAGCTTCGGCGATCGGCACCCTGTTGTCCTGGCTGCCGTCACGGTAGCGGAAGCTGACGGCGCCGGCGGCACGGTCCTCCTCGCCGGCGATGAGTTGGAACGGCACCTTTAGCTTCGTGTGATTTCGGATCTTCTTCGGCATACGGTCATTAGAGTCGTCCAGTTGGGCTCGCACTCCGACCTCCCGCAACTGCCGGATGACGTCACCGAGGTACTCCTCGTACTGCTCCGCCACCGGGATGCCGACCACCTGGACCGGCGACAGCCAGACCGGGAAGGCACCGGCATAGTGTTCCAGCAGGATGGCGAAGAACCGTTCGATCGACCCGAGAAGCGCCCGATGGATCATCACCGGCTGCTGGCGGGTACCGTCTGCGGCGGTGTACTCCAGCCCGAATCGCTCCGGCTGGTTGAAGTCGAGTTGCACGGTCGAGAGCTGCCAGGTGCGGCCGATGGCGTCGCGCGCCTGCACAGAGATCTTCGGACCGTAGAAGGCCGCGCCACCCGTGTCGATCACGAACTCGAGTCCCGATTCGATGGCCACCTGGCGGAGGGTCTCCGTCGCGTCATCCCACGCCTCATCGGTACCGACGGACTTCTCCGGGTCGCGCGTGGAGAGCTCGAGGTAGAAGTCATCGAGACCATAGCCGCGCAGCGTCTCGAAGACGAAGTCGAGTTGGCTCGAGATCTCCGCCTTCACCTGCTCGGGAGTCACGTAGATGTGGGCGTCGTCCTGGGTGAGTCCGCGCACGCGGGTGAGCCCCGACAGTGTGCCGCTCTTCTCGTAGCGGTACACCGTGCCGAACTCGGCCAGGCGAAGCGGAAGCTCGCGATAGCTCCGTCCGCGGGCCCGGAAGATCAGGTTGTGAAAGGGGCAGTTCATGGGCTTGAGGTAATAGTCCTGGCCCTGGCGGATGACGTGACCCTCGCCATCGACTTCCTCGTCGAGGTGCATCGCCGGGAACATCCCGTCCCGGTACCACTGCAGGTGCCCGCTGGTCTCGAACAGCGAGCCCTTGGTGATGTGTGGTGAATAGACCTGCTCGTAGCCGTTGGCGACGAGGCGCTCGCGCATGTAGTTCTCGATCTCGGCGCGGATGATTCCGCCCTTCGGGTGGAACACGGCGAGGCCGGATCCGATCTCGTCGGGGAACGAGAACAGGTCGAGTTCGGCGCCGAGCTTGCGATGGTCGCGCTTGGCCGCCTCCTCCTGCCGCGTAATGTACGCGCGGAGGTCGTCCTTGGTAGCCCAGGCCGTGCCGTAGACGCGCTGGAGCTGTTTGTTCTTCTCCGAACCGCGCCAGTACGCCGCTGCGCTTCGAGTGAGCGCATAGCCGTTGCCGATCATCCGGGTGCTCGGCAGGTGCGGTCCGCGACACAGGTCTTTCCAGACCGTCTCGCCGGTGCGCGGATCCACGTTGTCGTAAATGGTGAGCTCGGCGCCGCCGACCTCAACCGATTCATTGTCGTCGGTGCTGCCGGCACCCTCGGTCGGATGCCCCTTGAGACCGATGAGTTCGAGCTTGTACGGCTCGTCCGCAAGCTCAGCGCGCGCTTCACTCTCCGTCACGACCCGGCGGACGAACCGCTGGCCCGCCTTGATGATGCGTTCCATGGCCTTGTCGATCGCTTTGAGATCCTCGGGAGTCAGCGGAGTCTCGACGTCGAAGTCGTAGTAGAAACCGTCGATGATCGGCGGACCGATTCCGAGTCTGGCTTGCGGGTTTATGGACTGCAGTGCCTGGGCTGCGACATGGGCGGCAGAATGGCGCAGGATGCTGAGACCGTCAGGCGAGGAGATCAGTACCGGCTCCGCGGTCTCGCCGACCGCGACGGATGCCGCGAGATCCCGCAGTTCTCCCCCGACTCGCATGGCGACGACCTGGCGGTCAGTGAAGAGCTCGAACCCGGTGGCCGTCTCCGCCGCCGTGATCGACTCGAGAATGGACTCGGTGCCGGCGGGCGAATCTGACACGACGGATGTGCTCCTTGGGTTGCGACGGATCCTGCGGCTCAGGGCCAAACAGGCGGTG
>JBBRDX010000081.1:0-13300 GCA_038203515.1 Actinomycetales bacterium | reverse complement strand
GTGCCATTCGGCGTGGCAGTGCAGTGGCATCCGGAGCAGACCGGAGACGACCTGCGGCTCTTCGCCGGGCTGGTCGACGCGGCCCGGGAGCATCACCGTGGGGAGGTCGGGCGATGACCGGGATCACCCTGATCAACCCAGCCACGGAGACGGCGCTGCAGACCGTCGAGCACACCAGCCTCGAGCGGGTCGATGACGCGGTCGCTGACGCCATGGCTGCCCAGCGAGCCTGGGCGGCGCTCGCACCGGCGGAGCGGGCCGCGGGGCTTCGCCGTTTCGCGGTGGCCGTCGACTCCGACCTGGAGAATCTCGCGAGCCTCGAAGTGGCGAATTCCGGGCATCCGATCTCGCAGGCGCGCTGGGAGGCCGGGCACGTTCGTGACGTGCTCAACTACTACGCCGCCGCACCGGAGCGGATGATCGGCAAGACCATCCCGGTGGCCGGCGGCATCGACGTGACCTTCCTCGAGCCGCTCGGGGTCGTCGGCGTCATCGTGCCGTGGAACTTTCCCATGACCATCGCGGCCTGGGGTTTCGCCCCTGCGCTCGCCGCCGGAAACGCGGTGTTGCTCAAGCCCGCGGAGTGGACCCCGCTCACCGCGATCCGTCTCGGCGCGCTGGCCCTCGAGGCGGGCCTGCCGCCCGGGCTCTTCCAGGTGCTGCCGGGCAAAGGGTCGGTGATCGGCGAGCGGTTCGTGACGCACCCGGATGTGCGCAAGGTGGTCTTCACGGGCTCGACCGCCGTTGGAAAAGGTGTGATGGCCGGCTGTGCCGACCAGGTGAAGGCCGTGACGCTGGAACTCGGGGGCAAGTCGGCCAACGTGGTGTTCGCGGACTCCGACCTGGAGAAGGCCGCGGCGACCGCCCCGTACGCGGTGTTCGAGAATGCCGGCCAGGACTGTTGTGCGCGCAGCCGTATCCTGGTGCAGCGCAGCGTCTACGATCGCTTTCTCGAGCTGCTGGAGCCCGCGGTGATGGGCGTGCGCGTCGGCTCGCCGCTCGCGGACGACACCGAGATGGGTCCGCTGGTCTCGGCCGCGCACCTGGCGAAGGTGCGATCCTATGTGCCCGATGATTCGCAGGTCGCCTTCCGAGGCAGCGCTCCGGATGGTGCGGGCTACTGGTTCGCCCCGACGGTGCTGCTTCCCGGCTCACGCACCGACCGGGTGGTGGTGGACGAGATCTTCGGACCTGTTGTCAGTGTGCTGCCATTTGATGACGAGGCCGATGCGATCGCCCTCGCCAACGACAGTATCTACGGGCTGAGTGGCTCGATCTGGACGCGGGACGTGGGTCGAGCCATCCGCGTTTCCCGCGCGATCGACAGCGGCAACCTCTCGGTCAATTCACACTCGTCGGTGCGGTACTCCACCCCTTTCGGCGGATTCAAGCAGAGCGGCCTCGGGCGCGAGCTCGGGCCGGATGCTGCCACCGCGTTCACCGAGACCAAGAACGTCTTCATCAGTACCGATTAGGAGCACAGCACATGGCAGTACCGAAGATCGACCTCACGCAGCGCCTCGCGGGAAAGGTTGCCGTCGTCACCGGGGGAGCGAGTGGAATCGGTCTCGCCACCGCGCGGCGGTTCGCTGCCGAGGGGGCCACCGTGGTGATCGCCGACTTCAACCCGGTGTCGGGTGCGGCAGCCGCTGCCGAGGTGGAGGGGCTGTTCGTGCAGGTCGACGTGACCGACGAGGCGCAGGTCAACGCGCTCTTCGCGACCGCCAACGAGACCTACGGATCGGTGGACATCGCGTTCAACAACGCCGGCATCTCCCCGCCCGACGACGACTCGATCGAGACCACGGAGCTTCCGGCCTGGCAGAACGTGCAGGATGTCAACCTCAAGTCGGTCTACCTGTGCTGCCGGGCGGCGCTCAAGTACATGGTGGCCCAGCAGTCCGGCTCGATCATCAACACCGCCTCGTTCGTGGCGGTCCTCGGGTCGGCCACCAGCCAGATCTCCTACACGGCATCGAAGGGTGGGGTGCTCGCGATGAGCCGCGAGCTCGGCGTGCAGTTTGCGCGCCAGGGTATTCGCGTGAACGCGCTGTGCCCCGGACCGGTGAACACGCCCCTTCTGCAGGAGCTGTTCGCCAAGGACGAGGTGCGCGCCCAGCGTCGGCTCGTGCATATTCCCAAGGGAAGGTTCGCCGAGCCGGAAGAGCTCGCCGCAGCGGTCGCGTTCCTTGCGAGCGATGACTCCTCTTTCATCACCGGCTCGACATTCCTCGTCGACGGCGGCATCAGCGCCGCCTATGTGACGCCCCTGTAGTCATGAGCGGCGGGGACGACGGAGTGCTGCGGGCGGATGTCGTCGGCGACGCCCTCTTCCGACCCGTTCGGGCCGGCAACGCGTTCGAGGAGACCGTGAGCCGGCTCTTGCAGGCCATCCGCCTCGGGATCGTGCCGCCGGGAGATGCCCTGCCGGCCGAGCGCGACCTCGCCACGCGATTCTCGGTGAGTCGCGACACCGTGCGCGATGCCATCCGCTCGCTGTCCGATGCGGGCTTTCTCGTCTCGCGGCGAGGACGCTACGGAGGCACCTTCGTGGTGGATGCCACGCCTTCGCGGGTCGCGGCCTCCGGCATCGACGGGTTCGCAGCTTCTGCCCGTCCCACCGCGGAGGAGATCGAGGATGTGCTCGCTCTTCGCGACATCCTGGAGGTGGGGGCGGCCCGCTCCGCTGCGGCCCGAAGTCTCACCGCGGGCGATCGAGAGCTGCTCTGGACTCGGCTGGGCGAGACGGCAGCCGCGACCGTTGCCGACTATCGGCGGCTTGACTCGCGGCTGCATCTCACCATCGGGGAGCTTGTGGGAGCGCCGTCGCTCGTGCCCCTGCTGGCGGATAATCGCATGCGGGTGAATGGCCTGCTTGACGACATTCCCCTGCTGCAGCCGAACATCGAACACTCGAACCAGCAGCACGAGCGAATCGTCATCGCCATCCTCACCGGGGATGGCGAGAGGGCGGCGTCTGCGATGCAGGAGCATCTCGAAGGGTCGGCAGCGCTGTTACGCGGATTCCTCGCCTGAGATAGCTCAGGATGTGCCACCCAGTGCGGGCGCCTCACGCAGGACCTCGCGGTGGTGTTGACTCCTCGCGGCGGGAGTTGCGACTCCCTCCGTGACGCGCTCCCACCGCCACGAGCGGGCGTATCCCCCGCCGCGAGCAAATGCCGTGACCGAGATGCCGTGACCGAGATGCCGTGACCGAGATGCCGTACCCGGGATGCCGTGACCGGGAAGGGCGGGCCGACGTGCACCGCACCATCGGCTGACTCTAAGCCGTCGGCGGCGACTTCGGGGTGCCGGGCCTGGCTGGCGCCCTCACTGCTGGCTCCTTCACTGCTGGTGCCTTCACTGCTGGTGCCTTGATGACCGGGACCGTAGTGGTCGGGGTTTTCGGCGCAGGAGCCTTTGACGTGGGGGTCGCCGGTGCAGGAGGAGTCACTGTGGGGATGGTGCGGGTCGGCGTCGGTGCTGCGGCCTTCGGCATCACCGGTGCGACCTTCGTCGTGGCAGTTGCAGCGGCGGCCTTCGGCATCACCGGTGCGACCTCCGTCGTGGCCGTCGGAGCAGCGGCTGCAGGTGTGGTCGGCGACGCAGCCGTGGTCGAGGGCGCAACTGTGCTCGGCGAGGCGGGAGTCGCCGGGGGCGGGGCGGCGGCCGGCGTGCTCGGCTCAGCGGGCGTGGGACGGGGCGCGGACGGCGGCTTCGGTGGCTCGTTCTTGGCCACGTAAAGCTGGGCTGCGCGAGTGGCGACCAGGAGGAACCGCACGAGAAGGAAGATCAGCCCGATCACGATGGCGAGGGAGAGTAGGGAGAAGAAGCCCCAGATGGCGAACCCGAAGAAGCCGAGGACTCCCGCGCCCATGTCGTGAATTCCCGGAATCAGTGGGTTGTTCATAGTTATTCCTCTAGCTCATCGGCGTTGCGCGAATGCTCGATCACAGAGTCCGCTGCAATGATCACGGTGATGCCCCAGCTGATCCACATGAGGACGAGCCGCCAGTCGCGCGGACCTTTTCTTGTCGTCTGGAGGGTACTCCACCCACCGAGGACGGCGCTGACGAGGGTGCCACTGAAGATGTATTTGCGCAACGGATGCCTTTCAGGTCGGTAATTCCACGGTACTCCGCTGGGAAGAAGGGGCACAGCCCGGGATAGCGAGCTCGCCGCGGAAGCGGGATCGTTCCGACTCGTAGCCGAGCAGACCGCCCGGTGGGGCCGCGACCGGGCCAGGCTGCCCGGGCTGCAGGTGCTCGCCACCCTCGGCCTCGCCCCCTCCCGGGGCTGATTTCCCCCGTGTTACCGCTAGCTCAGAAGCTGCCCAAAATTAGCTCGCAAGCTGCGCAAAATTAGCCAAGAAGCTGCGCAAAATGCAGCGACTTTCGATGTGAATGCTCACACGAAGCCCGAAATGCCCATCGCGGCCTTCTAGCGTTGGGGGACCGTATTCCATCCGTCACGATTTGCCCAGGGGGAAATGATGTCAACCGCACTAGAAGAACGCACCACTGAGACTGCCACGTCGAACCGTCGAATGGTCACGCTGAACCGCCGCGCTGCCGTCGGGCTCGGACTCGCCTCGATCGGCGCAATCCACATTCTCGACCTACCGGGCAAGCTCGCCGAGACACCCTATCTCGCGGCGTTCTACATCGCGCTGATCATCGCGGCCTTTGTGCTGACAGAACGGCTCTTCATCGTGGGCTCCCGGCGTGACTTCATTGCCGCCGCCGCCCTCTCGGCCGCCGTGATCGTGGGCTTCACGATCAATCGCACCGTCGGAATGCCCGGGGCGACCGGGGACATCGGTAACTGGCTCGAACCGCTCGGGCTCCTCTCCCTCGTGGTCGAGGGCTTCGTGCTCTGGCAGTCCGTCGCCGCGGTCGTCGGTCTTTCCCGCACAGCGAGCCAGCGCTAAAGCCAGTCGCGCTTCTTGAACTGCAGGTAGAGCCCGAGGGATGCAACGACGATAAGTCCGATCGAGAACCAGGTACCCCAGCTCGTTCCGAAGCCGACGAATTTCAGGTTTTGGCCGAAGAATCCGGTAATCGCTGTGGGCACCGCGATGATGGCCGCCCAGCTTGTCACCTTCTTCATTATCAGGTTCATCCGATTGCTCTGGATGCTCAGATTCGTGTCGAGGATCGTGGAGACGAGATCGCGCAGCGATTCCGTCCACTCGGTCGCACGAAGCACATGGTCGTAGACATCTTGGAAGTACGGCGTCATCTCGATGTCGAAGGTGTGGAGATCGCGACGGAGCACCGTGTTCACCACCTCCCGCATCGGTAGCACCACCCGGCGCAGCAGCACCAGCGATTTGCGGAATTCGAAGGAGCGACGCTGCACCTCCTTGTCGCGCGGTCGGTCGTCGAACAGGGCATCTTCGAGTTCTTCGGAGGCCACATCCAGTTGCCGCACTGTCTCGAAGTGGCCGTCGACGATCTCGTCGAGAAGGCCCCAGAGGAGATAGGCGACGCCGTGTTTCGCGAGATCCTTGTCGCTGTCCCAGCGCTCGACGACCCTGGTCATATCGAAGTCCGGGCCGTGCACGGTCACGAGCGCGTGCGGCGTGATGAAGGCCTTGATCTCGTGGGTCTCCAGCTCCCCCGTCACGATGTCGAGGTTTACGGCGTAGGCGGCAAGAAAGAGGTGTGTGTCATAGCGGTCGAGCTTTGGCCGCTGGGACGAGTGCACGGCATCCTCGACTGCGAGCGGGTGCAGCCCGAGTTCCTCACTGATGGTCGCGAGATCCTCCTCGTTTGGAGACAGGAAATCCGCCCAGACGGTGCAGCCGTCTTCGAGGATATGGTCGGAGATGTCCTCGACCGGGAAGCCCTCGGTCTTCAGAGTGCCATGGCCATAGAGCCGGGTAGTTACCATCGGGCAATGCTAGTTGGGCGGGGTGCGGTAAACTCGACGCCACAGTGACTCCTCCGATACGCGGCACCTACGGCTTCGTCGTCGTGTCCAATCGCCTCCCTGTCGATCGTGTTGTCGGCACCGATGGCAACGGCAGCTGGAGCCGCTCGCCCGGGGGGTTGGTCACCGCCCTCGAGCCGGTCATGCAGCAGAACGAAGGTGCTTGGATCGGGTGGGGCGGCCAACCGGACCTCGAGCTGGACCCCTTCGACAGCGACCTCATCCACATCATCCCGGTGGTGCTGAGCGCGCTCGAGATCGAGCGCTACTACGAGGGCTTCTCCAACGACACCCTCTGGCCGCTGTACCACGATGTGATCGCGCCCCCGAGCTATCACCGCGAGTGGTGGGACAGCTATGTCGAGGTCAACCAGCGGTTCGCGGATGCCGCGGCGGAGGCGAGTGCGACCGGAGCGGTGGTCTGGATCCAGGATTATCAGCTGCAGCTCGTGCCGAAGCTGCTCCGCGAGATCCGCCCAGACCTGACCATCGGTTTCTTCAATCACATCCCATTCCCGCCCTACGGCATCTACTCCCAGCTGCCGTGGCGCACCCAGATCATCGAGGGCCTCCTCGGAGCCGACGTGATCGGATTCCAGCGGGTCGCCGACGCGAGCAACTTCCAGCGCGCGGTGCGCCGCCTCAAGGGCTACGCCACCAAGGGCTATCAGGTCGAGGTGCCGCTTGTCGACGCCTCGCCCGGGGTGCGGGTGTTCGGCGAGATTAAACGCCAGGGAACCTTCCGCACGGTGGTCGCCCGAGCGTTCCCCATCTCTATCGACAGCGCGAGTTTCGAAGAGCTCGCGCGCACACCCGCGGTGCAGGAGCGGGCGAAGCAGATCCGTACCGAGCTCGGCAATCCGCGCACAGTAATGCTCGGGGTCGATCGACTCGACTACACCAAGGGCATCACCCATCGACTCAAGGCCTACGGTGAGCTTCTCGCAGAGGGCAAGTTGAGCTCCGAGGATGTCACGCTCGTGCAGGTCGCCAATCCCAGCCGCGAGCGCGTGCAGGCGTACATGGCGCTGCGCGACGAGATCGAACTGACGGTCGGCCGCATCAACGGCGACTACGGCACGATCGCGCATGTGCCGATCAGTTACCAGCATCACGGCTTTCCCCGGGATGAGATGGTGGCGCTCTACCTGGCCGCCGACGTGATGCTCGTTACCGCGCTGCGCGATGGAATGAACCTCGTGGCCAAGGAGTATGCGGCCTGCCGCTTCGACGATGACGGCGTGCTCATCCTCAGCGAATTCGCGGGGGCCTCGGACGAGTTGAAGCGGGCACTCCTTATCAACCCGCACGATATCGACGGGGTGAAGGACGCCATCCAGAAGGCCATCTCGATGCCGAAGAGCGAGCGAACCGCCCGCATGCGATCGCTGCGCAAACGCGTGCTCGAGCACGACGTCTCGCGCTGGTCGCGGGACTTCCTCGACGTGCTCGAGAGCCGGGCGCACCACGGATCCAAGGGGCACGAGCTCACCTGATGGTCGATGTTGACACCCCCCCCAGGTCCTCTCGCCTGCCCGAGCCCTTCATCGGCGCGCTTCGTGAGCTCGCCCGCACCCGACGGCTGCTTGTCGCCCTCGACTTCGACGGCACCCTCGCCCCGGAGGTGGATGCCCCGGAGCATGCCCGCGCGCTGCCCGAGGCCCGCGCCGCAGTGCTTCGCCTCAACGACATGCCCCACACGCGGGTGGCGCTCGTCTCCGGTCGTGCCCTTGGCAGTCTCATTGCGGTCTCCGACCTGCCGGACACCGTGCTGCTGGTCGGCTCACACGGCATCGAGCTGCGGCTCGACAACCCCGGCGACAGCGTCACTCTCAACACCACCGAGTTCGAGCGCATCGACGTGCTCGGCGAGGTACTCAATGAGGTCGCCAACTCCTTCGACGAGGTCTGGCTTGAAGAAAAACCGGCTGGCTTCGCGCTGCACACTCGGCTCGCGTCTGAGCACAACAGCCGGATCGCCCACCTGGTGGCTCGCAGCGAGACTGCCGCGGAGCTCGACGACCTCACCATCCGCAGTGGCAAGAATGTGCTCGAGTTCTCGGTGCGATCCACCACGAAGGGCGAGGCCGTCGAGCACCTGCGCACCTACACGAACGCCACCGCGGTCTTCTACGCGGGCGACGACGTGACGGACGAGGATGCCTTCGCGGCCCTCGGCGCGGATGACGTTGGCCTCAAGAGCGGCCGCGGATCGACACTCGCGAACTTTCGGGTGGGCGGCCCCATCGATGTCGCCCGGGCGATCACCCTGCTCGCCGATCTCCGCGAGGGCGACGTCCACGAGCAGTAACGGTCAGTAACGGGCAGCTAATCCCACAGCAGCGGCGTTCTAGACTCTGTTATATGCCCGACACTGTTGACTGGAAGCCTCGTTCGCGAACTGTAACCGATGGCATCGAAGCCATGACCGCCCGCGGCATGCTGCGCGCGGTCGGCATGGGCGACAGCGATTGGGAGAAGCCTCAGGTGGGCATCGCGAGCTCGTGGAACGAGATCACCCCCTGCAACCTCAGCCTGGACCGGCTGGCGCAGGCCGCGAAGGAAGGTGTTCACTCCGGCGGCGGTTACCCGCTGGAATTCGGCACCATCTCCGTCTCTGACGGCATCTCGATGGGTCACGAGGGCATGCACTTCTCGCTGGTGAGCCGCGAGGTCATCGCCGACTCTGTCGAAGTGGTCATGCAGGCCGAGCGTCTCGACGGTTCGGTGCTGCTCGCGGGGTGCGACAAGTCGATCCCGGGGATGCTCATGGCCGCCGCGCGCCTCGACCTTGCGTCGGTTTTCCTGTACGCCGGTTCCATCGCCCCCGGCTGGGTGAAGCTCAGCGATGGCACCGAGAAGGACATCACAATCATCGACTCCTTCGAAGCGGTCGGCGCTGTAAAAGCGGGCAGGATGTCCGAAGAGGATGCCAAGCGAATCGAATGCGCATTTGCGCCCGGAGAAGGCACCTGCGGCGGGATGTACACGGCCAACACCATGGCGAGCGTCACCGAAGCGCTCGGGATGAGTCTGCCGGGTTCTGCCAGCCCACCCTCTGCGGACCGTCGACGGGACGAGTATGCGCGCCGCTCCGGGGAAGCGGTAATAGGGATGCTGCGGCGTGGGCACACCGCTCGTGACATCCTCACCATCGAAGCATTCGAGAACGCCATCGCCGTCGGCATGGCCCTCGGGGGATCGACCAACATCGTGCTGCACCTGCTCGCCATCGCCAACGAAGCCGAAGTGCCCCTGACCCTCGCTGACTTCAACCGGATTGGGGATCGTGTACCCCACCTCGCCGATGTCAAGCCCTTCGGCAAATACCTGATGAACGACGTCGATCGGCATGGCGGCCTCCCGGTACTGATGCGCGCCCTACTCGACGCCGGGCTGCTCCACGGCGACGCGATGACCGTCACCGGCAAGACAATGGCCGAAAACCTCGCGGAACTCGACCCACCGCCCCTCGATGGCAAAGTGCTGCGATCCCTTGACAACCCCTTTCACCCCACCGGCGGCATCACCATCCTGCACGGTTCGCTTGCCCCGGACGGCTCGGTGGTCAAGACGGCCGGGTTCGACACCATGTCCTTCGAAGGGCCAGCGCGGGTGTTCGAGCGCGAACGCGCCGCCATGGACGCCCTCACCGAGGGATCGATCGTGGCTGGCGACATCGTTGTCATCCGCTACGAGGGACCGAAGGGCGGCCCGGGAATGCGCGAGATGCTGGCCATCACCGCCGCCATCAAGGGAGCCGGCCTCGGCAAGGATGTACTACTCTTGACGGACGGTCGATTCTCAGGCGGCACAACCGGACTATGCATCGGCCACATAGCACCCGAAGCGGTGGACGCAGGTCCCATCGCCTTCGTGCGCGATGGTGATCTTATACGGGTCGATATCGCTGCTCGTTCCCTCGACCTACTTGTCGACGAAACTGAGCTAGCCGCTCGCCGCTCTGGCTGGGCTCCGCTTCCTCCGCGGTATACCCGTGGCGTTCTCGCAAAATACTCGAAGCTCGTGCACTCCGCCTCGGAGGGCGCGATCACGGGCTGACCCCGGGGCGGGTCGACTCGCTTCTCGCCATCCGCACTCAATGTCTCGCAAGGAATATTCAATGTCCACGGAAACCGTTCCCGTGCCCGCAGCACCAACCAAAAGGGTCACCGAGCCCGAGATCCTCACCGGGTCGGGCGCGATTCTTCGTTCGCTCGAAAATCTCGGCGTCACGGACGTCTTCGGCTTACCCGGCGGTGCGATCATGCCGTTCTATGACGAGCTGATGTCATCGACAGGCATCCGGCACATCCTCGTTCGCCACGAGCAGGGCGCCGGTCACGCTGCGGAGGGCTATGCGTCATCAACCGGACGACTCGGGGTTTGCATCGCCACTTCCGGCCCGGGGGCAACCAACCTCGTAACCGCGATCGCGGATGCCTACATGGACTCCGTGCCGCTGCTCGCGATCACCGGCCAGGTCTTCTCCACCCTGATGGGAACCGACGCCTTCCAAGAGGTCGACATCGTGGGAATCACGATGCCGATCACCAAGCACTCCTTTCTCGTGACGAAGCCGGAAGACATCCCGGCCACCATCGCGGCCGCGTACCAGATCGCCATGACCGGTCGTCCCGGTCCGGTGCTGGTGGATGTCACGAAGGACTGCCAGCAGAACAGCGCCCCGTACATCTGGCCGCCCAAGGTCGACCTGCCCGGCTTCCGCCCGGTGCTGAAGGCCCACGGCAAGCAGATCCTGGCGGCGGCGCAGCTTCTTGCCGAAGCGAAGCGTCCGGTTCTCTACGTGGGTGGCGGTGTGATCCGCGCCAAGGCATCCGCTGAACTGCTGGAGCTGGCCGAACTGGTGGGGGCGCCCGTCGTCACGACGCTCATGGCCCGTGGAGCCTTCCCCGACTCCAATCCGCTGAACCTCGGCATGCCGGGAATGCATGGCACGGTTCCCGCGGTGCTCTCGCTCCAGGAGTCTGACCTGCTGATCTCACTCGGTGCACGTTTCGACGACCGGGTCACCGGCAAGCCGAGCGAATTCGCCCCGAACGCGAAAATAGTGCACGTCGACATCGACCCGGCCGAGATCTCTAAGATCCGCTTCGCCGATGTTCCCATAGTCGGCGATGCCAAGGACGTCATCGCCGACCTCACCGTCGCGTTCCGTGCGGCGATCGAGACCACCCCCTCCGACCTCTCGGTCTGGTGGGAACGTCTGGACCTGCTTCGCGCCCGCTATCCGCTCGGCTACGACGAGCCGGAAGACGGCCTGCTCTCGCCGCAGTACGTGATCCAGCGCATCGGCCAGCTCACCGGACCTGAAGCGATCTACGCCTCGGGTGTCGGGCAGCACCAGATGTGGGCGGCGCAGTACATCAAATACGAGCGTCCCAACTCGTGGCTCAACTCAGGAGGTGCCGGCACCATGGGCTACGGGGTTCCCGCGGCCATGGGCGCGAAGGTCGCCGAGCCGGAGCGCACGGTCTGGGCGATCGACGGTGACGGATGCTTCCAGATGACCAACCAGGAGCTCGCCACCTGCACGATCAACAAGATCCCGATCAAGGTCGCGATCATCAACAACTCGTCCCTCGGCATGGTGCGCCAGTGGCAGACCCTCTTCTACGACGGCCGCCACTCGTTCACCGACCTGAATACGGGCCACGACACGGTGATGATTCCGGACTTCGTGAAGATGGCGGACGCGTACGGCGCGCTCGGCATCCGGGTGCGTAACAAGGAAGACGTGGATGCCGCGATCCTTTTGGCGAACGAGACGAATGACCGTCCGGTGATTATCGATTTCATCGTGAGCCCGCATTCGATGGTCTGGCCGATGGTGCCCCAGGGCGTGGGCAACTCCAACGTGCAATACGCGAAAGAACACGCTCCGTCGTGGGATGAGGAGTAGCCCGCAATGACCCACGTACTCTCCCTGCTCGTCGAAGACAAACCCGGACTCCTCACCCGCGTTGCTGGCCTCTTCGCCCGCCGCGGTTTCAACATCGAGAGTCTCGCGGTCGGTGCGAGCGAGATCCCCGGACTGTCCCGCATCACCGTGGTGGTGGATGTTGAGGAGCTGCCGCTCGAGCAGGTCACCAAGCAGCTCAACAAGCTCATCAACGTGATCAAGATCGTCGAGCTGGATCCTGTGCAGACGGTCGAGCGTGAGCACATGCTGATCAAGGTGCGGGTGGACAACACCACACGCAGCCAGATTCTCGAAGCAGCTACCCTGTTCCGTGCTCGGATTGTGGATGTGGCGACCGATGCCTTGGTCATCGAAGTCACCGGCGACACCGCCAAGGTGGAGGCACTGCTCAGGGTGCTCGAACCGTACGGGATCAAGGAGATCGCGCAGTCCGGCCTTCTCGCGATCGGTCGCGGATCCAAGAGCATCACCGAACGAGTCTTCAAGAACTGACGGCCGCGAAGCGCCGTCAGATCGAGTAGGCCGCCCGTGGCCGTATCGCGATCTTAACTAAACGAAACACTGCACCATGAAACCGCGGTCTTCGATACGGCCCCGGCAGGCCCACTCAACCAACGAAAAGGAAACCAAGTGACCGAAATCTTTTACGACAAGGATGCCGACCTCGCGCTCATCCAGGGCAAGAAGGTCGCCGTCATTGGCTACGGCTCGCAGGGTCACGCTCACGCGCAGAACCTCCGCGACTCCGGAGTCGAGGTCGTCGTCGGCCTTAAGCCCGATTCCAGGTCTGTGGCCAAGGCGCAGGAGGCCGGCTTCACCGTGCTGCCGTCCGCCGAGGCGGCAGAGTGGGCGGACGTCATCGTCATTCTTGCGCCCGACCAGCACCAGCGCGGACTCTACGCCGCCGACATCCAGCCGCACCTGGTCGCCGGCAACGCCATTCTTTTCGGCCACGGCTTCAACATCCGCTTCGGCTACATCACCGCGCCAGAGGGTGTCGACGTGATCATGGTCGCCCCCAAGGGACCGGGACACACCGTCCGTCGCGAGTTCGAGGCCGGCCGCGGCGTTCCGGTCATCGTCGCCGTCGAGCAGGATGCGTCCGGCCAGGCCTGGCAGCTCGCCTGGTCGTACGCGAAGGCTATCGGCGGACTTCGCGCCGGAGGCATCAAGACCACCTTCACCGAAGAGACCGAGACCGACCTGTTCGGCGAGCAGGCCGTGCTCTGTGGCGGTGTCTCGCAGCTCGTGCAGTACGGCTTCGAGACGTTGACCGAAGCGGGGTACCAGCCGCAGATCGCCTACTTCGAGGTGCTCCACGAGCTCAAGCTCATTGTCGACCTCATGTGGGAGGGCGGCATCGCCAAGCAGCGCTGGAGCGTCTCCGACACGGCCGAGTACGGCGACTACGTGTCCGGTCCC
>JBBRDX010000080.1:0-13340 GCA_038203515.1 Actinomycetales bacterium | reverse complement strand
ATTCACCCGCTCCGGACGCGGTGACGCGATCATCGTCGTGGCCAACCTCGATCCGCACTCCGCCCGCGAGACGACGGTCTATCTCGACCCCACCCGGTTCGGTGTCAACCCGGACGAGCCGTTCGAGGTGACCGACCTCATCACCCGCCAGAAATTCACCTGGGGCCAGCAGAACTTCGTGCGGCTCGACGCCTTCGTCGAGCCCGTCCACATCCTGCGTGTCGAACTCCCGAGAGGCAAGTAAATGGCGAAGGACCCGTCAACTCCCCCGAGGAAGACTCCGGCGGCGAAGACTCCGGCGGTAAAAGCGCCGAAGACTCCGGTGGCGAAAGTGCCGGCCGCGAAGAAGTCGGAGACCAGGAAGGTAACGGCGAAGTCCGTGGCTCCCCAGCTGCCCTCGCTTCACCCCGATCACATCGCGGCACTCGCGGGGGGCCGTCACCCCCAGCCGCATGTGACCCTGGGCCAGCACCCCCTGGACGACGGATTCATCATCCGTGTCATCCGCCCCCTCGCCGATTCGGTGACGGCAATCCGCGCCGATGGCAGCCGCGTGCCGCTCACCCACCTGGCCGACGGCCTGTGGCAGGGCTTCGCCACCGGAGACGGCCAGTCTTACCGGGTGGAGACGACCTACTCGAACGGACCGGACTGGGTGACGGATGATCCGTACCGATTCGTCTCCTCGGTGGGGGAGGTCGACCTCTACCTCTGGGGCCAGGGGCGACACGAACAGCTCTGGCAGGTGTTCGGGTCGCACTTCCGACCACACGAAGATGTGGTCGGCACGAGTTTCTCGGTCTGGGCTCCGCACGCGAAGGCCGCACGGGTGCTCGGAGACTTCAACGGGTGGTACGGCCTCGGGCACGCCATGCGGCGTCTCGACGACAACGGGGTCTGGGAGCTCTTCGTGCCCGGTCTCACCCCCGGCACCTCCTATAAGTTCGAGCTCCTCACCGCGGACGGGCGCTGGGTACAGCGCGCCGACCCGATGGCTCGCTACACCGAAATTCCGCCGGCGACCGCGTCGAAGGTGGGCCAGACCCTGTACGATTGGGGGGACGCCGACTGGATGCGTCGTCGCGCCGACCGCGACCCGCACAATTCCCCGATGAGCGTCTACGAGCTGCACGTCGGTTCGTGGCGTCCAGGGCTCGACTACCGCTCGCTGGCGGATGAACTGATCCCTTACCTGCTGGAGACCGCGTTCACTCATGTCGAGTTCATGCCGCTCGCCGAGCATCCGTTCGGCGGATCGTGGGGCTACCAGGTGACCGGCTATTACGCGCCGACCAGCCGGTTCGGGCATCCGGACGACCTCCGCTACCTGATCGACCGCCTCCACCAGGCCGACATCGGCGTGATCATGGACTGGGTTCCAGCGCACTTTCCCAAGGATGAGTGGGCACTGGCCAACTTCGACGGGCAGCCCCTCTATGAGCACTCCGACCCTCGGCGCGGCGAGCAGCGCGACTGGGGCACCCTGGTCTTCAACTTCGGCGACTCACAGGTGCGCAACTTCCTCGTCGCGAACGCGAGCTACTGGCTCGAAGACTTCCACATCGATGGTCTGCGGGTCGACGCGGTCGCCTCGATGCTCTACCTCGACTACTCGCGCGAAGCGGATGACTGGCTGCCCAACGTGAACGGCGGGCGCGAGAACCTCGAGGCCATCAGCTTCCTGCAGGAGGTGAACGCCACCGCCTACAAGCGCAATCCCGGCATCGTGATGATCGCCGAGGAGTCGACCGCATGGCCGGGAGTCACCAAGCCGACGGGCGGTTCCGGCCTCGGCTTCGGCCTGAAGTGGAATATGGGCTGGATGCACGACAGCCTCGCGTACATGGAGGAGAACCCGATGTACCGCTCATACCACCACAACGAGATCACCTTCAGCATGGTCTACGCCTTCACCGAGAGCTTCCTGCTGCCGATCAGCCACGATGAGGTCGTGCACGGAAAGGGATCCCTGCTGCACAAGATGCCCGGCGACCAGTGGCAGAAGCTCGCGAACCTGCGCGCGTATCTCGCATTCATGTGGTCGCATCCGGGTAAGCAGTTGCTCTTCATGGGGTCCGAATTCGGGCAGCCGTCGGAGTGGAGCGAAGAGCGAGGGCTCGACTGGTGGATTCTCGACCAGCCGATTCACCGAGGGCTCCTCACTCTCGTCAGCCAGATGAACCGGGTGTATCGCGACCAGCCGTCCCTGTGGTCGCGTGACAACGATCCCGGCGGATTCGAGTGGATCGATGCGAGTGACTCGGAGCACAACGCCGTGTCATTCCTGCGCTGGGACAACCACGACAATCCCATCGCGGTGCTGATGAACTTCGGCGGCAATCCGGTGGGTCCGTATCGCATCGGGCTTCCATTCGCGGGCACTTGGGAGGAGATCCTGAACACGGATGCCTCGGAGTACGGCGGATCGGGAGTCGGCAACTTCGGCGCGGTCGAGGCCACCGACATCCCGTGGGCCGGTCGTCCGGCATCCGCCGAAGTCACGCTGCCCCCGCTAGCCGGTCTCTGGCTGAAGCTGAGGCGTTAGCCCTACACCGCGCCCACCAGTGACACGCGCTCCCGAAAATTCCGGCGCGCGTGTCACTCGCGGGCGCGGAGGCAGGCTGGAGTTCGGCTGTGGTGGCCGGGTTAGTAGAGCAGCCCCGTCAGGCGGCGGCGCGCGGCTACGACGCGCGGATCCTCCACCCCCGCGATCTCGAAGAAGTCGAGCAGGCGAGTGCGAACCCGGTCCTTGCTCGACTGGTCGAGGGCGGGGAAGAACTCGAGAAGCCGGTCGAACGCGTCATCGAGGTGTCCCCCGGAGACGTCCAGGTCGGCAATGGCGAGCTGGGCGTCGATGTCCGTGGGACTGGCAGCGGCGGCATCCCGGATCTCGGTGGCAGACGCCGTGCCAAGGCGAGCGAGCAGAGAGACCTGGGCAAGCCCCGCCACGGCGAGCTGGTCGCGAGGATCCTGCGCGATCGCCGTCGTGTATTCGCGGATGGCGGTCTCGAAGTCTCCCCCGGCAATCGCGTCGTATGCCTCCTGGTGGTGCGGCGGCAGCGGTTCCTCTGCCGGCTCAGGGGGTTCCGCTCCCGGCTCCGCCGGCTCCACCGTGCCAGTGACATTCTGCTGGGCGGCCAGTGTCAGCAGCTGGTCGAGCACCTGCGTCACATCCGCCTCGGGCAGCTCGCCTTCGTAGAGCGCGATCGGGCGTCCGCCGATCACCGCGGCAACGGTCGGAGCGGCAGCCGCGTGGAAGGCCTGGGTGAGCTGGGGGTTGGACGCCGCATCCACCGTCGCGAGCACCAGGCGACCCGCGTAGCCGGTGACCGCACGGATGAGTGTGACCGAGGGCTCACCGACGTAGAGCTCCACAACCACCGGAACGGTCTGCGAGAGATCGAGGATGGCCGTGAAGGATGCATCGGACGACTCGACCACCAGCGATGACACCGAGGGAGCCGGGCCGGGTGCAGGGGCGGCTGGCGCGGGCGGCTGACGCACGAGCGACGACAGGTCGACGGCGCCGCGCAGGTTGGCACGGCTGGAGGGGGGAATCGAGGTCACGGGAGCTCCTTGGCTGAGGTGAGACCGGTCGCGAATCCGAGCAGGGATATCTTCTGCTTGCTGGTCGCGCTCGGCACGTAGAACAGTAACTGGTCGCCGTAGACCGCAACCGTGCCTTTGGTCGAGCCGGTGACGCCGGAAAGTGTCTTCACCTGGCCCTCGGGGTTCACTGCGGCGCCGGCTTCGACCGGCGTCACCGTCACAGTTTCGTTGAGGTAGACCGCGACGATCGCGCCGGAGTCGTTGCTGCCGAGAGCGATGCTGCCGTAGGGGCCCACCGTGTTGGCGAATTCCATCTTCGCGGTGGCCGGCAGGGCCGCCAGCAACGACTTGCGGTACTCGACACCGATGAGGCCGATGAGCTTGTCACCAGAGGTGTCGAAATACTTCGAGGATGCGCTCGTCGGACCCTTTTCGAGGATGTCTCCGTAGGCCAGCGCGATCTTCGACGGTGCGAGCTCGAGCAGCTTGCTGTCGGGGTCGAGGCGCGGTGCGCCGACCTCTTTGGCCGCCAACTTGGGCAGCACCACTCCGGCTTCGAGGGCAGACGCGTACTGCACCTTGTAATCGGAACGGGGAGTCTTCTGCTCGAGCATCAGCCCCACCGGAGGCACCTTCTTGTCGGTGGGGTTCTGCACGACGGTGAAGACTACGCGTGGCCACTTGTCGGCCTTCTGCTGCTGCGGCAAGATCACGGTCGCGCTGCTGGCCGGGATGGCGGCGAGAGCGGCCTGGGTGCCATCCACCTTGCGGATGGCGTAGTTGGCCGCGCGCAGGTCGAGCGCTGCCCCATCGAAGCGGGTCTTCGCGAGCTCGACATCCTTATCGGCATCCGCCTTCGCCGCGACGGCCGAGATGCGCGAGAGAATCACCCTCAGTTGGGGTGTGGTGACCGCGGGAGGTGTGTCATTCACGACTGCAGCCGTAGCGGATGGTGCCGGAGTCGCGGAGGCCACGCCCGATATGAAGTCGGGCCAGGAAGCGGGCGAGCATCCGCTGAGGGTGAGGCCGCCAATGAGCAGAACGGGCACGATCGCGATCATCCGTCGCCGATTCGACCGGCGACTCCCGCTCGGCGCGAGGGCCTTCGGCTTACGCGGTCGGTAGCTGCGCTGGCGCGGCACCTTCGGCATCTTCGGGGTCCTGCGGCGCGGTCCGCGCGACCGGCGGAGATGGGCGAGGCCCCACAGGTAGAAGGCGAGACCGAGGATGAGAAGTACGATGCCGCCAATGATGAGCGGACCGGACCAGGGTGTGCGGTTGTCGAGTGGCCAGCGGATCGAGAGAGCGCTCGGAGCAGCGCTGCTGCCGTCGGACACGATGAGCACCGAGATTCCGTCGGGCACGTTGACAGTGAAATTGAGGCTGTTGGTTTCGCTGAACTCGTCGAGCCAGAGATCAGAACCCTGGGGATTGGGCACCGAAAAAGACTTGCCGTCGATGAGGCGCGAGGTGAGGGTCGACTTCTCCCTGTTGAAGCCGACACGGTTGTAGCGTGCGTCACCGACCCACGCCAGCACGTCTTCGGTGCGGCCGTAGGCGGCGAAGATCTTCCTCGCGCCGCTGATCTGGATCTCCTGGCGGCCGGGAAGCGACTTGAGTGTCGAGGAGTCGACGATGGTGACCGGTGCCTTGGTGGTGAAGGTCTCCGAGGCGGTGATGCTGTCGGCTTCGGCGAGCACGGTGCGCTGGGCGATACCGTAGGCGATGAGCCCGAAAGCGATCACGAAACTGATGATCGCGGCGATGAAACGCACGTTGGTTACTCCTCTCGTGTTGCCGTGGGCAACCGGCGGTCGGCATCTCCGGCGACACCGCCGCCTCCAGCGCAGAAGCGGCAGAGGGCAACATCGGGTGACGCCGAGAGGCCCGAGGACTGACTGGAAAGTCCGTCTGGCAACAGGCAAAGACATCCCAGAATAGCCTAGCGACCCTGGGAGCCGCCACACCATCGCCCCCGGAGGCCCGTGCACAGGGCGTTCTGGCCCCCGAATGGAGCCGCGGCGTTGCGAGTCACTCAGGCTAAACTCGGATGGTTCCGGCCGCGACTCCGCTTACGCCCGGGCCGACTCACTCACGAGGAGACAGCGTGGCCACTGACGACGAGACCTTCACCACGGCAATGCGGGGTTATAACCGCGACGAGGTGGACAGCGCGATCCAGGACCTGAGACGCGAGCTGATCAAGGCCAACAGCGACAAGGCCGAGGCTGCCAAAGAGCTCAAACGACTGCATGCAACGGTCGATGACCTCCAGGCGGAGATCGAAGAGACCGGGAGTCCCACTTACAGCGGTCTCGGCACAAAACTTGAAAACACCCTCCGCGTCGCCGAGGAACAGTCGACGAGGCTCATCAGCCAGGCGGATATCGACGCCGAGAAACTGCGAAGCGGTGTGCAGGCGGAAGTCACCAAGCTGCGCACCGACGCGATGGAGAGCGCCGACAAGAGCATCGCCGAAGCACACGCCACGGTCGGTCGCATCCTCGATTCGGCGAACTCCGAAGCCTCGGAGCTGCTGGAGCGCACGCGCGCAGAGGCCGAGACGATCACACAGGACGCCCTTCGCGACGCTGCCGCGATCCGGGGCGCCGTGGCCACCGAGGCCGCCGAGGCCCGAGCCACCGCCAAGCGCGAATCCGCCGCAGTGCGGGCCGAGGCGGAGCGAGAGGCCGCAGAACTCAAGGCGGTCGCCAACCGCGAGATGACCGAGGCACGGGATGCCGCCGCCGCGCTCTCCCGGGAGACCGAACTCGGTCGAACCGAGTTCATCAGCGAAGCCGAGAAGCAGTGGGGTGACTTGGCGCGCGACACCGAGCAACAGCGCACCGACCTCGACCGGGACACCGAAGCCACCCGCATCGAGCTCGCACGATCCACCGAGACGCAACGCGCGGAACTCGCCCGTGAGATCGACGAGGAGCGCACCGCATTCGAACTCGACAGCGCCGAGAAGCGCAATGCTCTCGAGAGCGAGACGGCGGATGCCCACAATGCCCTCGCCCGTCGCACTGCCGAAACCCGCGCCAGCATCGAGCAGGAGACGACGGCCGTGCGCACCGCGCTCGAGCAGGAGAGTGAGGCTGCGCGCACAGCGCTCGAGCAACTGACCGAGGCAAATCGTGTCGCGCTCGAGCAAGAGACCGAAGCCGCGCGCGCCGCCCTCGAGCAGGAGACCACCGCGGCCCGCGACGGTCTCGCCCTCGATACCGCCACGACCCGCGATGCTCTCGAGCAGGAGACCGCCGCCGCGCGCGCCGCGCTCGAGCAGGAGACCACCGCATCCCACGCGAAGGTGCAGCAGGATCGCTCTGCTGCGGCCGCGACCATCACACAGGACTCAAAGGCGGCCAAAGCCAAGCTCGCTCTCGAGTTGAAGCGCGCTCGCGCCGAGCTGCTGCATGAGACGACCGAAGCACGGGCGAAGCTCGCCGCCGAACTCACCGGCGCGCACGCGGAGCTCGAGCACGATATCGAGGAGCAGCGCACTAACGTCGCTCGCGAAGTTGAGCAGTTGCGCGCCGATGTAACTCGAGAGGTCGAGCAGACTCGCGCCTCGCTCACCCACGACACCGCCGAGGCGCGCAATCGCCTCACCCTCGACTCCGAGCAGGCACGCACCGATCTCGACGTCGAGTTGAAGGCCCGCCGGGACGAAGCCGAAAAGGAGTTCCTGGCGAAGCACCAGGAAGCCGTCGCCCAGACCCAGAAGTACCTCGACGAGGCGCAGGCGCAGCTCGCCGACGCGATCCGCATCACCGGGGAGAAGCGAGTCGAAGCCGACGCGATCGACGTAGACGCGAAGGCAGAGGCCCGCGAGCTTCGCGACCGGTCGGGCAACGAGGCCGCGGAGATTCTCTCCAACGCAGAGGACCGCGCCAAGGCCATGGTCAAGGATGCCGACAAGCGCACCGCAGCCCTCGTTGAGGATGCGGAAGAGCGCCTGTCCCAGATCCGGATCGAGCGAGAGGCTGTGGCGGGTTACTTCGAGAGCCTGCGGACGGTACTGTCACAGGCAGAGAAGGTTGCGACCGATAAGTAGCCTGTGAGTGCTTCGGGAGTTGCAGTGACGCCGGTACAGCTGTGAAGATCCAGAATGCTTTTCGGCTGGGGTTGCTCGGAGGCCTCGGAGTGCTCGTCGCCGTCGGTATCGGTGGCGCTGTGGCGTCACTGTCGACGATTCTCACCTACATCGGGGCGGCGCTGTTCCTGGCCCTCGGCATCGACCCGGCTGTCTCCTGGCTCGAGCGACACAAATTTCCGCGATCGTTGGCGATTCTCACCGTGCTTGTCGCTATCCTTAGCGTCTTCGTCGGGCTGATCTTTGCCGTCGTACCGGTGGTCGTGGACCAGGTGAATAAACTCATCTCCAGTCTCCCCGACTTCATCGCAACAGTGTCGAACACGAGCTGGATCAAGGGTACCCAGAAGAACCTTCCGGACTGGATCGACCTGAACAACCTGATCATGCAGTCCGGTGCCTGGTTGCAAAACAACGTGTCCACCATCGGTGGTGGCCTGCTGTCGGTCGGTGTGGGGATCGCGAGCGGCGCGACCGGATTCGTGATCATCCTGATCCTCACCCTGTACTTCGTCGCCTCGCTGTCCAATATGAAGCGGGGACTGTACCGCCTCGTGCCGGCCTCGAAGCGGGCCCGCTTCTCCGACCTGGCCGAGCAGATCAGCGCCTCGGTCGGGCGCTACGTCGTCGGCCAGGGAACTATCGCCCTCGCAAACGGGGTCGCGAGCTTCATCTTCCTGTCGATCGGCCAGCTCTTCGGCACGAAGTATCCCGCGCTGTTCGCCTTCATCGCGTTCCTGTTTGCCCTCGTGCCGCTCGTCGGGACGCTCTCGGGCAGCGTGCTGATCACTCTGAGCACCCTGCTGCTTGCCGGACCCGGTCCCGCGTTATGGGTGGGAATCTACTACGCGATCTACATGCAGATCGAGGCATACGTGATCAACCCGCGCGTGATGAATCGAGCGGTGAAGGTGCCCGGAGCCATCGTGGTCATCGCCGCTCTCGCCGGTGGTGCGCTTCTCGGAATTCTCGGAGCACTCATAGCCATTCCGGTGGCCGCCTCCATACTGCTCATCATCGACCAGGTGGTCGTGCCGCGACAGAACGAGCTCTGATCTTCTCTACCGTTGCGGTGGGCGCGGCCAGGTTCCTGGCAGGGGAAGCGCCGACGGGTTGAGCCGCCGCACCACTTCGGTGAGCACCCGGCGCGTCTGGGACTCCCCCACCCAGAGGTGTTTGCCGTCCTCGACGGCGACAAGGTCGATCTCCGGCACGAGGGCGAAGCGCTGCCGGGCTTCCGCGGGACGCAGATAGTCGTCCAGCTCCGGAATGATCGCAACCAGGCGCTTTCCGCTGCCCGCCCAGGCACCGATCTCGGCATCCGTCGCACGGTGCAGCGGCGGGGAGAGCAGGATCGCCCCGTCGATCCGCTGCTCGAGGCCGTATTTGAGCACCACCTCGGTACCGAAGGACCAGCCGAGTAGCCAGGGATGCGGCAGTCCGCGGTCCCCCACGAGGTCCATCGCCGCCGCGAGGTCGTGCCGTTCGTCGACGCCCTCGCCGAAGATCCCGCCGGAGGTGCCCCGCGGCGAGGACACGCCGCGGAAGTTGAAGCGGAGCACCGCGAGATCGGCGATGGCGGGCAACCGGCCAGCCATTTTGCGGATGATGTGCGAGTCCATGAAGCCACCGGCGGTGGGCAGCGGATGCAGCGCCACGATCGTCGCAGACGAGTCGCGGTCGAGCGGCACTGACAGTTCACCCACCAGCGTGAGGCCATCGGCGGTGTGCAGTTCCACGTCTTCGCGTCGGGCAGGCAATTCCACCCCACCGCGGATCTCGATGCCCGTCACGTGATCTTCCAACAGTGCGGATGCCAGTGCCGGCGGGCTGCGAGATCTTCGGCCTCGCCCATCAGCCCGTCCGCCCGCCACGCCACGAGATGTGCTGTGCCCGGTGCGATTTCGAGGCCGCAGCCCGGGCAGATGTAGGTCTTGATTGCCGATGCGGCAGAGATCGACTGCACGTTCCACAGTCCGTCGCGGCGGGACTCACCGCGCAGGCTACCGAAGAGGGCGCGGGTGATGTCGTGGGCCCCATCGTCGCCGTCTCGCCCGGAGCGCGGTCCACGGGGGCGGTTCGAACGGGGCATGCTTCCACCCTAACCAGTACCAGCGTGCGGGTTCACCGCTACAAACCGCTCGAACCGGTTAGTACCAGCCCGCCGATTGGCTATGCGCCCACGCGCCACAGGGGGTGCCGTAGCGTGCCGCGATGTAGCCGAGGCCCCAGGTGATCTGGGTAGCAGGGTTGGTGGCCCAGTCGGCACCCGCTGTCGCCATCTTCGACCCCGGAAGCGCCTGCGGGATGCCGTACGCACCGCTGGGATTGGCCGCGTAGATATTCCAACCCGACTCGCGATTGAACAGCGCGACGAGGCAGGCGAACTGGTCTTCTCCCCAGCCGCGAGCGAGAACCATATCGTGGCCGATGGCCTGGGCCGATCCCGGATCGGGTGTCCCCACCGCCGGAGCACCCGCGCTCCGCACGACGATGACCGGTTCTTTTTTCTTTTCGGTGACCTTGTAGTTGTCTCGCACGACGGCGGCGGTGGTCACTTCCGCGATCTCCAGCGTCTGCAGCTCGCGCTGAGCGGCCTGCGTGACCGCAAACGAATTCTGCACCTGGTCGGGGGCGATGGTCAGCGCAAGGACCAGCCCGGCAGCGGCCAGAAACGAGAAGATCGGTAAGAGCCGACGGGTGCGCACTTGGTGCCCCCGAGCGGCGACCCCGGCTTCGCTCGATGCGGCCTGGGGCGAGAGATCCTGCGGTCGCCTACCCATAGGAGAAAGAGTTTAGCCGACGGGACGGTAAAAAGCCCATTCGTGGTCAGCGAACCGCCAGCATCACGTTGACCACGGCATCCAGGAGCATGTCGACCTGGGACTCGCGGTAGCCACCCTTCTTTTGACGAAACGCCACCGTACGCACCTCGTCGATGCTCATCGGTCGGCCGTCCCGGAAGTAGTTCGTGAGGCGTGACGCGACGGCATCCACATCCGCTCGGTGATAGCCGCTGCTGAGGAAACCGACCCGGTCGAAGCGGTGGCCCACTGGTCGGGCCAATCGGTCGAGAATCTCCCGGGCGATGCTGCGTGCTTCGGTGTACCAGGCCTCGTCTCCGCGCTCCTGGATCGCGCGCTCGCGCTCCCGGCTGGCGAAAGCATCCTCGAGGCGCTCGAGCGCGGCATCCACGTGAGAGGGGGAATAACCGCCCTTCTGCAGCGAGAAGGCCATACTCCGGATGTTTGCGGCATTCACCACCGCCGGCTCGGTCGAATCGGCGGAGTAGGCGCGTCGCGCCTCCTCGAGGAAGTCCTCGACCTGGTCGACGCTGTAGCCGCGACGAGACTTTCGGAGGCGGGGGAAGGTTGTACTCACGCGACCATTGTGCCCTACGCGTCAGGCTAATTCGGTCAGCTGAAGATGACGAACAGCACGTAGGCCGCCGCGGCGCTGGGCAGGATCGAGTCGAGCCGGTCCAGGAACCCTCCATGCCCGGGCAACCAGGTGCTGATGTCCTTGATGCCGAGATCGCGCTTGATGAGAGATTCGGTGAGGTCGCCGATGGTGCCGGTGAACACCATGACCGCGCCGAAGATGAGCCCGAACCACCAGGGCTCGTGGAGCATGAAGAGCGAGACGAGCACTCCCGCGATGAGGGCGGCCAGCACAGAACCGGCGAAGCCCTCCCAGGTCTTCTTGGGGCTGATGCGGGGCGCCATCGGGTGCTTGCCGAAGGACAGTCCCGAGGCGTAGGCGCCGATATCCACGGAGATGACCACGAGAAGAAAGGCGAGAGCCCACCACTCTCCCCCGTCTTGGGCAGCGAGGAGGACGGCGAAGCTGCCGAGGAACGGCACGTAGACCTGAATGAAGGTGCCGGCTGCGACATCCTTCCACAGGTCCTGCGCGTTGGCTTTGTGGTTCTTTCCCAGGCTCTCGGCGAGCCGCCAGACGGCCACAAAGACGGTGGCACCGAGCACGACGAGCCAGCGGCCCTGGGCACCGAGGTAGAAGGCAGCGGGTATCGACGCGAGCCCCGCGACGACGCTGGGCCACCTCGGCACGTCACGACCGGCGAATCGCAGCGCGCTGGCGAGTTCGAAAGTCGTGAACGCGATTAGCGCACCCGTGAAGATCATGAAGAGTTCCTTGATGAAGATCAAGCTGCCGATCAGCAGAACTCCGAGACCGATGCCGATGAGGATGGCGATAGGCAGGTTGCGCCCGGTGCGCGCCTCGATCTTCACATTGGTGGCATCGATCTGGGCGCGGGTCGCCGCGACCTGCGCCCTGAACTCTTCTTCGAGCACATGGGCGCGCACTTCGATCTCATCGCGCTTGGCTCGACCGCGGCTCTTCTTCGCGGGAGCTCTCTCGCTTGGATCAGTCATTCAAACCTCGAGAAGCTCGGCTTCCTTCTTCTTCAGGGCATCCTCGATCGCGTCGATGTGTGCCTTCGTCACCGACTCGAGCTCTTTCTCGCCCCTGGCCACCTCATCATCGCCGACCTCGGTTTTGAGAGCGTCGAGGTCGTCCTTTGCCTTGCGACGGATGTTGCGGATCGACACCTTGGAATCCTCACCCTTGGCGCGGACGATCTTCACGAACTCGCGGCGGCGCTCCTCAGTGAGCTCGGGCAGGGTGGCGCGGATGATCGTGCCGTCGTTGCCGACGTTGGCCCCGAGGTTCGGCGCGGTCGCGATCGCGCGCTCGATGTCTTTGAGCGAGCCTTTATCGTAGGGCGTGATCACGAGCGTGCGGGCCTCAGGGTTGTTCATTCCAGCGAGCTGCCCGAGCGGCGTCGGCGTGCCGTAGTAGTCCACGAGGATCTTCTGGAACAGTGCCGGGTTGGCACGGCCGGTGCGCACATTACTGAAGTCGTCTTTCGCGGCTTCGACGGACTTGTGCATCTTGTCTTTGGCTTCTGCCAGGACATCGGAAATCACGAGAGGTCTCCTTCGAGGGGGATGGGACTGGTTTGAGTTTAGTTGGAGACGCCTCGGTCAGGGGCCAGCTAGTTAGACACGAGGGTGCCGAGCCGGTCACCGCGGATGGCCGCCGTCACGTTGCCGTGCGGTTCCATGCCGAAAACGACCATGGGCATCTTGTTGTCCATGCACAGGCTGAACGCCGTCGAGTCGACGACTTTGAGGCCTTTCACGAGGGCATCCTGGTAGGTCACGTGATCCAGCTTCCTCGCGTCGCTGTTGGTGCGGGGGTCGGCGTCGTACACGCCGTCCACGCCGTTCTTGGCCAGCAGCACGACATCCGCGCTGATTTCGAGGGCGCGCTGAGCCGCCACGGTGTCGGTGGAGAAGTATGGGAGCCCGGCGCCTGCGCCGAAGATGACGACGCGGCCCTTCTCGAGGTGACGTTCCGCACGGCGCGGAATGTATGGTTCGGCGACCTGCGTCATCGAGATGGCGGACTGCACCCGGGTCGCGGCGCCAGCCTGCTCGAGGAAGTCCTGGAGGGCGAGCGCGTTCATCACGGTGCCGAGCATGCCCATGTAGTCCGCCCGGCCTCGGTCCATGCCACGCTGGCTGAGTTCGGCGCCGCGGAAGAAGTTGCCGCCTCCGACGACGATGGCGACTTCGACATCCGTCGCCGCTGCCGCGATCTCTTTCGCAAGCGAGCTCACCACATCGGGATTGACACCGAGCGAACCTCCACCGAACGATTCTCC
>JBBRDX010000079.1:0-13377 GCA_038203515.1 Actinomycetales bacterium | reverse complement strand
ATTCCTGGGCGCGTACATCACCGGCTTCAGCCTCATCGTGCTCGGCTTCGGCACCGTCGGCTTTTATGTCAACGTCGTGCCGCTTCCGCCCGCCCTGCAGTCCTACTGGCTCGTGATCCACGTGTTCGTCGCGACCCTCGGCACAGCCTTCTTCGCCATCGGTGCAGGCCTGTCTCTCGTGCAACTGATCCAGGCGCGACGCGAGGCGAAGAGTTTCGCAGGCCTCAAGTTCCTGGACACCATGCCGGATGCCGAGAAGCTCGAGACCCTCGCCTACCGGGTGATCGTGGTCGGCTTCATCTTCTGGACTTTCACCCTCATGGCCGGCGCGATCTGGGCTGAGCACGCCTGGGGTCGCTACTGGGGCTGGGACACGAAGGAGGTCTGGACCTTTATTATCTGGACCATCTTCGCCGGTTACCTCCACGCGCGGGCGACTCGCGGATGGCGCGGCTCGCGCTCCGCCTATCTCGCGATCGTCGGCTTTGCCGCTGTGATGTTCAACTTCACTATCGTGAACCTGTTCTTCAAGGGCTTGCACGCATACAGCGGCCTGTAAAAGCCAGTCGTCCTCCGATGTTCCTGCTGCATATCGCGCACGCCGAGGATTGGAGCGCGGCGGTCTCGTCTGGGGAGTACCGGTTCTCCACCCGTGGAGCGCTGCTCGACGAGGTGGGGTTCATCCACGCATCTTCGTCGGCGCAGGTTGGCCTGGTGGCAGGATTCGCCTATGCGGATGATCCGGCTGACCTGGTCGTGCTGGTGATTGATGGCGAAGCACTTCGCAGTCGCGGCATCGCCGTGCGCTACCAGGACGGCGGAAACGGCACCCTCTTCCCGCACATCTTCGGGCCCCTGACGCCACACTTCGTCACCGAGGTACGCCCTGCAGGGTTTGTCGATGGTCGGTTCGCGTGGCTGCGGTCAAGCGGTGCCGAGCCTTTCGAAGGCTCGATCGCCGAGACGGATGTTGCGGGCGCGGTTGCGGCGGAACACCGGCTGTTCGACCTGGCAGAGCGTCAGGATCGTGTCACGGTCGATGCCATGCTTGCACCGGATTTCACCGAGATCGCAGACTCGGGGCGGTTGTGGGGACGCACCGAGCTCCTCGAGGCGATGGAAGGCGTCCAATCATCCGTAGGGCTGGTCGTTCGCGAGCTGGAGGCGCAGGTTCCTGGGCCCGGTCTGGTCTTGCTCAGGTACGTTTCGACCCTTCGCGGCTCGAGTGCGAGGCGATCGTCCCTGTGGGGTCATACCGCCGACGGCTGGCGGATTCATTTTCACCAGGGCACAGCACTTGCTAAGGGGTGACCGAGGCTCGCGATCGACCCGTGCCAGAGGCCTCGCGGAGTGGCCCAGTCTCGCGGAGTGGCCCAGTCTCGCGGAGTGGTTAAGTCTCGCTGAATAGCTCCGCCTCGTATAGTGGCTCAGTCCGCGGGGGCGAGTACAGCGGCGCAAGCGGCAAGGTCGGCACGGAAGCGAGTGCGGCGTTTTTCAGGAACGGCTGAGAGCATCCGCTTCTCCACAGTGCGGGCGACCGCATTGGCGGCATTGAGACATTCGCGACCCTCGGCGGTCAGTTTCGTCGGCAGCGCCCTCCCCTTCGGTGCGATCTCGGGGCGGGTTACCAGCCCGCGATCCTGCAGGCCGCGCAGTACGAGGTTCATCGACTGTCGGCTCACGAACGCGCCTCGGGCCAGCTCAGAACTCGATAGTCCGGGGCTGCGCCCAAGCAGCTCGAGGCACGAGTGCTGGGCGGCGGACAGGTCCAGGGGACGCAGGGCCTCGGCCATCGCGCCGCGCAGCGAGGCTGCGGCATGGCGCAAGACGTAAGTCAATGCCTCACCGAGCACTCCGACCTGGGTCGCATCCGAGTGGGACTTCTTCGTTGTGCCCTGTTCGCTGGCAGTTGCCGACTTGCCGATCGACGCGGACTTCGATTTCTTGCCGTGTTTTGCCATGTCAGTAGTCTGACACCGTGGCTCGTTCCGGTCTAGAGGAAGGAGAAGACCCGATCAGGCTTCGTCTGCGAGCAGTTCACGCACGCGCGGGCCGACCACGGTGCCGAACAGCTCGATGCTCGACATCAGTTTCTCGTGCGCGAGGGTGCCGTTGGAATACTTGAGGTCGAACCGGTCGAGGCCGAGCACTCGGGCCGTTGCGGCGATCTTCTGCGCGACGGTCTCGGGCGATCCAACGTAGAGCGAACCGGTGTCTGCCTCGTTCTCGAAGGATTCGCGGCTCATCGGTCCCCAGCCACGCTCCGTGCCGATGCGGTTCATCATCTTCGAGTGATGCGGCCACAGCTCCTCGCGAGCCTGCTCATCGGTCTCCGCGATGTGGCCGGGCGAGTGCACGCCGATCTTCGTCGTCGGCAACTCGAACTTGGCCAGCGCGCGGTGGAACAGGTCCACATACGGGGCGAATCGGGCGGGCTCCCCTCCGATGATCGCAAGCATGAGATTGAAGCCGAAGCGGGCGGTGCGCACGACCGACTCCGGGCTGCCGCCCACGCCGATCCAGGTGGGGAGGAGGCCTTTCTCGACCGTCGGATACACGGACTTGGCGACCACCGGCGCGCGCGTGCTTCCC
This sequence comes from Actinomycetales bacterium, assembly GCA_038203515.1. Lineage (GTDB taxonomy): Bacteria > Actinomycetota > Actinomycetes > Actinomycetales > Microbacteriaceae > Lacisediminihabitans. The sequence continues at coordinate 10,785 of JBBRDX010000079.1, read as the reverse complement.
GTCCAGTTCACCGGTTGCTGCTGGCGCACGGCAGCGAACAGCTCGAGTTTCTCTTCGAACAAGCGTTCATAATCCGCGAGATCCAGTCCAAAGAGTGGGAAGGACTCAGTGAACGATCCGCGCCCGAGGATCACTTCCGCGCGTCCATTCGAGATGGCGTCGAGCGTGGCGAAGCGCTGGAACACCCGGATCGGGTCATCCGATGACAGCACGGTGACGGCGGTGCCGACGTGGATGCGTTCGGTCTGCGCGGCGATGGCCGCGAGCACGACCTCGGGGGCGGAGACCGCGAAGTCCTTTCGGTGATGTTCACCAACGCCGATGTACGCGAGTCCGACCCGGTCGGCGAGCACGCCCTGGGCTACGAGGTTGCGCAGCACCTGTGCGTAGGCAACGGGAGTACCGTCTGCCTGGTTGGTGACGTCGCCGAAGGTGTCGAGTCCGAGTTCGAGTTCCAGGTGCGGTGCCATCAGCGGGTCTCCCAGTCAACATGTATGCGTGTGCATGAATCAACAACGGCGGTCGGGTCGCCGATATTCCGTCCTGCATACACTGGCACGATGACAGGGTATTCGCGGATGACGGCGGCTCCCACCGAGTACCTCGATGAGGCCGGTGAGGTGATCCCCTACGGATCGCGCTGGCCCGCCGGCGGACCTCCCGATGACTCCTACGGCCGGGTCAGTACCCCGCAGCGATTCCTTCCGCTCCAGGCGGTTGTCCGGTAGCTCATCGCCCATCTCGCTCGGGAATACGAGGTACAGGTGGCAACCGATCCGTCGTTCGTCTCCGATTTCCGCAATCATGCATGTGTCGGGGAGGTAGTCCGGCTGATGCCAGCATCCCCTCTCGCCGCCCGGCTGACCTTTGGGTTCACGAGTCTGCCCGGTGTGTTCCTTGCAGCAGGCGCCTTTCACCAGTTCGCCTTCCCTGCGTGCGGCTGTGATGCCTGCGACGAGGATCCGGATGCACTACTCGACCAGCTCGAGGAGACGGTGTTGGCGGTCGTGGACGGCGGCTATCAAGAATGGGCGACTGACGCTGGGGTCGGCTTCAGCCTTCGGTCGAGCTCCGGATCGAGCTCCGGTAGGGGATCCGCGCATGACATCGACCCCGATCGCTTGGCCGCTGGGCTCTCGGCCTTCCCTCAGGCGGGGGCGAACTGGCTGCCCTGGCCGAAAGAGCGCTGACGGTCAGGATCGCACCAGTGCCAGACAGCGCTCCAGCCGTGCATTCCACCACTCCACTCGATCGGCGTCCGCCGCAAAGCGGTCGAGCAGCGCCGCATCCGGAATCACCCGGCGCACGTTCACGTGCCCGCGCTCGGCGACGAGCGAATCGGTGGTGATGTCCGAGCTGAGCAGGCTCACCGTGGCGAGCCCGCAGTCGTAGGCCAACTCCGGGATCGCGGCGGCGAGATGGGCTCCCATCGAGATGCCGATCGAAGTCTCGAGGGCGCTCGAGACGACGACGGGCAGGCGCGCAGCATCCACGATCCGCAGCGCGGCACGGATACCTCCGAGGGGCTGGGCCTTGATCACCAGCAGGTCCGCGGCCTTCGCCGTCGCAACCTCGAGCGGATCCTCGGCCTTGCGCACGCTCTCGTCGGCGGCGATCGGCAGTCCCATGTACTTGACCCTGGTGCGGATGTCGGCGAGCTCATCCACTGTCGCGCACGGCTGTTCCACGTACTCGAGGTCGCTCGGGGCGAGGGCATGGATCGCGTGCTCCGCTTCATCCACGTTCCAGCCGCCATTGGCGTCCAGCCGGATGCGGCCCTCCGGCCCGAGGTATTGGCGCACGGCGATCACCCGGGCGACATCGTCGGCGAGCTGTTGCCCGGGCTCAGCGACCTTGACCTTCACCGTGCGACAGCCGGGAAAGCGATCGAGGATCTCCCGTACGGCAACCGGTGCCACGGCGGGCAGCGTGGCATTCACCCGAATCTGGCTGCGGAAGAGCGCCGGTGCCTGGTGCCAGCCGAAATCGATCGCAGCCGCCAGCCACGCGGATGCCTCGGCGTCACCGTATTCGAGGAACGGCGAGAACTCGGTCCAGCCGGCCGGCCCCTCGAACAGCATCACCTCACGACTCTCGATGCCGCGGAATCGCTGGCGTAATGGCAGCGTGACGACGCGTGCGGAGGAGAGCATGTCAGGCAGCGATGGCAACATGTCTCCAGTCTGTCGTAGTGCGTCGGGATGTCGGTGCTCGACGTCCCCGGAGGTGGGAGAACCCTCCGTGTCTGGACGAATGCCTTGCGCTCCGCGCCGACCTGCGGAAGCGTGGCCACCTTCCATTCGCACAATCGAAAGGACCTGTCATGCTCACACTCACCGATTCCGCGTCCACCGTCGTCAAGACGCTCATCGAGCGCACCCCCGATGGGACGGATGCTGCGCTGCGCATCAGCGCCTCCGAGGTCGGCGCTACCGATCTCTCGCTGGCCGTCGCCACCCAGGCCGAACCGAATGACACCGTGATCGAGAGCGCTGGCGCGACGGTCTTCGTCGAACAGAACGCCGCACTCGTGCTCGACGACAAGGTGCTCGATGCCCAGATCGACGACGAGGGTTCCGTTCGTTTCTCCATCGACGTTCGGAAGTAACACTTCGGGCGCCCGAAACAGGCGCGCTCGATTAGCCTGAACTCATGTCATTCGACTCGGTTGCGATTTCTCCCGAATCGAGGCGGTCGGAGGCCGCGCGACCGCCGTTCCACCGGATCGGAATCGCGGGCCTCCTGCTCGCCGTCTCCGCTGTCATTCTCGAAGTGCTCGCCATCACCATCGGCAGCGGCGGAGCGTGGGGCGCTGCCACCGTTATCGCCTGGTCCGTCATCGGCTTCCAGACCGTGTCCCTCGTGCTCGGCCTTGTCGCGATCTTCAGCGGTCGCGGTCACGGCCGGCGCTTGGGTCTTGCCGCCCTCCTCGTAAGCGTGCTCGCTAACCCGCTCCTGCTGGTCGGGGCGTTTTCCCTGGTGCGAGGCATCGCATGAGTCGCGGGCTGAGGGCGGTTTCTGGCACCTATCCCGCTGCAGTACTCGTCGCCCTGCGCGATGCCCTCGCGGGTGGCCCCGCGATTCTGCCGGGGACTCCACGCACCGAACTGCCGGAGGCTGTGGATCAGCGCGTCGCCGTCGTCATCGAGACGAGCGGATCCACCGGCGTGCCGAAGCGCGTGGCGCTGAGCGCCAACGCCCTGCTGGCAAGCGCCGCGGCATCCGAATCGTCGCTCGGCGGTCCCGGGCAGTGGATGCTCGCGCTGCCGACCCACTACATCGCCGGCATCAACGTGCTCGTGCGCTCGCTCGCCGCGGGTTTCGAGCCGGTCTACTTCGGCAGCGGTCATTTCGACGCGACTGAGTTCGCCGAGGCGTCCCGCAGGATGGATGGCCCGCTGCGATTCACCTCGCTCGTACCTGCCCAGCTCGCCCGCATCGTGGATGCCGCCGACGACGACCTCGACCTGCTCGCCGCGGTGCGCCGATTCGACCGCATCCTCGTGGGAGGTCAGGCCACCCCTCCGGCGCTGCTCGCGCGTGCCATTGAACTCGGCCTCAACGTGACGCGAACCTACGGGTCGAGCGAGACCTCCGGCGGTTGCGTCTACGACGGCATCCCGATCGGCACGGTCGAGGCACGGATCGTTGACGGTCAGGTCGAACTCGCCGGCCCCGTGCTCGCCGACGGTTACCTCGGCGATCCCGCCACGACGGATGCTGCGTTCGCCATGCACGACGGTGTGCGATGGTACCGAACGGGCGACGCCGGTGAGATCGTCGGCGGGGCGCTTCGAGTGACTGGGCGACTCGACAGCGTGATCATCTCCGGTGGCGAGAAGGTATCTCTCGACGCGATCGAACGGGTCGTGCACGCCATCGACGGCCTGGCCGACGCCGTGGCCGTGGGATCCCCGAGTGAGGAGTGGGGCGAGGTGCCCGTTGTCTTCACCTCCGGGCATGCCACCCTGGCCGACGTGAAGGCCGCCGTGATCGGGGCGCTCGGGCGGGCATCCGCTCCGGTTGCGCTGGTGCGAGTGGAGAGCGTGCCCCAGCTGCCGAACGGAAAACCCGACCGCCGGTCACTCACCGCATTCGCGGCGGCACGAGGCGGGCATGCCAGCACCGGTCGGTAGAATTCGACCCGTGGCTAACGCAGGCAGACCCGTCCAGAAGCGCATCGATCCCCGCAGAGTCAATTCACGCAGCGCTGGCACCACGAGCGGTCGCCCTGGCGGTAAGTCACCGCGGGTCGTCGTGCGCAAGGCCACTGCCCGTGACTGGATCGGCGGCGCGCGGCTTCGAACCCTTCCTCTCGCGATCGCCCCGGTGGCACTCGGCACTGGGGCCGCCCATCTGCTTTCGGATGGCGGCTGGCACTGGGTACGCGCCCTGCTTGCCCTCGCGGTCGCGATCTTCCTGCAGATCGGCGTCAACTTCGCCAACGACTATTCCGACGGGGTTCGCGGCACCGACAAGAATCGTGTCGGCCCGTCGCGCCTCACGGGGTCCGGTGCCGCCCGACCGCGCACCGTACTCATCATTGCGCTGGTGTTCTTCGGCCTCGGCGGGGTGGCCGGGCTCGCCTTGACGATCACGAGCGGCTACTACTGGTTGCTCGCCGTCGGCGCCGTCTGCATCGCCGCCGCCTACCTCTACACCGGAGGAAAGCGACCCTACGGCTACAACGGCCTCGGCGAACTCTTCGTCTTCGTCTTCTTCGGACTCGTCGCCACCGCCGGCACCACCTTCACCCAGGTCGGCACTGTCAATACCGAGAGCTGGCTCGGGGGTGTCGCGGCAGGCCTCTTCGCCTGCGCGGTGCTCATGGTCAACAACATCCGGGATATCGCCCAAGACACGCTCTCCGGCAAGCGCACCCTCGCGGTGCTTGTCGGCAGTCGCACCGCGCGCATCCTGTTCGCGGTATTCGTGACGGTTCCGTACCTGATCCTGATCTTCTTCTCGATCTTTTATGTGAAGGCGCCGCTCGTCTACTTCTCACTGCTGTCGGGGCTGCCCGCCGTGGTGATTACCCTCACCGGCAGGACCGCGCCGGAGTTCATCCTCGCGCTGAAGCTCACCAGCTTCACAGCGCTGGTGTTCGGCGTCTCGCTGGCCGCTGCGATCGCTTTTTAGACGACGGAACCAAGGCGAAAGGGCGCAAGGCGGATGGGATCACTGAGGGTCTTCGAACCGATCGAGTGCTTCGTTCTCGAGCTCGTTGTCCCGATCACGGTCCTTATTGGCGCGCAGGTGGCCGATACTCGTGGACACCGCCTCGCGTTGCTTGCGCAAAAAGATGTACGACACGCAGAACCCGATGACCGCCGCACCGATGGCTGCGACCAAGACGTTCAGCCCCACCAGCATGAGGATCGCAAGCGCCGCGGCGAAGGTGCCGACCCTGATGAGGGAGAAGACGATCCACTGGCGCGAGTACACGGCAGACAGTTTAGGCGCGTGTGCCTGACAGCCCGTGAGTTCCGTGCAGGATCCCGGCTTAGAATCTGCACATGGCTCGGCTCTACGTGATACTCACAGTGCTTTTCGTGGCATTCACGATCTTTTCGTTCATCGACTGCATCCGCACGGATGAGTCGCGTGTGCGAGCGCTGCCGAAGACCCTCTGGGCCGTGCTCATCGTGATCGTCACGCCGTTCGGCGGCATCCTCTGGTTCACCCTCGGCAAGCAGCGGTCGGGCCGATCGCCGGTCGCGGCCACCCGTGGCGGCGGCTCGAAGGCTCCGGATGACGACCCGGAATTCCTGCGCCGGCTGGGCGCCGACGCGGAACGCGATGAGCGCATCCGTGAGCTCGAAGCCCGGCTCGCCGAACTCGACGACGACCAGAACAACTCGACCGACAAGTGAGCACCCCGGTAACGGGCCCGGTGGCTGCGGGTAACCCGGCGACAGCATTCTCTGTCGCGCTGCTCGGTGAACTCATCGGCCGAGGCGTGCGAGACGTCGTGCTGTGTCCCGGTGCCCGGTCGCAGGCCCTCGCCCTGGCCGCCGCGGCCTGGGAGCGGGACGGCCGGGTGCGCCTTCGGGTGCGCATCGACGAGCGGGTCGCCGGCTTCCTGGCTCTCGGTATCGCTGCGGAGACCGGGCTTCCAGTCGTGATCATCACGACCTCCGGCACGGCCGTCGCCAACCTGCACCCCGCCGTGCTCGAGGCACATCACTCCGGGATGCCGCTCGTGCTGCTGACCGCGGATCGCCCGGCCGAGCTTCGCGGCATCGGATCCAATCAGACCACCGATCAGGTCGGCATCTTCGGAAGCGCGATCGGCTGGGTGCGGGATGTCGCGCCCCCGGTGGATAGTTCGGGCGCAGCATCCCTGGCACGGCAGGCATACGCCGCCGCAACGGGCCCGCCAGGCCCCGTGCAGCTCAACCTCGCATTCCGTGAGCCATTGTCCGGATCGGGCGAGGGACTCCCCGCAGTCCCCGAGTACGAAATCGCCACAAGCCGCTCTCTTCCGCCGCGCCAGATCGGGGATGCCGCCCACACGGTTGTCATCGCCGGGCACGGCGCCGGGCCTGACGCCGAGGCATTCGCGCGGTCCCTCGGAGTACCGCTGCTCGCCGAGGTCTCGAGTGGATCGCACTACGGGCCGAACCTCGTCGTCGCCTACCGGCGTCTGCTCGACGACCCCGAGTTCGGCGGCCGAATCGAGCGCGCGGTCGTGTTCGGACATCCCACGCTCAGTCGCCAGGTACCGGCAATGCTCAGCCGCCCGCAGGTGGTCGTGCACGTCGTGCGCGGCATCACCGCCGACGCCTACAACCCGGGCCATCGTGCGGCGACCATCGATGCGTCGGTCGTCCATGACGGGGTTCCGGACGAGTCGCCGGATGGACGGGCGTGGCTCGGCAGCTGGGTTCATGCCAGTCGCGGCATGCTCGCTGTCGAACCGGTGCCGGCTCCGGATCCGAATGCGCGTGCGGGTGATTTCGCTCGCGAACAGCTCGCGGTATTCCGGGAGCCCGTGACGCGGCGGATGCTCGTGGAGGCCGTGTGGCGCGTGACGTGGCCGCACGACCGGCTCGTGCTCGGGGCATCCCGGCTCATTCGCGAAGCAGACACCTACGTTGCGGGTAAGCGCATTCCCGTGCACGCCAACCGCGGCCTCGCCGGTATCGACGGTACGATCGCCACGGCGATCGGCATAGCCCTCTCAAGCCAGGATGCCGAGAGCGGGAGCTCATCCGGCATCACCCGCGCACTCGTGGGCGACCTGACCGCGCTGTACGACGTCGGCGCACTCCTGTTCGGCGGAGGCGAGGTGAGACCGCGCATCCAGGTGATCGTGGGTAATGACGGTGGTGGCACCATCTTCGACGGCCTCGATGTCGCCGCTTCGGCTCCCGCCGACTCCTTCGACCGGGTGCAATACACGCCGCAGTCGGTGGATATGCGAGCGCTCGCGACCGCCTACAGGTGGGAGTACCGCGTGGCACGGAACCGGGGCGAGCTGGATGAGGCGCTCGCAGCGTCCGAGACCCCGACGCTTATCGAGGTGCCGCTGTCTCGCTGACTGGCCGCTGCGTGGTTGCTTCTGGTGTGCTTGATTCTGGCCTGCTTGCTTCTGGCGTGCTTGCTTCTGGCGTGCTTGCCGATCCGAGTCGGGAGTAGGTGCGGCCTGTACGCCGGAGAACCCGCGTGTGGGCCCGACTCGCTCGGGGGCTGGCGAGAACGCACAACTGGACGCAATTGCCGGGGCCGCGAGTAGCATCTGGCCTATGGCGAAAAGTGTGTGGACCGAAGACCCGGGCGCGCTCCTCAAAGTTGGGGAGGGCTTCTCTCTCTCGGATGTCGACTCGTCGTCGACTCCCGGTGTGGGCGGCGGCAAAGCCGGCGGCGAGGCGCTGCTCGAGAAAGGCCGTGCCGAGCTCGGTGACCTGCAGGAGCGGCTGTGGGCGGAGAGTCGGTTCGACGGCACTCGCTCGGTCCTGCTCGTGCTGCAGGCGATGGACACCGCTGGCAAGGGCGGCATCGTCGAGCACGTCGTCGGCGGTGTCGATCCGCAGGGCGTCAAGATCTACGGCTTCAAGAAGCCGACGAAGGCAGAGCTGTCGCACGACTTCCTCTGGCGCGTGCGCAAACAACTGCCGACGCCGGGACTGCTCGGCGTCTTCGACCGCTCCCACTACGAGGATGTGCTCATCTCTCGCGTGCGTGGACTCGCAGAACCGAGCGTGATCCACGATCGGTACGGCCTCATCAACGAATTCGAGAAGCAGGTTGTCGACGGCGGAACCACCATCCTGAAGGTCATGCTGCACATCAGCCCGGATGAGCAGAAGTCCCGGCTTGCTGCCCGCCTCGCCGACCCGGAGAAGCACTGGAAGTTCAACCCGGGCGACCTCGACGAGCGGGCATTGTGGCCGCAGTACCAAGAGGCGTACCAGGCGGCCCTCGAGATGACCTCGACGGCGGATGCCCCGTGGTTCGTGATCCCCGCGGACCACAAGTGGTACGCCCGGGTGGCGGTGCAACACCTGCTGCTGGACGCGCTCCGCGGCTTGCATCTCACTTGGCCGGTCGCGCAGTACGACGTGTCGGAGCAGCTGGCGCGCCTCGCCGACGCCTGATACTCCCCGCCGACGCCCGACGCTCCCCGCCGACGCCCGACGCTCCCCGCCGGGATTGTTCCCGTTGGGAAGGTTTGCACCTGCTCGAGGAGGACCAAAGGCGTCGACGAGGAACAATCGCGGACGCCGCAGGCCGGCGCCTCAGTCCAACGCCTCCGCAATTGGCCGGAACTTCATGCGCGTTTCGAGCAGCTCCCGTTCGGGCACCGACTCGGCGACGATGCCTGCACCGGCATATGCCGTGACCCGGCCGTCCGTCTCGAACTGCGCGCTCCGCACTGCCACCGCCCACTCGCCGTCACCGTCCGCCCCCACCCAGCCGACCGGACCGGCGTACCGGCCGCGGTCGAAGGGCTCTAATTCCCCGATGATGCGCAGGGCATCCGCGGTCGGTGTTCCCGCCACGGCGGCGGTCGGATGCAGCGACCCGATCAGGTCCAGCGAGGTCGAACCGTCGATGAGATCCCCCTCGATGTCGCTCGCAAGGTGCCAGACATTAGGCAGCTTGAGGGTGAACGGCATCTCGCTTGCCATCACGTTGGGGCTGTGCGATCGCAGCGAGGCGAGCACGTTCTGCACGGCGTACCGGTGCTCGTCCTGGTCTTTGGTCGAGGTGGCGAGGGCGGTCGCCGATTCCTCGTCGGATGCGGCGTCGAGCCCACGGGCTGCGCTGCCGGCCAGTACCCTGGCGGTCACCGAGCCGGCATCCACCGTGACGAGGGTCTCCGGGCTCGACCCGATAAAGCCGTCGACGGCGAAGGTCCAGCAGTCGGGGTAGCCCACGGCGAGCACATCGATCATTCGGCGGATGTCCGCGCCATCCGGCAGCTCGCCCACCAGTTCGCGGGCCAGCACAACCTTGCTTAGCTCGTGGGAACGGATGCGCAACACGGCTGCCGCGACCGCGTCCCGATAGTCGGCGCCCGACACCGTTCCCGGGTGGAGGTCGACGTGGTACCTCGGCCCGTAGGGTGTCATCGACGGCGGGACCAACGGTTCCAGTTCACCGACAGCGATGCGTGTCAGCCAGCTCTGCCCCTTGTCACGACCGATGATGGTGGACGGCACAATGAGAACGCTCGTCGTCGCCGAGGTGTCGGAGAAGGCGAAACTGCCGAAGGCGAGCAGTCCGGTGCCGGTTCGATCCAGCGGATCGGTCACGGTCGCGGCGGCGGCAATACGTTGCCACGCGATCGCCGCATCACGCACACGATCGGGGCCGCAAAACTCGAGCCGGAGGGCTTCACCAAGCCCGGCCAGGCCGAAGCCCCGGCGCATCCACAGCAGCGGATGCGGCGGCTCGAGCAGCGGAACCAGCGGGCCGAGATCCGCTGTCGCTGTGGTCTCGACGGTGAGGTGCGCCACCGCAGCATCATCGTCGAAAGGCGCGGATGCGGTCACCCGGCCAACACTAGCCGCGCCTCGCTGGGAGCCGCGGACGCACAGGAAGGCTGAACTACACTTGTATGCGTGGCAAAGGCAGATCTGACTAAGCAACCCAAAGAGGTCGCCGAGATGTTCGACGGGGTCGCGAAGCACTACGACCGCACGAACGATGTCCTGTCGATGGGCAACTCATTTATTTGGCGTCTCGCAACCACCCGGGCCGTTGCGCCAGTGGCGGGCGAGCGCATCCTCGACATCGCAGCAGGCACAGGAACGAGCTCCGCCGCACTCGCCAAGAGCGGCGCCGAGGTCATAGCCGCCGACTTCTCGGCCGGAATGATCGAGGTCGGTCGGCAGAAGCATCCGACTATCACCTTCGTCAAGGCGGATGCGATGGACCTGCCCTTCGCCGACGGCGAATTCGACGCCGTCACCGTGTCTTTCGGGCTTCGCAACGTCGAGAATCCGAAGAAGGCTCTCGCCGAGATGTACCGAGTCCTCAAGCCGGGCGGTCGGCTCGTGATCTGCGAATTCAGCACGCCGTCACGGGCCATTGTCCGCGCCGGCTACGGCGCTTACATGCGATACCTGATGCCCTCGATCGTGGGAGCGGCCAGCTCGAACCCCGAGGCCTACACCTACCTCGCCGACTCCATCCGTGAGTGGCCCGACCAGGTGACGTTGAGCCAGTGGATCCGCGGCGCCGGGTTCACCCGAGTGGCCTACCGCAACCTCACCGCCGGGGTTGTCGCACTTCATCGCGGCCACAAGCCGGCCCGAGTGGTCACGCGTCGCGCGC
>JBBRDX010000078.1:0-13465 GCA_038203515.1 Actinomycetales bacterium | reverse complement strand
CACCACCGACACCGACTGGCATCTCGACAAATCGCACCCCGCAGCGACCGCCGCGGACATCGACTACATCCTCGAGCACGTGAACGCGGTACTTGCGGTGAAGCTCACCCGCGATGACGTCGAAGGCGTGTATGCGGGCCTTCGCCCACTGCTCGCTGGCGAGTCGGACCAGACCTCGAAGCTCTCGCGGGAGCACATTGTGGCTCACACCGTGCCGGGCCTCGTCGTCGTCGCCGGTGGAAAGTGGACCACCTATCGCATCATGGCGAAGGACGCGATCGACGCCGCCGCCGCAGCGCTCGACGCAAACGTGCCCAAGAGTGTGACCCAGGACATCGCGCTGCTCGGTGCGGAGGGTTACCAGGCGGCGTGGAACAAGCGGGCAAAGATCGCCAAGGCGTTCGGTGTGCACAAGGTGCGTATCGAGCACCTGCTCAACCGCTACGGCGTGATGACGGATGAGCTGCTCGACCTGATCCGCGAGACGCCCTCGCTCAACACCCCACTGCCCGGTGCCGACGACTACATCGAGGCCGAGGTGGTCTATGCGGCAACGCACGAGGGCGCCCTGCACCTCGAGGATGTGCTCGCGCGCCGCACCCGCATTTCGATCGAAGCCTGGGACCGGGGAATCTCCGCAGCCCCGGTCGCGGCCAAGCTCATGGGCGATGTGCTCGGCTGGGATGCCGCGAAGGTAGAGGGCGAGACCAACAACTACCTCAAGCGCGTACAGGCCGAGCGGGATAGTCAGCTGGAACCCGACGATGAGTCGGCGGATCGCGTGCGGCTTGAGGCGCCGGACATCATCTCGGTGAGGTAGCTGTCGAGGGCATCGTCGCGCGCCCGGCCCGACCTGCCGGGGGCCCAGGGGCGCAACGGTAGACTGGCCATCGGTTTAACGGATCCTGGAAGGATCAGTGCAATGGTCGATGTCCGACGGGTCAAACTCCCGGGTGTAGGTGTTCTCCACACCTTTGTGACCGCCGATGGCGGGAAGGCCGGCGTCATCACTCACCGCTCCGGACACAGCGACCTGATCACTTTCGCTGACGAAGAAGATGGATCGGATGCCAGTAAGGTCTCCCTGCGCCTGAGCGAAGACGAGGCACACACCCTCGCCGAACTGCTCGGCGGCACCCGCATCACCGAGGGTCTCGACAAGCTCGACCAGATCCCGGGTCTCTCGATCGACTGGTTCACCGTGGACTATGACGACCACATCGCCGGACAGCAGCTCGGCAATCTCGCGTCCCACGGAGTCGTCGGCCTTACGGTGGTCGCGGTGGTGCGTGGCGAGTCGGCGAATCCCGCTCCGGCAGACGACTTCAAGGTCTTTCCCGGCGACACCCTCGTGGTTGCCGGCTCCCCGGAGAAGGTGAACAAGGCCTTCAACTTCTACCGCACGGGTGAGCTCGCCCTTGCCACCAGGGCGCCCGTCGACGCACCGCCCGGGGGCTAGTCGTGCATCTGGGTGAAGAGCTCGCGATTCTCGGGGCGCTCCTCCTCATCGCGTACGTGTTCGGCAGGTTGGGCAAGCTGATCGGCCTTCCGGCCATCCCGGTCTATATGCTCGTGGGTCTGTCAGCGAGCCCGCATACGGGCTGGTTCCCGTTCAAATTCGACTCGGGTCAGATCGAGCTCATTGCGATCTTCGGACTGATCCTGCTGCTGTTCAACCTCGGGCTCGAGTTCGACCAGGACGAGTTCTTCGGCAATGCCGGCAAGCTGATCGTGTCCGGCGGGTCCTACATCCTGGTGAATATGGCCGTCGGTCTCGCCTTCGGATTCTGGGTCGGCTGGGGCACTCGTGAGGCCCTCATCATCGCCGGCATCACCGCTACCTCATCGAGCGCGATCGTCACCAAGCTCCTCATCGAGCTCAACCGGCTTCCCAACCGCGAGACGCCGATGATCCTCGGTGTGACCGTGGTCGAAGACATCTTCATCGCGATCTACCTCGCCATTGTGGGAGTCGTCCTCAGCGGTGAGACGGCTATCTGGCCAGTGGTCGGCAAGCTGGGGGTCTCGTTCCTGTTCCTCGTGGTGATGTTCACCATCGCGCGCTGGGGCGGTAAATGGGTGTCGAAACTCTTCCGTACCAAGGACGACGAGCTCTTCACCATCCTGTTCTTCGGGCTCGCGGTCACCTTCGGCGGCATCGGCGAACTGCTCGGCGTCACGGATGCGATCGGCGCCTTCCTGATCGGACTCGTGCTCGGCGCCACCAGATACCGCTCCAAGATCGAAAACCTCTCGCTGCCCATGCGGGATGTCTTCGGCGCCTTCTTCTTCCTCAACTTCGGTCTCTCTCTCAATATCTCTCAATTTCCGACCGTGTTCCTCCCGGTGGCCGGTGCGGTCGTGATGACGGTGCTGCTCAATGTGATTGCCGGCCAGTTCGTTGCCTGGCTCAACAAGCTTGGACCGCAGGCCGGTATCAACGCCGCGGTCATCCTGCAGAACCGTGGAGAGTTCGCGCTCATCCTCGCGACACTGTCGATCAGTAGGGGCCTCGACAGCCGGATCGTGCCGTTCGCCGGGCTCTACGTGCTGGTGTTGTCGATCATCGGACCGATACTGGCGGTCAATTCGGAGAAGATCGGCGCCGTGATTCTGCGCACCAAGAAGAAGAAGAAGAGAGAGGCCGCCGCCAAGCAGAAGCCCATCATGGCGGAGGAGAATATCGCCCTGGTCGAGGCGGCGACCGTCGGGCTCGATGCCGGGGATCCTGAGCACGCCGTCACCGCAGCCGACCGACTGATCGAACAGGCGATGTCGCAGTCGGATGCGCAGGCCGAGCGCACGAGAGATGCGGAATATTGAGAGCATGACCGAAACAGTGACGGTGTGGACGGTCGCCCGCCGCCCGCGCTGGATCGCGGCGCTGGCGCTCGCCCTGGTGGTGGCTGCCGGGTTCGCCGGGCTCAGCCAGTGGCAACTCGCGCGCGCAGTCGCGACCGGTACCGTCATCGAGCGCGACACCGAGACGGCATTGCCCATTGAGAATGTCGCGAAGCCCCAGTCACCCGTCACGGACCGTGCCAACGCGCAGCTCGTGACCGCGACCGGTCGCTGGAATGCGGGGGACTGGTCGATAGTGAGCGATCGGTTGAACAAGGGAACCGCCGGTTACTGGGTCGTGGGGCACTTCTCCGCCGGGCTCGACTCCGGCCCGACGACAGCGGGGCTGGCGGTAGCGGTCGGATGGTCCGCGGATCGAGCTGGCGCGGTGTCCGCACAGAAGGCTCTCGAGGCGCAGGTGAGCGTGGCGGTCGTGCCGATCGAGGGGCGCTACATCCCCGCCGAAGGCCCGCAGGACAGCGACTTCGAACACGGAGCGCTCTCGACGATGACACCCGGGGCGTTCCTCAACACCTGGACGATCCCGGATGCCGCAGGCGTTTACGGCGGTTACCTCACGTCGGCGGTCGCTGCGCCCGGCCTCACCCGGATCGATTCGCCGAAGCCCTCGTCGGACGTCGAGGTCAACCTGCTCAATATCTTCTACGCGGTCGAGTGGGTGGTCTTCGCGGGCTTCGCGATCTTCCTGTGGTACCGCCTCGTGCGCGACACCTGGGAGCGAGAGCAGGAGGAGGCCGCCGAGCAGGATGCAGGGGCGGCCGGGTCGCCGGGCAACGCGGCGGATGCCCAACCGGCGCACCTAAACTAGCCCTATGGCGCTGAGACCCCGACTGTCCGACTTCCCGAAGATCCGCGGGGCGGTGAAGTGGTACCGGGTGTCCGCATATGTCACCGGCACGCTGCTGTTGCTTCTCGTTCTCGAGATGGTGCTCAAGTACACGCCGATGCAGCGGGAGATCGAACTCGGCGGTTCGCAGGGCCTGATTGCGCTGGTGCCGGACGGCACGGTGCGCGCGGTCAACCTGTCCACGGGCATCCTCATCGCCCACGGCTGGTTGTACGTTGTCTATCTCTTCGCCGACTTCCGCCTGTGGAGTTTCATGCGCTGGCCATTCCTGCGGTTCATCCAGATCGCCCTCGGTGGGGTCGTGCCGTTCCTGTCCTTCATCGTCGAGCACTTCATCACGCGTCGCGTGCGTCTCGAGCTCGCCGAGCTCGAACAGGCTGCTCCGGCTCCGGCCGCCCCCTCGGAGGTAACGAATCATTAGCACGATACGCGGCGAGACCGACCACCAGAGAGTACTCGTTGTCGACTTCGGAGCCCAGTACGCCCAGTTGATCGCCCGCCGGGTGCGTGAGGCAAACGTCTACTCCGAGATCGTGCCGCACACGATCACGGCAGCGGAAGTCGCCGCCCTCAACCCTTCCGCAATCGTGCTGAGTGGGGGGCCCTCGAGTGTGTACGAGGTCGGATCGCCGGCTCTCGACCCGGGCATCCTGAAGCTCGGGATCCCGACCCTCGGCATCTGCTATGGCTTCCAGGTGATGGCGCAGCAGCTCGGAGGCGAGGTCGCCAACACGGGCCTTCGCGAATACGGCTCGACCGCTGTAAGGCTCGCGGCCGGCAGCTCGACACTTCTCGGGGACCAGCCGACCGAGCAGACCACCTGGATGAGTCACGGCGACTCGGTGTCGAAGGCGCCAGAGGGCTTCGCCGTGCTCGCGTCGAGCGTATCCACGCCGGTCGCGGCATTCGCGAGCGACGAGAAGCGGATGTACGGGGTGCAGTGGCACCCGGAGGTCAAGCACTCCGAGTTCGGCCAGCGCGTGCTCGAGAACTTCCTGCACGATGCCGCGGGGATCCCCGCCGACTGGAACAGCGGGAGCGTGATCGCGGAGCAGGTGGAGCGCATCCGGGCCCAGGTCGGTTCGGCGCGGGTGATCTGCGGGCTCTCCGGCGGCGTCGACTCTGCCGTCGCCGCCGCCATCGTGCACAGGGCCGTTGGCGACCAGCTCGTCTGCATCTTCGTGGACCACGGACTTCTGCGGCAGGACGAGCGTCGCCAGGTCGAGGAGGACTACGTCGCCTCCACCGGGGTGCGGCTCGTGACCGTCGATGCCGTCGACCAGTTTCTCGACGCGCTCGCCGGGGTGAGCGATCCGGAGACCAAGCGCAAGATCATCGGGCGCGAATTCATCCGCTCTTTCGAGGCCGCGGCCGCCGATCTCGTCGCGGAGGCGGCGGGGGATGGCGCGTCGATCGACTTCCTCGTGCAGGGCACGCTCTACCCGGATGTCGTCGAATCGGGTGGTGGCACCGGAACCGCGAACATCAAGAGTCACCACAACGTGGGCGGCCTGCCCGAAGACCTTCAGTTCGCGCTCGTCGAGCCGCTTCGGGCACTGTTCAAGGACGAGGTGCGTGCCATCGGGCGTGAGCTCGGTCTGCCGGAGGTCATCGTGGGCCGCCAGCCGTTCCCCGGGCCGGGTCTCGGCATCCGTATCGTCGGCGAGGTCACGCGTGACCGCCTCGAACTGCTGCGCACAGCGGATGCGATCGTTCGCGCCGAACTCACCGCCGCGGGCCTCGACCAGGAGATCTGGCAGTGCCCGGTCGTGCTGCTGGCAGATGTGCGCTCCGTCGGCGTGCAGGGAGACGGGCGCACCTACGGGCATCCGATCGTGCTGCGACCGGTGTCATCGGAGGACGCGATGACCGCGGACTGGACTCGACTGCCCTACGACGTGCTCGCCCGCATCTCCAACCGCATCACCAACGAGGTGGCCGGAGTGAACCGCGTGGTGCTCGACGTCACGTCGAAGCCTCCGGGCACCATCGAGTGGGAGTGAGCGTTCGGCGTACTAGCGGCGCAGCAGCGCCAGCAGCCGCAGGATCTCGAGGTAGAGCCAGACGACCGTGACCATGATGCCGAAGGCAGCAGTCCAGCCGTAGATGCGCGGGGCGCCACGCTTGACGCCGGTCTGGATGCTGTCGAAGTCGAGAACGAGCGAGTAGGCGGCCATGATGATCACCAGAACCCCGAGAACTACCCCGAACGGCAGTCCGCCGAGGAAGTCTATCGGAGCACTGCGCAAGCCGAACGCATCCGTCGTCACGCCGGTCGCCATGAGGACCAGATTGAGGAGGGAGAAGACGACGTAACCAACCATTGCGATGAGGAACACCTTGGTGGCTTTCTTCGACGCGCGGATCTTGCCACTGGCGAAGAGAGCGAGGGTGACTCCGACGACCACGAGGGTTCCGAGTACCGCCTGGACAGCGATCCCGGGGAACTTAGATTCGAAGAAGACCGTGATCCCTCCGACGAAGATCCCCTCGACCGCGGCGTAGCTGAGCACGAGCGCCGGTGACGGCTTCTTCTTGAAGATGTTCACCAGGGCGAGCACGAAGCCGACGATCGCCGCCGGGAGCGCCAGGACGGGGATGAACCATCCGACGCCGGCGCCGACCAGCAGGATCACGAAGGACACGACAATCTTGACCATCGTGTCTTCGTAGGTCATCCGATCGGTGTCGGAAGGGGTAGCGGAGGGAATGCTGTACAGCTCGGTGAGCTGGGCAGCCGTCATACCCTCGGTCGGCGCTGCCGGCGCAGAATTCGCCTGCAGTTTCGCTACGACATCGCGATTCGACGAGAATGCAGGGGAGCGGTTGAAAGCGGGATTCGAGGAGGCCATGAAAGAATCTTATCGGCCGTGGCCTCCGAGATGCTGGGGATTGCCCCGCTATCGCCGAAGCGCCGAGCGCACCGCGATCCAGCGCGCGATCCAGGCCGAGCCGACGATCACCGCCAGCGAGACACCGACCACGATTCCCCCATCACCGTACTGCGGGTAGAGCCGCGCCAGCACCAGTCCGCTCGCCACCGGGAGCAGGGTCGCGAGGTAGCTCGCACCCGGACGCTGTCGCAGCAGCAACCAGAAGGCGAGGGGGCCGACGAGGAGCACAGCGGCGAAGGATCCTAGGAGCAGTGCGCCCACGAGAAGCACACTCGGAACAGCAACCGCCGCTCGCGAGGCGCCCCGGGCCGGCAGGATCAGCCACCCGGTGATGTGAGCACCCGCCCCGAGCACGATCAGATAGTCGGCATAGACGGATCCGGCCTGGAGCACGAGCGCGCCGGCCACGATGAGCGCGATCGCCCCGGCATAGCGAAGGCGATAGCTGCCCCAGCGCAGGAAAAGCCGCGCGGTCGGTTCCTGCCATCGGGAAGAGGCGCCCACCCGATCAGCCTCGCGGGCTGAAAAGGGCGATCGCCACGAGGATGATCAGCACGCCGCCGCCGACCGCCATGACGATTCCGAAGATGAGGGCGGCATCCACCCGCTTGCGAGGGAGGGGCTCGTCCGGCTCGTCCGGTCGGATGGCCGATGGAATCGGCTCGCGTGTCGGGGTGGCCGTCACTCCGGTCTCCTCGGCGGATTCGGCGGGTTCGGCGGGTTCGGCGGGTTCGACGCGTTCGCCGCACGCGATGCAGAACTTCCAGCCCGGATCGAGCGCGGCCCCGCAGTTCGTGCATTTCCCCATGGCCACGAGAGTAGCCGGTCCTCAGGTTTAAGCTTCGGCATCCCCTAGCGTGGGAACGTGACCCACCCCCTTTCCCTCGTCATCGGCCATCGCGGAGCGAGCGGTTACCGGCCGGAGCACACCCGGTCGGCCTATCAGCTCGCCTTCGACCAGGGAGCGGATGCCGTGGAGCCCGACCTCGTCGCCACGAAGGACCGCGTACTGGTGATCCGCCACGAGAACGAGATCTCGGGCACGACCGACGTGGCGTCGCATCCCGAGTTCGCTGACCGCCACACCACGAAGGTGATCGACGGTGTAACGCTCGGCGGCTGGTTCACCGAGGACTTCACCTGGGCGGAGCTCGCCACCCTTCGAGCGACCGAGCGGCTGCCGAAGGTGCGGCCCGGCAACTTGGAGTTCGCGGGCGAGGGCATCCTGAGACTCATCGACCTGCTGGCCCTGCTCGACGCGGCGCCGCTGAGCGCTCTTGGCGGGCGGATCGGCATGATCGCCGAGATCAAGCACGCCACCTATTTCGTGTCGATCGGCCTGCCTCTGGACGAACTCTTTGCGGCAGAACTGGCCGCTGCCGGCTGGAGCGACGACGATCGGCTCACGGTGGAGTGCTTCGAGGAGACCGCGCTCGGCCAGATCCGCGACCGGGGAGTGCGGGCGCGTTACGTGTTCCTGGTCGAGGCCGAGGGCGCCCCCGCCGACCAGGTGGCGACGCGGGGGGCCGACGCTCGCTCGTACGCCTCCTATCTCACGGACGACGGGATGGCGACGCTCGCCGGGTGCGTGGATGGCGTCAGTCTCAACAAACACATCCTGCAGGCGACGGATTCCTCGGGCTCAACTGTCGGCACCGAAATCGTCGCGCGCGCTCACGCCGCCGGGCTCATGGTCTTCTGTTGGACGCTTCGCGCCGAGAATGAGTTTCTTGCGAAAAGCCTTTGGCACGGAACATCCGCTCGCCGGTTCGGCGATTGGAGAAGCGAGTTTCTCGAGCTCATGGGAATGGGTGTTGACGGGGTCTTCACCGACCAGCCTGATCTCGCGATCGAGGCGCGCTCCGCGCTGGCCCGGCCACCGCGGCTGATCGAGTAGGCCGCCCGCGGCCGTCTTCGGTGATCGAGTAGGCCGCCCCTCCGTATCGAGATCCTGTGGGCACCGGTCTACTTCGGTGATCGAGTAAGCCGCCCGCGGCCGTATCGAGATTCTGGACTCCGCGGAGTAGACGCACTAGCCTCACGATATGAGTGAGATTCATCCGACGAAACGCGCCCTCCAACTCGATGCGATCCGGCTCCGCGGTCGCCGCAACGGCGGCCTCCTCATCGCGCTCGGGGCGCTCGCGGTCATCGGAGCGTGGTGGCTCGTGCCCCAGTCGATCGTCGGGCCGCTCACCGCCGCCAATCCCACCACCGGCACGATCAACCTCGCGGTGGGAATCATCGCGCTCGTTTCGGGTGTCACGCTCATCGTGGTCGGTGTCCAGACGCAGAGGCGGAGCGCGGGCCATCCGCAGGCCACCTCCGGGCAGGCGAACACCTGTTTCGACAACCCGGGTGCGCCGACCCCGAACGGCCAGCCTCCGCTCAACTGGACCGGTCTGACCCCTCACTGACCCAGCCCTACTGAAGCGACGGCATCGGTTCTCCCCGCTCCGTCAGCAGCGCCCGAGCGGCGAGTCCGATCACTGCGCTGTAGGTGGGGTACGCGAACTTCACGTTCGCGAGAGTGGCCACATCGATGCCGGCGGCCATCGCGGTCGTGACCGACTGCACCACTTCGATCGCGTTCTCACCGACCGCGTGCGCGCCGAGGATCAGTTCCCGTCGGCGGTCGGCGATCAGCATCAGGAAGCCGCGCTCGCGGTCATCGATCACGGCTCGGTCGAGGGTGGAATAGTCCACTCGTGAGACGACGCATTGCGGATCCCGCTCGCGGGCCACCGCCTCGGTGAGTCCGACACCGGCGTAGTCCGGATCGGTGAATCCGCCCCCCGGCAGCAGGTGATGCGGGGTGCGGCGGTTCGCGTCGAGTACCGCGTTCTCCGCTGCGGCCTCCCCCTCGAAATGTGCGGCCTGCACGAGCATGTCCCGTCCGTTCGCATCCCCGACGGCGAAGATATGCGGTATGCCGGTACGGAAATACTGGTCAACCGGGATCGCCGATCGAGCGGGAGTAATCCCTGCGTTCTCGAGGCCGAGGTCATCGACATCCGCTGGCCAGCCGGTTGCCATGATCACGGCATCGAAGGGAGCGGATCTCTCGGCGCCACCCTCCCGCCAGCGCAGGGTGATCGACCCGTCGGTACCGCGTGAGAGGCTGTCCACCCCGTCGAGTCCGGTGTGCACGGTGACCCCCTGCTCTCGAAACGCCTTGCTCACCGCTTCGGCGATAGCGGCATCCGAGGCCATCAGTATTCGGGGCGCGACATCCAGGACGGTGACCGCACTGCCGAAGGAGCTGAAGACAGTGACGAGCTGGGCGCCGGTGTTGCCGGCACCGATCACGGCGAGGCGGGCGGGAAGGTCGGGCAGGGAGAGCAGGTCTTCTGGAACGGTCGCAAGTTCGGCACCGGGGATGGGAAGTCGCCGCGAGTGCCCGCCGACGCAAATGATCACGGAGTCGGCCGTGATCACGCGGCCGCTGTCGAGTACGAGAGTATTGGCATCGGAAAATCGTGCCCGACCCTCGAGGATCAGCTCGATGCCGGCCGCGTCGAATCGATGCGCCTCGGCCTTGATCGACCGCACCCGGTCTACGGTGCGCTTTACCCTGGCCACAGTCTCCGGCCAATCGAGTGACTGCTCGGTGAGGATGATGCCCCAGGATCCGGCCGTACGCATCTCGCGGGTGATGCGCGCGGTGCGGGCGAGGACGCGCGTGGGAACGCAGCCGGTGTTCACGCAGGTACCGCCGGTGCGGTCAGCTTCGAGCACGGCGACACGGGCGCCGAGCTCGGCGGCTCGCAAGGCTGCGGCGGTTCCGGCTGGGCCGGCTCCGATCACGACGACGTCGAAGTCACGGTCGGTTGGGGTTACGGGCACTGTTCTCTCCAAGGGGTTCCGTTTAAGCGTACGGGGGCGGCCGGGAGGGGAGGCTGCTCACCGGCACCTTGGCAGAATCGTCGGTGCCGCGCTCTACAATTGGGCCAGTCATGACCTTCATCCTGGATCCGGCTGAGCCCTCCGAATCGCCGCTGCTCGCCGGCCTCAATCCGCAGCAGCGCGAAGCGGTGGAATACCGCGGGCAGGCGCTGCTGATCGTCGCGGGCGCGGGATCCGGAAAGACCAGCGTGCTCACCCGGCGGGTGGCGAGTCTCATCGAGAGCCAGGATGCCTGGCCATCGCAGATTCTCGCCATCACCTTCACGAACAAGGCCGCGGCCGAGATGCGAGAGCGCGTCGAAGCGATCCTCGGGCAGGCCGCTAAGGGCATGTGGATCTCCACCTTCCACTCCGCCTGCGTGCGCATCCTGCGTCGGGAGGCCGAGCACTTCGGCTTCGGCAAGAACTTCACCATCTACGACTCGGCAGACTCGCGCGCGCTGATCAAACGGATCATCAAGGACCTGGATGCCGACACCTTCGGCTTCACCGTCTCGAGCATCGCCGGCAAGATCTCCAAGCTCAAGAACGAGCTCAACGACGTGGAGTCCTACGCCCGTGGGGCAAACTTCAACGATCCGCAGGAGCGGGTGTTTCTCGACATCTTCCGCGAGTACACCCGCAGCCTCCAGGGCGCCAATGCCTTCGACTTCGACGATCTCATCGGCCAGACGGTCTACCTGTTCCGGGCCTTCCCGCAGGTCGCGGCACTGTACCAGCGGCGCTTCCGGCACCTCCTGGTCGACGAGTACCAGGACACCAACCATGCCCAGTATTCGCTGATCCGGGAGCTGACCCAGCCGCCCCGCACCGACCTGCTCGGGGGCGCGACGGGGTTCGACGGGTCTCTTCTCAGCAATCCGACCAGGCATCTCGAGCCCGCGTCGCTCACCGTCGTCGGCGACTCCGACCAGTCCATCTATGCGTTCCGCGGCGCGGACATCCGCAACATCGTGGAGTTCGAGCGCGACTTCCCAAACTCCAAGGTCGTGCTGCTCGAGCAGAATTACCGGTCGACCCAGAACATCCTGAGCGCGGCGAACGCCGTCATCTCCAACAACTTCGACCGCAAGGACAAGAAGCTCTTCACCACGGTCGGCGACGGCGACAAGATCGTCGGCTTCACCGGTTACAGCCAGCACGACGAGGCCCAGTTCATCGCGGACGAGATCACCGAGCTGCATTCCACCGGCAACATCGAGTACCGCGACATCGCCGTCTTCTACCGCACCAACGCCCAGACCAGGGCGCTCGAGGAGATCTTCATCCGCTCGGCCCTGCCCTATCGAGTGCTCGGCGGCACCAAGTTCTACGAGCGTGCCGAGATCAAGGACGCCTTCGGCTACCTGATCGCGATCGCGAACCCGGCCGACCCGATGGCGCTGCGCCGCATCCTGAACACCCCGAAACGTGGCATCGGCGGCGTGACGGAGGCCACCCTACAGCGCTACGCCGAGACGCACGAGATCACCCTTCGCGAATCCCTCCGGTATGCGGACAGACAGGGCTTCGGCCCCAAGATCACCGCCGCAATCCTGGGCCTTGGCGCGATCCTGGACGAGGTCGCGCTCACGTCGGATACGGCCTCGGTGGCCGACATCCTCACCGCTCTCATCACCAAGACCGGACTCGTGGAGGCGCTCCGGGCCTCCCGCGACCCACAGGACGAGGCCCGTGCCGAGAACATCGAAGAGCTCATGGCGGTGACCAAGGAGTTCGATAAGAACAATCCGGATGGCACCCTCCTCGACTTCCTCACCGAGACCTCACTCGTGGCCGCGGCCGACGATATCGACGACTCGAGCGGCACCGTCTCACTGATGACACTGCACACCGCGAAGGGCCTGGAATACGAGGCCGTATTCCTCACCGGCATAGAGGAAGACCTGCTTCCGCACCGGATGTCGGCGAACGAGCCCGGTGGACCGGCCGAGGAACGCCGCCTCTTCTACGTTGGCATCACCCGCGCGCGCCGCAAGCTCTACCTCTCTCTCGCGATGACCCGGGCGCAGTTCGGCGAGGTCTCGGTGGCGATGCCGTCGCGCTACCTGCAGGAGATCCCACCCGAGCTCATCGACTGGCGCCAGTCACCTGGCATGGCGACCTCCCGCGGAGGCACCCAGCCGCGCGCGCTCAATGCCCGCCGCGGCGGTTTCGGAGCGGAGGATGCCCCGGCCGTTGGCTCCGGCTACGGATCTGCTGGCTACGGAGCGGCCAGCGGACCGGGGGCCACCGCCCTCGCTCGGGCGGCCCGGGCCGAGCGTGCGGCCCAGCCGAAGACCGAGTGGGCCAACCGGGTGACGAACGTGGTGCGGGACAACGGCGACCTCACCCTGGCCGTGGGGGACCGCATCCGCCACGTCGATTTCGGCGACGGTCGCGTGACGGCGGTCACCGGCACCGGCCCCAAGTCGATCGCCGAGGTGCAGTTCGAGACCGCGGGTCGCAAGCGACTGCTCATCAAACTGGCGCCGATCGAGAAGCTCTAGCGAGCTTCGCCCACCTGTCTGGATTCGCTACGCGAATCCCCTATTGAGAAGCTCTGGGCACCACGCGGCCGCGTCCCTGTGCCACCTGTTCGCTTGTGTTGCCCGCTTGCGTTGCCCGCTTGTGTTTCCCGATTGTGTTGCCCGCTTGTGTTTCCCGCTTGTGTTGCCCGCTTGTGTTTCCCGATTGTGTTGCCCGCTTGTGCGCGAAATGCAGGAATCGAAGCACTTTTTCGTGAGCCTACCCAGCTGTCCATTGGGGTGACCTCGCGTTAGTCCTGCATTTCGGGCGGTGGCGAGGGGGGCGGCGAGGGGGGTGGCGAGCGCGGTGGCGAGCGCGGTTGCGAGGGGGCGGCTAGGGGGCTGCGAGGGGGTGGCGAGCGCGGTGGCGAGGGGGGTGGCGCGCGCGGTTGCGAGGGGGGCTGGGAGGGGGTTGCGAGGACGGATGCGGGGCGGGGACTGGAGTTGGC